>CAWJDN010000181.1:0-11207 GCA_963840985.1 uncultured Acidobacteriaceae bacterium
AATCCGTCCATGGCGCTACCGAACTCACTCTCCTGCCAGAGCTTACAACAGCCTGATATGCGGTGCGTAGTGCCTCAGTGACGGCAAGAATGAGGGGTTACCCGTCGTTACATGACGCTTTCCTCCGCCCCTGCAACCATTAAGTGCAGGAAAACCAATCATTACGCTAGCATTACAATCTGTCCGGAGACGGAAACGATGGCGATTGAAGGCTCAGAATCGGTCGCTATTGAAGCCCCGCGCGCGGAGCTAGATGCGGTGATTAGTCCCGTTTTTCCACGCGCAGCGTTACATCGACGGTGTGGGTATCAATATTCTTCGTCAGCTTATATTTGCAGATAGCGGAGGCGAAGGTACGTCCAAGCGGAGTATTTCCCTGCATGAAATAGTAATCCTGAATCGCTTTTTCGCTGAAGACCGCACCCTCGGGCAATTTCCAGGCAGCCAACATCGCAGCGTGCAGGTCTTCGGCACTGTTTTGAATGGTCAGCGCGCCCATGGTATAAACCGTGCCGGGTTGAATCTCAAGTGTGTAATTGACGATGCCTTTCGCGTCATCGTACTGAGGATGCGGCGTGACAACGCAATCCATGTAGCCTTTGGATTTGTACTGTCCCGTGACATTGAGCAAGGCTGATCGAAGAGCGACTCCACCAGTAACGGATTGCTTCTCAACCGCTTTCGACACAACCCCGGAAGTCTTGTTGATCTCCGCCAGGTTCAGCGGCTCGCCGGTGGGCAAATAGATGGTTCCCAGAGTGTAATGCCTCCCTTCATCGATGGTTACGTTAAAGGGAATGACAATTGCCTGGCTACCGGCAATCGGATGATCCGTTCGCTCGGCATGAACTTTGACGGCGGCATAGCCTTCATCGGTGTACAACAAAACAAATGCGCGCTCGATATTGCCCGCCGCATTTTCCGTGTCGTAATCGGTCCTCATGGCGCGATCCGCAACTGCTTCGACCTTAGCCTGCATCTCTGGCGAAACGCCTTGCAGATGAATCTCGCCCACCCGCACCGGCGGATCGGTAATGGAGTAGTTCATGGCAGTGACTGCTTGCAGCTTTTGGTCGGTGAAGGGCCTGACTGTTACGTTAGCCTTGATGCCTTTGGCCGCAAGCATCTCTTCGAGGGCCTGACGCACCTGCTCCGTGAGTCCTCTCTCGGCCGGCACTTTGCCGTGATATAGCGGTACGCGGTCGTGCAGCGCGGCGTCCAGTTCCTTGCCCGGCGTGAGCGGCAAATTCTCCAGGCGCACGGGATAGAGCTCGGTATGCGGAACCAGCGTATAGACAAGGTCCACCCCATCGAACTTGAAGCTGAGGGTTTCGAAGAGACCGGTGTCCATCAGCTTTTGCGAGTGGCCTGACATCTCGGCAAAATCCAGGACCGCGCCTAATTTCAGCCCCGCGGCGGCCAGCAACTCCTGGTCGGAGTACTCCGGAGCGCCTTTGAACTGTATGGACTTGGGCAGATACTTCTGCGCGGCGGCGGGCTGGCCGGCGGCAAGAAAAACAAAGGCGGTCAGGAGCAGGAAGATCGTGCGCTTCATGATAGGGCAAGAGTAGCAAAGTGATGTCTGGCGCGGAAAGGGATATTGCAGTTGAGCATTTGAACCTTCCCCTCGTCAATCAGGCCGCAGGCTACTTCTGTGCGGCCCCAGCCTGGAGATAGTCTGAGTAGCCCGCGACCAGCATAGTCCGGTGCGATATATACCCCCTAGCGGAATCGCCCAGAACATCCGCTCTAATTATCCTGAAGGAACTCTCCGGGACAATATACATATTGCCTCCAATGGTTTCCTTACCATAATCGATGCGCGTATCTTCCTGCTCGACGAAGTCTGTGGGGGAAAAATCCGCCAGCATCACGAGCCGCAACGTGGTTCCAGTATCGGGATCGATGAAGAACTCGCCATGCAATCCCACGGTTTTCTTGAAGGGCTTCCATTCAGCACTATCTCCGAAGTCCCCCCGGGTTGGGAAGCAGCAATAGTCAACGCCATAGAGCGCGTTTCTCTTGTCCACTGCGAAAGAAATAACAGCGGTCTTGGTCCCGTTAATCATCTCCCATCGCAACCAATGGATATTGCCGCCTTCAACTGCCTTACTCATAATCATGCTCAAAGCTGGCCTCGTGCCGCCTTCGGATATGGCGCTGAGGCGCTTCAGATGTGGGTCTACTGTAGAAGTCATAACCTTCTCAACCCCTTGGTCGATTTCTACGGTCTCCATGTATCTGCTCGTCAGTCTCATGATCCAACTATCGCCCCGGTCTCTGGTTATGCCCCCCTCAATGAACCCACCCTTTTTCCCCCAAGGGTTGAAGTCATTGACGTGCCCATAGTGAGCGACTGCCTTCTTTGCGGTAAGGTGGGGAATCTGCTGATCATTCTTGGTAGCGAAGCCAATGGCCTTGTCCAAAATGGCTTTTTGTGCAGCAGCATCCGGAGTGGGCAGATCGGGCAGGTCGGAGGGTGGCGGCGCCAACATGGAGGTGCGCGCCTCAAGGACGCAGATTTGCTCACTCGTGAGAGGGCCGGGAGACAGGAATAGCATTTTTAACTTAGCGGCGGCTGTCAGTTCCTCGCTCAGCTCAACCCCTTTAAGCCGCGTGGATACTTCATCGTCGGTCTTCTTGCCCTGCTGCATGGAAACCAGCAGATCCCTGAGTTGTTGCACATTGATCTTATTGATCTTATTGTTGTCAGGCCAGGCGGGCGAAGCCGCCATCAAAAGCACAAGAATCCATCCAAGCCGTTTCATTCGCTCATTCCTCCTGAGAATTGGGTCGCAGCAATTGTACAGATTGACTGCAGGTCTGTCTATGGCGAATTGCGGATTACATCTTCGCACTCGTCGCCCAGCTCTATTACCGAGGCCAGTATCACCAAGACCACTAAAAGCGCCAGCTAAGATCAGTCTCCACACCAAACCATCTTGTACATTCAGGATTCGCCTGAATGGACAGATGCGGTTTCCAAATGAGATGGGGTTATGACAAAAAGGCAGCTTACCAGCCAGCCGACAAGTGGCTCCTGAAGAACTCCAGCGATCTTTCCAGCCCTTCTTTGAGAGTGATCCGCGGCTCCCAGCCGAGCAGGGCGCGAGCCTTGGCGATGTCGGGGCAGCGGCGGGTAGGATCGTCCTCGGGCAAGTCTTCAAAGCGCAGCTCGCTCTTCGAGCCGGTCACTTCGATGATTAACTGAGCCGCTTCGAGGATGGTGAACTCCTCGGGATTGCCAATATTGACCGGCATGTGCTCGCCGGAGCGTGAGAGAAGCAGAATGCCCTCGATCAGGTCGTCCACGTAGCAGAAGCTGCGCGTCTGGTTGCCGTCGCCGTAAATTGTCATCGGTTGGCCGCGCAGAGCCTGCATCATGAAGTTGGAGATAACCCGGCCGTCGCTGGGGTGAAGGCGGGGACCATAGGTATTGAAGATGCGAACCAGGTGGGTGTTGACACCGCGCGAGCGATGCCATGCCATGACCATGGCCTCGGCAAAACGCTTGGCCTCGTCGTAAACCGAGCGCGGGCCGACTGGATTCACGTTGCCCCAGTACTCTTCACGCTGCGGATGCTCGATTGGGTCGCCATAACACTCCGATGTGGAAGCATGCAGATAACCAGCGCCGTAACGTGCCGCAATTTCCAGCGTGTTATCGACACCGATGGAACCAACACGCAGAGTCTCGATTCCCAGGCGGAGATACTCCGGCGGACTGGCTGGGGAGGCAAAGTTGAAGACGTAGTCGACCGGGCCGGGATCAAATGGCTGGCATATGTCCCGCTCTTCAAAGCGAAAGCGCGGCTCATTGGCCAGGTGCGCGAGGTTTTCCCGGTCTCCGGTGCAGAGGTTATCGACGCCGATGACGGTGTGGCCCTCACCCAGCAGACGGTCGGTGAGATGAGAACCGAGAAACCCGGCGGCGCCGGTGACAAGTACGTGCATGGTCAATAGTTTATGCTCCGAAGCTCAAAACCACGGGCTGACCGCATCCCGCGGCAAACCGAACGGTTTGGAATTTCCGCTTCTACACGATCAATTTGCGCGGCTTGCCCTGCTGCGCCTGGTAACTCGCCGGCCGGCCCATACTCACATATGTGAATCCATGATCGCGCATCTGCCGCGGTTTGTATAGATTGCGGCCGTCAATCACGATGGGGAAGCGGACCGCCTGGTTGAGGCGCGCCAGATCGATTTCGGCAAACTCCTTCCAGTCGGTCAGAATCAGCACCGCGTCGGCGTTCTTGGCCGCTGCGTAGATGTCCGCCGCATAGCTTAGCGTCTCGCTGGGCGGCATCACCTCTTTGGCGCGCTCCATGGCTGCAGGATCATAGGCCGTGATCAGGGCGCCGGCCTCCAACAGTTTTCCGATCACATCGAGGGCCGGAGAATCGCGGATGTCATCTGTATCTCCCTTGAAGGCCAGGCCCAGGGCGGCCAGCCGTTTGCCGCGCAGAGTCCACAGCGCGGCCCGCACTTTGTTGAAGAAAATAACCCTCTGAGTATCGTTGACCTTGCGTATCTCGTCCAGCAGTTGGAAGTCCACGCCCTGCTGCTGCGCCACCCAGTGAAAGGCAGCCACGTCCTTGGGAAAACAAGAGCCGCCATAGCCCAGCCCCGCCCTGAGAAATTTAGCTCCGATGCGGCTGTCCATGCCTATGCCCGCGGCGATGTCCTCTATATCCGCGTCCACCGTTTCGGCCAGGTTGGCCACGGCGTTGATGAAGGAAATTTTCAGCGCCAGGAAGGCATTGCAGGCGTGCTTGATAATCTCCGCACTCTGCGCCGTAGTGACCAGGAGCCGGGCCGGCGCAGCGGCACTGCGCGCTCCCTGCAAAGCGCCTGGTTGGGCGTAATAGCCGCCCCCGGTGAGCGGCTCGTAGATGCGCCGCAACACTTCTGCTGCGCGCTCGGAGTTCGCGCCCACCACGATGCGGTCGGGATGCAGAAAGTCCATCACCGCCGTTCCTTCGCGCAGGAATTCGGGGTTCGAGACCACATCGAAACTCTGCGGGTCCACGCCGCCGCGGTGCAGCACGCGCCGAATCCATTCATTGGTGTAGACCGGCACCGTGCTCTTTTCCACGATGACCTTGTAGCCGTTGATGGAGCGGGCAATCTCGGAGACCACGGCCTCGACATAGGACAGGTCGGCTGCGCCGGTATCGCCCTGAGGCGTGCCCACGGCGATGAAGATGGCCTCGCTCTGCTCCACGGCCACGCCCAGATTGGTGGTGAAGCTCACCCCGTGCCCCCGGTGCGTAGCCAGCAGTTCGGGCAAATAGTGCTCGAAGATGGGTACGCCACCGTCTTGGAGTGTTTTCACCTTGGCTTCGTCATTGTCTACGCAGATGACCTGATGTCCGATTTCCGCAAAACAAACGGCAGCAACGAGTCCCACGTAGCCGGACCCGATCACACAGATGGAAACTGGCTTCGACATGCGCTTAGGTTATTCGTTCGAGGGAGGATGGGGCAAGTTACGCTACGGTTAAAAGGCGTTCAACGGCGCCAAAGTCACTTTGGGCCAGTCGAAGCTTAGTCTGTGCCGGGCAGATTGGCTCTCTGCTAGAGTGAGATTGCAGCCGGAGAGCCCGGCAAGACTTGTTTCCCCTGAAAGTAAGGGAATAACCTCATGGAAATAATCTCGCAATACGCTCCTTCCGTCTGGGCTCCCTTTCGCATCGCGCCATGGTTTGCCGAGCGGGTGTGGGGCAGTAAGGATCTTCGTCCCTGGTATAACCAGGTTGCCAGTGATGGCAATCCCATCGGCGAAGCTTGGCTCACCGGGGATAAGTGTGTTGTGGAGACTGGCGCGCATGCCGGCCAGACGCTGGGCGCACTCTTTTCCGAGGCGCCGGAAGCGCTGCTGGGTCCGGTTGCCCCACGCAGTGGCGGGTCTCCGCTGCTGATCAAAGTCATCTTTGCCAAAGAAAAACTCAGCGTCCAGGTGCATCCCGACGACGCAATGGCGCAAAAGTACGGCGATCCGCGCGGCAAGGCGGAGTGCTGGTATGTGCTGGAGACCGAGCCGGGCGCGCAGGTGGCCTGTGGGCTCAAGCCGGGCGTCACGCTGGACGAGGTCAAGGCAGGAATTGAGGCGGGCACTCTGGAAAAAAGCCTGGACATGCTTCATGTGGCCACCGGAGAGATGATCTTTGTGGATGCGGGAACGGTTCACTCCATCTGGCCGGGGTCGATTCTGCTGGAGACCCAGCAATATTGCGACCTGACCTACCGGATGTACGACTACGGGCGGGGCCGCGAGCTGCACATTCAGAAATCTCTCGAAGCCACCAGGCTTGTGACCCATGCCGGAAAGATTCCACCCCGAGTTCTGCCCGACAGGACCATCCTGATAAATGAGGATTACTTTAGTGTGGAGAGCATTGGAGTGCTGGGTAGCAGGACCAGCGCCAGTCTCTCCGGCCCCATTCTGGCTGCTGATGGTGAGCCTTCTCCCGGACTCCAGTACCTGTTTGCGGCTGCAGGGGCGGCGAGGATTTCCGGGGAAGGCTTTGAGCCTCTGGAACTGCCTATGGGAGGCATGGTGGCTGTTCCTGCTGCTTCACCGGAGTTTGCAGTGGAGGATTCAGGCGGCTTGGATTTGATGCGCATTACGCCCCGCTGGCCGGGAACGAAGCGATAATCGCGGTGGGCTAAAAGGACCTTTCCCTGTGTGGGAATGGGAACGCCAACCCAGGATTGCACGCCTGTGACAGTGAACACAAACAGGGTTGTTTCTTGCATTTTTACCTTGAAGATGTACACTCATTCGATGGGGAGTGTCTCGGGAAAAAGTGTCCTGCAATCGCAAAGGAGACATCGAATGTACTTGAAGCCGTACCTTGAGCCGACCCTTGCTGCACTTTTTCTTTGTGCGGCATCCCCCGTACTTGCTCAAGTTGTACCGGCGGCCACAGAGGGTAATTTTCCTTTGTCCGTCGGCGCCGGCATCTCTGCCTATAACCCCAATATCTATAACGGCCACATAAACGGCCACATGCTCGGAGGCACACTGTGGATCGACTACAAATTGCCCCATATGCCAAATATTCTTCAAGGAATAGGCCTGGAAGCCGAGGGCCGCGATCTCAACTATTTCCGTTCGGGGGATATTCCGTCTGGTGTGCGGGAGGATACTGCTGTGGGCGGCGTGATTTATTCCTTGCCCCGCTACCGCGACTTCCGTCCTTACGGTAAGTTCATGATGGGATACGGCAACGCGGATGAAGAGACCGTAAACCACAATCCTACTTTGCATTGGACTGACTCCCGCACTATCACCAGCTTTGGTGGCGGCGTGGATTACCGGGTCCTTGAGCATGTCTGGGTGCGGGTCGATTATGAATACCAGTCCTGGCCTGATTTCTTTAAGCGCTACCCGACTGATAAAAACGGTCCACGGCTCAAACCTCAGGGCTTTACCTTCGGCGTGATGTATCACTTCAGCCACCGCCATTAACATGAAGGGCCAGTTCTATACAGTCGCGGTTGGCAGCGCATTGTCGCCAAAAACAGTCTTGTCCACGGGCGTACGCATATTCCCCTGAGAATCATCCATCCATGACGATGATCGCCCAGTCAGAAAGTCCCTTTGTCACTCGGCCCATCCTTGGGGTCAATGTTGCTGTCAGCAACTACGATGAGGTAGTTCAACGCAGTCTCCTCTGGGCTCGTGAGCGGAACTCCCGCGCACTTTTCTTCGCCAATGTCCACATGATCATGGAAGCCCATGACAATCCTGCATTCTTACGCCTGCTCAATTGCGCCAATATCGTCAACCCCGATGGGATGCCTTTGGTATGGGCGCTGCGCGCGCTGGGGGAGAGCGGCGCTCAGCGGGTCTACGGCCCGGATGCCGTGGCCACCTTACTGACGGCAGCTGAAAATGCAGGAGTACCGGTCGGCTTCTATGGTGGAAGCCAGGCAGTTCTTAATGCATTGACTTGCGCGGTACGTCAGCGGCACCCCAATCTCAAAGTCGCCTATGCTGAAAGCCCGCCCTTCCGGCCGCTCACCCCGAAAGAAGATTTGGCTATCGTAGAGCGAATCGAAGCTTCCGGTGCGCGCCTGCTCTTTGTTGGCCTCGGCTGTCCTAAGCAGGAACATTGGATCGTTGAACATATGGGCCGGGTTCACGCCGTTATGTTTGCCGTTGGAGCTGCTTTTGATTTCATCGCTGGTAGCAAGCGCCGTGCTCCGCGATGGATGCAACGCTGCGGTCTAGAATGGGCGTTTCGTTTCGCAACCGAGCCGCGGCGTTTGGCCAAACGCTATCTCAAGCACAACCCCCGCTTCATCCTCAAGTTCCTTCGGCAGCTCATCGCTGGACCGGCCTGAGAGCCCCTTTGCGCAACGTATACCGCATACATCTCTGCCCGCCCAACTGGTTAATTTGTTTAAGATAGTAAGGGGCGATTTGTCTGCAACGTGAGGTATGAGTGCTATGCGAAGGGCTTTGATTACCGGCGTTACCGGCCAGGATGGCGCCTACTTAGCGGAGTTCCTGCTTAAAAAAGACTATGAGGTCCACGGAATTAAGCGTCGTTCATCGCTCCTTAATACCCAGCGCATCGACCACCTGTACCAGGACCCGCACTCCGACCATCCCCGGCTGGTGCTGCACTATGGCGATATGACAGACTCGTCGAGCCTGGTCAATATCATCCAGAAGATTCAACCAGACGAGATTTACAACCTAGCCGCGCAAAGCCATGTGATGGTGTCGTTCGAGGAGCCGGAGTACACCTCCAACACCGATGCGCTGGGCACGCTGCGCATTCTGGAGGCCATACGGCTGCTGGGCCTTGCGCAGAAGACCCGCTTCTTTCAGGCCTCGTCCTCGGAGATGTACGGCCTGGCGCGGGAGACTCCGCAATCAGAGACCACGCCCTTTTATCCGCGTTCGCCTTATGGCGTGGCTAAGGTCTACGGATACTGGATCACCGTCAATTATCGCGAGTCCTACGGAATGTTCAGCTGCAACGGCATTCTCTTCAATCACGAGTCGTCTATTCGCGGCGAGACCTTTGTGACCCGTAAGATTACCCGCGGCCTGACCTGCATCAAAGTCGGCCTGCAGGATTGCCTCTATCTCGGTAACCTCGACTCGCTGCGCGACTGGGGCCATGCACGGGATTACGTGGAGGCACAGTGGTTGATACTGCAACAGGATACGGCGCGGGATTACGTGATCGCCACTGGCGAGCAGCACAGCGTACGCGAGTTTGTGGACTTAGCCGCCGCCGAACTAGGCATGAAGCTGCGCTGGAAGGGAAAAGGCGTCGAGGAACATGCGATTGATGAGCGTGGTGAGATTGTCGTGCGCGTCGATCCCCGTTACTTCCGCCCGGCTGAGGTGGAGAAGTTGCTGGGCAATCCCGAGAAGGCGCGCCGCGAGTTGGGATGGACCGCGCGGACTACTTTTCGTGAACTGGTAACCGAAATGGTTTCCGAGGACCTCAAACGGGCCAAACGCGATCTTCTCGTGCAGAAGAACGGCTACGAGGCCGCAGCGGGCTTCCACGAACGATGAATCCGGAGAGTTTTGATGAAGAAAGATAGCCGCATCTATGTCGCCGGACACCTTGGGCTGGCTGGCTCTGCTTTGGTGCGCAGCCTTGAGCACCACGGTTACACCAACTTCATCTTCCGCACTCACGCCGAGTTGGATCTCCAAAATACGGCGGCCACGGATGCCTTTTTTGCCGCCGAGCGTCCGGAGTATGTCTTCCTGGCCGCAGCCAAGGTCGGCGGTATTCAGGCCAACATCACTTATCCTGCCGACTTCATTCGCGACAATTTACAGATTCAAACCAACGTGATCGACGCTGCATGGCGCAATGGCGTAAAGCGGCTTCTGTTTCTCGGTTCCAGTTGCATTTATCCCCGCGACTGCCCGCAGCCCGCCCGCGAGGAGTATTTGCTGACCGGGCCACTGGAGGCCACCAACCGCGCCTATGCGCTGGCCAAGATCGCCGGTATTGAAATGTGCTGGTCCCACAATCGCCAATACGGAACCCGCTACCTGGCTGCCATGCCCGCCAATATGTACGGTCCCGGCGACAATTACAACCTGGAAACCTCTCACGTAATGCCCGCACTGATCCGCAAGGTTTACGAGGCCAAATGCACCGGGAGGAGTGAAGTGGTGGTATGGGGCACGGGAAAGCCGCTGCGCGAGTTTCTCTTCAGCAACGACTTTGCCGACGCCTGCGTTCACCTGATGACCCTCGACGACCAGACCTATGGAACGCTGCTAAGTGAGAGCTTCCCCCCGCTTATCAATGTTGGCTACGGCAGCGACGTAACCATCCGCGAGCTTGCGGAGACAATTTGCATTGTGCTCGGCTTTACCGGCAGCCTGGTATTCGACGCCTCCAAACCCGACGGCACGCCACGTAAGCTGATGGACTCCAGCCGCCTGCGCATGCTGGGCTGGCAACCAAAAATCGATCTGGAAACCGGCATTCGCCTGGCCTTCGAAGCCGCAAAGCCCATTTTGGACTGCAATCTGGCTGCGGCGGCACTGTAGAATTCTTCCATGTCCGCGACAAGTTTCCGTAACCGCGCATTTGAGCGACAATCAAGGACGATATGAACATTCGATTCGCACTGCCTCCCGAACTTCGCGGCGCCGTGGATCTGGCCGCCGCCGACTGGACCTCCAACAACAAAGTTGCCCGCTTCTGGCAGAAGGACTCCGGCCTATGGACCTCCAGCGGTGAAGAAAAGTGGCTCGGCTGGATCGACATCGTCGAGCGGCAGCAGAAGGACCTGGCAGTTTTTGCCGCGCTGGGCGCGGAGGTGGAAACGGCCGACTTCCTGACGATTTTGCTGATTGGCATGGGCGGCTCCAGTCTCTGTCCTGAGGTGCTGGCCGTGACCTTTGGGCAGCAGACCAGCTTTCCCGAGTTGCGCATCATCGATTCCACCGACCCGGAGCAAGTCTTCACCGCCCGTAACGAGGTCAATCTGGCCAATACGCTGATCGTGGTGGCCAGCAAATCCGGTTCCACGCTCGAGCCCAACATCCTCAAGCAGTTTTTCTACAACGAGATGAAGGAAGCTGTGGGGCCGGAGGAGGCCGGAAGCCATTTCATTGCCATCACCGATCCCGGCTCGAAGATGGAGCAGGTGGCCAAGGCGGACGGCTTCCGCTATATCTTCTACGGCGACCCTGAAATTGGCGGGCG
>CAWJDN010000182.1:0-15294 GCA_963840985.1 uncultured Acidobacteriaceae bacterium
TACTTCCATCCCCTCTCCGCTTCGCCCGCCGACCTCTATAAGCTGGCCACGTACTTCATCGCCTTCATGGTCATCGACTTCGTCACCTCCACTGTCGCCTTCTCTCTCGAGCGCCGTCACCCCGCCAACAAGGGAGATTACTGGCTTCTCTTCCACATCTGGCTGCAACGCTTCGCCTACCGCCAGCTCTTCTCCATCGTCCTCTTCAAGACCCTCATGCGCGCCATCGACGGCAAGCCTTTCAATTGGGAAAAACTCGAGCGCACCGCACTCATGAGCAAGCGCACCGTCGCCCTCACCGAAACCACCTAGCGCATCTGTAGCCAACTACTCAAGAACAGGTCAGTTATACTTGCAAGCGTTGGTGGACGCGCGCGACTCTTGCTCTTTGCCAGCTTCGCGCCCTTATTTCGCTCTGGAGTGAGATCCATGATTCCTCAAATATTGCAGGGCAGAAATGCCGTTATCTACGGGGGCGGCGGTTCACTGGGCTCTACGATTGCAAAAGCAATTGCTCAAGAAGGCGCAAAGGTCTTTCTGGTAGGAAGACATCTTTCTTCCGTTCAGAAATTGGCGGAGGAAATTGTCGCCGCCGGCGGACGTGCCGAGGCCGCGCGCATCGACGCGACGAACGAAAGTGAAGTCAATGCATTTGTCGAGTCGATAACTCGCTCGGGAGCCACGCTGGACCTGTCTTTCTGTTTGATCAATTATCAAGTCGTACAGAATCTTCCTCTGGTTCAACTGAGCGTGGAAGATTTTGTGCGTCCCGTATCGATCGCAATGCGAAGTCAATTCTTAACTGCCACGGCCGCGGGAAAGATCATGATGAAGCAGCATTCCGGGGTGATCTTGTCCCTCACAGCAACACCCGGTGGCATCGGATACCCGTTCACAGCAGGCTTTGCTCCCACATGCTCCGCCATTGAAACCTTCTCTCGCAATCTCGCCTCGGAGTTGGGCACATATGGAGTGCGCGTTGTGAACATCCGCTCCGGCGGATCACCGGATTCGCGGGTCTTTAAGCAGGCAATCGAGAATAACCCAAAAGAGATGGAAGTAATTCTCCGTGGCATGGAAAACGATACGATGTTGAAGAAACTGCCGCTCATGGATGAAATCGCGAATACGGCTGTCTTTCTGGCCTCAGACCTTGCGAAAAGCATCACAGGCGTAACGGTCGATGTTACAGGAGGAACAACTGCGGGCTTGAACTATCGCGTCGATTCGAGTCTCGGCCGTGGAGGAGAGCCCCGCCCGCTGTGATAGTTGTTTTCTGCCATGAAATGCTATTCGCGTAAAATGTTCTTATGCAATCTGCCACCACCGCAAAGAATCAGCCTAAAAGAAAATGGCTCGCTGACCAGGGGGCTCGTTGGAGCGCGCGCCTTCATGAGCGGGAAGAGCAGGTCTTTCTTCTTCTGTCTCTGTTGATTGGTGCGCTCACTGGTCTCGCAGTGGTCGCGTTTATCGTACTGACGGAACGATTGGGAATGCGCCTCTATCCGGTGGACAGTGCCGCGTGGAGACGTGTTCTGGTACCGGTGGTTGGTTCGCTGGCCATGGGATTCCTGCTTTACCGCTATTTTCCCAATGCTCGCGGCAGCGGCGTTCCACAGACTAAGGCCGCCCTCTTCGCTCGGGATGGATTTATCTCGCTACGCACCGTTCTCGGCAAATTTTTCTGCACGGCTACCACGCTGGCCAGCGGGATACCCCTGGGCCGCGAGGGACCGTCGGTGCAGGTGGGCGCAGGTATCGGCTCCGTTCTTGGCCGTGCGCTGGGATTGAGTCCGGAAAAAGTGAAGGCCCTGATTCCCGTGGGAGCGGCGGCTGCCATTGCCGCGGCATTCAATACGCCGATGGCGGCGGTGCTGTTTTCTCTCGAAGAAGTCATGGGCGATATGAACGCGCCGATTCTGGGATCGGTTGTTCTGGCCTCCGCCACTTCCTGGGCGATGATGCGCCTGTTGCTGGGCAATAACCCGCTCTTTCAAGTGCCACAGTACAGCCTGGTGCATCCTCTGGAGTTGGGCATCTACGCTTTGCTGGGCATTGCCGGCGGCTTTTTGTCAGTAGCCTTCACTAAGATGCTGCTGAGAATGCGCAGCTTTTTTCTGCGATTGCCCCGGAATACTCAGTGGTGGCATCCGGTGGTGGGCGGCGTGACGGTGGGCCTGATGGGCTGGTTTGTGCCCCAGGTTCTGGGCGTGGGCTACACCTACGTTGGAAGCGCTCTGAATGGATCAATGGCGCTCAAGCTGATGCTGCTGCTGGTGGCGCTCAAGCTGGTTGGCGTCACGGTCAGTTATGCTTCCGGCAACGCGGGAGGAATCTTCGGCCCGAGTTTGTTTCTCGGCGCCATGCTGGGAGGAACCATCGGCACAGTTGCCCACAATTTGTTGCCGGGGTACACATCCTCGCCGGGAGCATACGCGCTGGTGGGTATGGGCGCGGTTTTTGCCGGCATCGTGCGCGCTCCCATGACCTCCGTGCTGATGATCTTTGAAATGACGCGGGATTACGCCGTCATTGTGCCCTTGATGATCGCCAACCTGACCAGCCTGTACATTTCGCGGCGCTTTCAGAAGCAGCCTATCTACGAGGCGCTGGCGCATCAGGACGGAATCCATCTGCCCACTCCCGGCACGCTTCACCAAAAAAGCCGTCGCACGGTGGCTCATGTGATGCAGCGCTCTCCTGAGATTCTCTCCGCCGAGATGCTGGTCAAGGATGCGATGGAAGAAACTCGCTCCAGTCAATTCCGCACATGGCCTGTGTTGGACAAGGAGTATTTTCTCGGAATGTTGAGCCGGGAGACGCTGGAAGTCGCTCTTGTTGATGGGAGAATGGAACAGCCGCTAAAAAACATTGTGGAAACACTTCATGTTCCACATCTCCACATGGATCATGCTTTGCATCTAACGCTAGAACGTATGAGCAAGTACCATCTCGATCTTTTGCCGGTCGTCCATCGGGCGGACATTCACAGTCTGCTCGGCGTAGTGACACTCCGAGATGTGCTGGACTCATATGGCATCGACCACACCGGCTCAAAGTAGTTGAGTCTCAACTATCGTCAATAGTCCGCGGTACTCATTGAGACCGCCGGCGGCCCGCCAGGTTTTCCTATTCCCTATTCCCTGATCCAAAAGCCGCGCCACCATCCCATCCACACGTATTTAGACATCAACTCACGCAATAGAAATAACTCCGCCCCGGAGGCGTGTGGCGCGTCCGGGGCTGAGTCGGTGGCGAGCTCGAGGTTTACTTGCCGATGGGAACGAACTTCGAGAGCGGGATGGTCAAGTCCTTTTCAATGGCTGGTCCGGTAGGGTTCACTTGTATTAGAGCAACATCAACCGAATCGCCATTCCAGGCTATCGAGCGAACATTATTGGAATCACAGGTTGCCGCACCCGCGCAAACATCCTCTGTTCCTGTGAAGGTATAAATGAATGTCCGAGGCCGGTCGTTGTACCCTCTATGGTCTCTGTCGTGATCTCCTTCACGATCTCTGTCATGGCCCCTGTCGCGATCTCTGTCATGGTCTTTGTCGTTGTCATCCCGCCGCACGATCACAAGAATCAGGCTTATGACGCCGCTCTTCACATCTGCGAAGACTACCTTGCTAGAATCGGAGGACCAGATAAAGTTCGATGCGCTCTGGTTGTCATCGGTTACATCATTCCCGATCAGGCAGCTAGCTTGGTATGGATAGACTTGAATGCCACTGAGAGCCTCGCTATTTCGCTTGTATTCAGGGTTGTTCTCCCCATAACCACAAATGTTCTCCTCGGGCGTTTTCAATGTGTCGTATAGGATGAATTGGTTCTCTTGTGGAGATTCAGCATGAGGCGGAAACCAATTCTTATATAGCAGGAAGCGCCGGTTCGGTGAAATGGATGGATGATACAAAAGACCACCGGATATTTCTTTCCCGGTTTTCAGTTCGACAATACTGAAAACACGGGATGTTCCATTTACCTCCCCAATGACGATTGCTTTATCCTCGGGACTGCGAGAGATAGAGTCAATTTGAGCGAAAAATTCTGCGGGGAATTTCACGATCTTCTCCCTCCCGTCATTCGCGGTGATCTTCATGCGTAGTTCACCTTCATGCGTAGTTTCTGGGAGCATATCAATCTTCCATTCGTCATCATGCCAATAGACCACCGGCTGTGTTGTCGGATACGCTCCGTACGGTGAAGTTACGGAAACAACCTCCGCATTGCCGATCTGCTTGCAGATCGTGCGCACGCCGGGATTATTCGGGCAATTTTGGGCGAATAGAGGAGCGGTCAATATTAAAAGTAGAAGACCTGCTACGTTGAGCACAATAGTCTTCCAGAGCATCCTGCCTGAGACGAAATTTATCTGTGATTTCATATCCATTCTCCTCTCGCTCTATTGAAGGGAGCAGCCCCGGAGGCGTGTGGCGCGTCCGGGGCTGAGTCGGTGGCGAGCTCGAGGTTTACTTGCCGATGGGAACAAACTTCGAGATCGGAATGGTCAAGTCCTTCTCGATGGCTGGTCCGGTAGGGTTCACTTGTATTAGAGCAACATCAACCGAATCGCCATTCCAGGCTATCGAGCGAACATTATTGGAATCACAGGTTGCCGCACCCGCGCAAACATCCTCTGTTCCTGTGAAGGTATAAATGAATGTCCGAGGCCGATCGTTTTCTCCTCTATGGTCTCGGTCGTGGTCTCCATCATGATCTCTGCTTTTATCTCTGTCTCTATCTCGGTCTTGGTCTCGATCATGGTCGTTGTCCTTGTCGCGGTCGTCGCGTGGTATCTTCACCAGGACAAGGCTCATGACTCCGCTCTTCACATCAGCGAAGATTACCTTGCTAGAATCCGAAGACCAGATAAAGTCCGAAGCACTATTATCATCGTCGAGATTATCATTCTCTTTGATGGTGCAATAGATTTGCCCCGGCTTCTGCGGATATACTCGAAAGCCGCGCCAATCCTCGGGCAATTTCTCATGTCTAAAATTGATAGGCGTGTGGCCACAGTAATTCTCCATCGGTGTTTTCGCTGTGTCGTACAAGTGATATCTACTCGGTTCTTGCTCCGGAGCACGCGCCGTATGCCCGCTAAGATAAAGAATAAATCGGCCGTTTGGGGAGATCGTCACGCCTTCAGCCCCGATGTCATCAATGATCTTTGCCAGCTTCAAATCTACGATAAGAAAGCTTGTACACATTCCACCGCAGATTGCATCGAGAATCACCTTGTCGCCCGGAGTCCGGTATATCGTGTTGATTTGCCCGTAGACCTCAGGGATTTCAACTGTCGACGAGCGTCCATCACTTGATAGTATATGCAACGAATACGCGTCGTTCTCAGAACCTGCCGGCGGAATCACCAGATCGATCTTCCATTCCGGATCATGCCAATAAATCACCGGCTGCCGTTCTGGAAAATATCCGGTAACAACTACAGTCTTAACCTCTGCTGCGCCAATCTGCGAAGTCTGCGTGGCGAACGGTGGCTCCGGTATCTCTGTGCCTGTGGATGGTGCCGTCTGTTGGGCAAATATGGATGCGGAGAGGAGAGTGACGACGCCGATCTCAATCATTCCGCTTACTATGAATCCTGTCTGTGTGTTCATCTTCATTCTCCTTTCATTGACTTGTGATGTTGCTGGTGTAGAATGGACTTCCAGGAAGGTCGTGGTTGACATCGTGACCTGTGCAGGCATCGCTTCCTGTATAGCTGTCGACATGCCCGTCCGCCCCAAAGTTTAATTTGAGCTTATTGCAATCTGGACATATATCAGTAATCGTTCGCGTGGTATACGTAGTGTGATCTCCAGTGTCCAAATTGAGCATGTAGTTGCAACCCACCGGCTTAACACCGGATAGTGCAATCGTCGGTCCCGCTGCTGATTCTCCGGGAACAAGTTCTCCACATTTGCCGGTGACTTGAGCAGGAACTTGGACAAAAGTATTTCCCGTCTGTTCTCCATAGCCTATCGCGTCGTCGGGATAATTAGTGCAACCTTCACCATAATGATTGGCATCACCCAAATGGAATGCAGCAGCATTCTTCAGGTAGCCATGTTTGTTCGAAATACCGGTGCCATTGATCCAAGTCTGCTGGATAAATTGGGAGTTCAGGTCGGGATCGGTTATCTCGTCAAATTCGCATTTCACCTTGTAATTTCCGTTATGTACTGATCCCGTGGCGGTTCCTGGAATCGGTGTAACCAACCATGCCTTTCCTTGTCCTCTTCTACATGCGCCACTGCCGGTAGCGCCTTCATTGGGAGTGTTGTATTGCGAAAAGCGAACTCTCCGGAAGTAATCCCATTCTGTAGGGAGTGTGTATTCGGGAACGCTCACATCTTGAACATCTGAAAGACCTGGCACACTCGCGTACCAAATTCCAGTTTCAGCTGGTACGGATGTGTAGATGCCTGGCTGTGCGTAATCGAAGCGAAGCCTGATAATCTGCGACCCTGGAGAAAGATCATCAAACCGCGGAAGGTAATCTAAATCTCCCCTCGCTTTGCTTGTCCCTTTAAAGTCCAGGTTCAGGTCCCCAGTTGTCCCGCTGGGCGCGGTCAAGTTGACGGTTACATTGGCATTCATGATGTCGCTGGTATCGGTGATGATTGCGCTGAGGGGCGTGTACACGGCGGAGGTATGCGCGATTTCCTATACATCGGGCACGCTTATGCCGCCGCTTTGGCATATAGGAAGGCCAAAAAATGTAATATAATTTGTACAGTATATATCTGAGATATTCTGAGGCAAGCAAGCGCCCATTGCACTGCATGGATCGTCTACAGTATTGATCGAACTCACGCCTGTATACGTAGGCGTCGTGGGCCATGGATCGGTAGCGCTTACATTCAAGGAATAGTAGCCTAGCGGGTCTGATAAGCAATACGCACGATAATCTTGGTAGCCGCATTGCGCCAATGGCAACATATAGGGCACGAGCCAGTGATTGGAATTGATTGTATAGGTGACTCCCGGCTGCGGCTGAAAGACGATGCTGCACACCCCAGTCGGGTTTCCTGCAGCAGTGGAACCCACGGGATTGTTATATGGACCGTTTGAGCAATCAGGGGTAGTGATTGCTGCTCCTGTCGATGGATGCACCGTGCAATATGCGTCAAAGTGTTTATAATCCGCCGCGGCAGGTGAAGGCTGGCCGGTGGCGGGGTCGACGGCCGAGGTGCTGCAATAGGCGGTTTCAGTTTGGGCGCCCGGCGTTGCTTTGAATCCAGACGTGACCCAGATTTGGGCGTTTGCGGCATTAGGCAGAGCAAAGAAAAAAGCTGCGCAAAGCAGCAACAAGGGCGTGGCAGTGTGTGGGAAAAGCCCTACATATACCTTCCCCAATTTACCCAAGTGCTTTCGCATGGGTGCGGTCCTTTCATGGGTTGGCTACGAGTCTTGGCCGAGAAACGGCTCGTGGGAATTTGTACCCAGATTAACAGTCCAAACGTTACGTAATAATCAAACTTTGGTAACCTTGGCGGTAGGGCTATCTTGATCCCTATTTTTTGTTCTCTGATTTATTTTCAAAACCTTGCTGTTAATTATGTAGTAAATCGGCAACCAAACTCAACAGAATGAATAAGTTCCACGTGGAACATTTCCACCTATTATAACCCCAATTCCTTCTCAGAATTCGCCCCCAAAACACTCCAAAACGTCACAGAACCACCCCAAAACCACCCATTCCGCTTCCCAAATAACCCAATTTTAAGCAAATAACCTCTCCTTCGAGGTAGAGGTTTTTTGCGCGTTTTCTGCACGAATCTCTGATCTCTGACCCCTGTTTTTCACGCCGCGTTGTCGGCTACAATCGATTGGCTATGGCAACGAAAAATGTCACCACTTCCATTCAGCCGTCTTCGCCGCAGGGAGAGTTTGCCAATCAACCCTTCACCGATTTCAAGACGCTGGCAAACGCTCGCAAGATGAAGACAGCATTGGAGTTTGTCTTCAGTCAACTGGGCCGCGAATACGACCTGGTCATCGGTGGCCGGCGCATCAAAACCGAGGACAAAATCCGCTCCCTGAACCCCGCGCGCCCCGCTCAGATCGTCGGCATCCATCAGAAGGCCGGCACCGAACACGCCCAGCAGGCCATGGCCGCGGCCCTCAGCGCATTCGAGTCCTGGAGTAGAACCACCGTAGAATCAAGAGCTTCCCTGCTCCTCAACGCCGCCCGCATCATCCGCGATCACAAATTCGTCTTCTGCGCCTGGCTCACCTATGAAGTAGGCAAGAACTGGGCCGAGGCCGATGCCGATGTGGGCGAAACCATTGATTTCCTTGAGTTTTATGCCCGTGAAGCGCTGCGGCTGGCCGATTCGAAAACCCCCATCCAGTTCCCCGGCGAGCGCTGCGAGTTGCACTACATCCCGCTCGGCGTGGGCGCGGTTATTCCCCCCTGGAACTTCCCCTTCGCCATCATGGCGGGCATGACCGCAGCCGCCATCGTCACCGGTAACACAGTGATTCTAAAGCCATCCAGCGATGCTCCCACCATCGCAGCCCTCTTCGTTCATGTCTTGGAGGAAGCTGGAATTCCACCCGGCGTAGTCAACTTCTGCCCCGGTTCCGGCGCGACTTTTGGCAACGCCATCGTCGAAGATCCCAAAACGCGCTTTATCTCCTTCACCGGCTCCAAGAAGGTTGGATTGGAGATTCACGAGCGCGCCGCCAAGGCTAAACCCAATCAAATCTGGCTGAAGCGGACGATTCTGGAGATGGGCGGCAAGGACTCGATTCTGGTCTGCGCTGACGCCGATCTCGACGCCGCCGCGGATGGCGTGGTGGCCTCGGCCTTCGGATTCAGCGGGCAAAAATGCTCGGCCTGCTCCCGCGCCATTATCGAAGAGCCTGTCTACAACTCCTTCATAGAAAAGCTACTTGAGCGCGTAGCCAAGCTGACGGTGGGCGACCCTGTGACCAACCATAACCTCGGCCCGGTCATTAACAAAGCCGCGCTCGATTCCATGCTGGCCTATATCGAAGTTGGCAAGAAGGAAGGCCGACTGATTGCCGGCGGCAATGCTCCGGCAACGGCGGACGGCGGCTATTTCCTTGAGCCTACAGTGTTTGCCGACGTGGCTCCCAATGCAAAATTGGCCCAGGAGGAGATCTTCGGGCCGGTGCTGGCGCTAATCAAGGTTGCCAGCTTCGAGGAGGGGCTGAAGGTGGCCAACAACACCGAATACGGCCTGACAGGGTCGATTTACTCCACCGACCGCGCCAAGCTCGACCGCGCGCGCAGCGAATTTCACGTTGGGAATCTGTACTTTAACCGCAAATGCACGGGCGCGATGGTGGGGGCGCATCCCTTTGGCGGCTTCAACATGAGCGGCACGGACTCCAAAGCCGGCGGCCCGGATTACCTGCTGCTCTTCACTCAGGCCAAGAGCGTGGCGGAGAAACTGTAAAAGCGGAGTTAGCCGATTAGCGGTGTTAGCGGGGCTAGTAGAGTGCCCTCGCGGTTCAGAGTTAGCAGAACTGAGCGCGACTTCGTCGCGCAGATTGATATTTAAATGATTGTGGATGCGATTATGGCACGGCTGAAGCCATGCCCTTTCAATGCAGAAACAAATGCAGATCCTTCGACTCGCTGCGCTCCGCTCAGGATGACAGCGTTTATGGATACGAATTACTTGGACTGGCTGCTATACCATGACGCGGGTTGCGGCTTCCTCGGCTTCGAGTTTGCTGCCTACGTCGGCGGCGGCTGCGGCAAGGACGCGGTGGTGGATGGTGAAGAGCGCCAGTTCGAGGCGATCACTGACGCCGGTTTTATCGTAGACGGAGCGCAGGTAGTTTTTGATGACCTGCTCGGTGGTATGGAGGCGTGTGGCAATCTCGCGGTTTTTACATCCCTGGACGATAAGCGCGACGATGCGCATCTCCTTGGGGGTGAGGCGATCGCGCACGCGCGTGCCAACCATATCTTCCTCAGGGGATTCTGCCACCATGATCTGCGGAGGCAGCCATGTGCCGCCGGCGGCCACTACGCGCACGCATTCCACCAGAGTCGGCCCGGTGACGCTGCGAAAGACCACTCCGCGAAAGCCCTGATGAATGTAAGCGCCCGCGTTTTCGGTGTTTTCGGCGATCACGATGCCGCGGCTGCCTGAATTCTCCAGCAGCCCGTACAGCCGCTCCATATCCGGCTGCAATGAGGCGGCAAAGAGAACGATGGAGTTGGGAAAGGTGGTAATGGCGTGGTGCATGCGATCGAGGTCGGTGCATTGCGCTATGATGCGCATGTCCTCGTCCATGGCCAGCACTTTGGCTGTGCCGGCTCGAAAAATAGCCTGAGAATCGGCAAGAATGATCTTGTTCATGATACGCGCCTCATCCGCTGCATTACCCGGAAGCTTGAGTTGAAACCCGCCAGGCCCGCGGATTCCGCCACACCGGAAGCGCAGATACAAGCCCAGACAATGCCTCTTCTCTTGAACACTATCGGCAGATTCCCGAAAACCCCTTGAACTGCTTCAAACCGCGACAAACATGGACGTGACAAATTCCCTTGGTGACCCGCCCAGGAAAAAAGCTTGTCGCAGATTTTAATTTTCCCAGGAATGAGATTATAGCCCTATTGATGCCATTGGTCACGAAATATTTTGACCCAAAACTGTGGAATTTGTTAACTCATTAGGTTCGTGGAGTGATTGCGGCAGCGAGGAGGGTTCTGTTTCGACCCGTCCCGCGCCCACGCCGGAGCTCTCTTCCCTAAGAAATACTCGACCCTTTTGTATACAACGCAAGGCGATGAAGTTGGTGTGCTGTGTGCCGATGTAGGAGATGGAGAGGTATGAATGGCCGATCGTGCCGAACTTCTTGAAATCGCACTGGATAGTATTCCGGAGGGGGTTGCGTTGCTAGGCGGCGAGGAGCAGATCACGCTCTGGAACCGGGCGGCGGAGGCGATCACCGGATACGCGTGCGCAGATCTGTTATCACGGCAAGCTCCAGCGCCGCTGGAGCCGCTGCTCGCGGCCAGTGCGCGGCTTGGGGAGATGGAACCGGATGCAGGGGGGCAACTGGGCCACCGGACGCTGGTTCATGCGCTGCATAAACTGGGCCACGACGTACCCGTGATGGCGCGATACTTTGTGTTGCGCGACGGGATGGGCGGGCGCGTGGGCATGGCGGTCCTCTTTCATCCCGCCGACAGTCTGGATTCGCTGCCGCATGGAAAGTGTGAACAAGGCGGAGACTTGAAGGCAAGCCAGGCTGTCCTGGAGGACCGGCTGGCGACGTTGTTTGGAGACTTCACGCGTGGCGGCCAGTCGTTCGGCATACTGTGGATTTCCGTCGATCAGGCCGCGGAGCTTCGCAAGACGCACGGCTCCAAGGCCTGCGAGGCAATGCTGGAAAAGGTGGAGCAGGCGATGGCCAACGGGCTGCGTCCAGCCGAGGAGATGGGGCGCTGGGGCGACGATGAGTTTCTGATCCTGTCGCACGAGCGTACGCCGGAGATGTTGGCGACCCATGCGCAGGTGCTGGCCGGATTGGCCCGGACGGCAGACTTTCGCTGGTGGGGCGACCGCGCGTCGCTGACTGTAAGCATCGGCGCGGCTCAAGCCGAACAGGAGGGTACTTTGGTCGAACTGCTGGAAAGGGCCAAAGCCGCAATGTTAACCAGCTTTCATGCGGGCGGAAACCAGATCACGTCTGCGCCTGGGAGGTACGTATGTACGCCATCATAGGCATTGTTTTGGTTTTTGCATCGGTCATCGGCGGCTTCCTGATGGAGAAGGGCCATATTCTGGTGCTGCTTCAGCCAGCCGAATTGCTACTCATTGCCGGCGCGGCGATAGGCACGCTGCTGACGGCTAATCCTGTACATATCATCAAAGGAATCGCCAACGGACTCATGGGGGTGATGAAAGGTTCGCCATTCGACAAAGCACGTTATCTGAACACGCTCAAGATGATGTACCAGTTTCTGAACAAGGTGCGCAAAGAGGGATTGCTGAGCGTGGAGATGGACGTGGAGAAGCCTACGGAGAGCTCGATCTTCAAAAACTATCCCGAGTTTCTCGCCGACCATCACGCACGTGACTTTGTGTGCGACACATTGCGCATGGCTATCACTGGGGGCGTGGAGCCGTTCGACATGGACCAGATGATGGAACTGGACATGGAGGTGCATCACCACGAGACAACGCAGCCGGTCAGCTCCTTGACAACGGTGGCGGATGCGCTGCCCGGTTTGGGCATTGTGGCGGCGGTGCTGGGCGTGGTGATCACCATGGGTTCGCTGGGCGGCCCGCCGGAGGAGATCGGCCACAAGGTTGCGGCGGCGCTGGTGGGAACTTTTCTGGGCATCCTGCTGTGCTACGGCGCAGTAGGCCCTCTGGCCTCGAACATGGCCAAGACGGCCGACGCGCAAGACCAATACCTGCACGTGCTTCGGGTGCTGATCCTGTCGTTTTTAAAAGGCTCGGCTCCTATGATCGCCATCGAGATGGGGCGGCGGGCGATTCCCTCGCATGTGCGGCCCAGCTTCGACGAGATGGAAAAGAACTGCAAGAGCCACGCACCCGTCGTGGAACCGGCTGTAGCGGCCGCGGCCTAGGGTTTGGTAACGACTGTAGGAGCAACAGGACATCATGGCGGCCAAGACGCAACCGATTATCGTCATCAAGAAAAAAAACGGCCACGGCGGCGGCCATCACGGCGGCGCGTGGAAGGTGGCCTATGCGGACTTTGTCACGGCCATGATGTCGCTGTTCATCGTGCTTTGGCTGATGAACTCCAGCGAGCAGATCAAGAAGGCCGTGGCCGGTTACTTCAACGACCCCAAGGGGACCGGCAAACTGATGGGCACGCTATTGAGCGGTACCGGCACTGGCAACGGCGCAACCATCGCGCAGGCGTCCACCGACGAACTGCAAAAGCTGAAAGAAAAACTCGAAGAGGAGATCAAGGCGCGCAAGGAACTGGAGAAGCTCTCCAAGCAGATTGAGATCACGATCACGCCCGAGGGGCTGCGCATTGAACTGATCGAAGGCAAGGACGGCACCTTCTTCCAGAGCGGCAGCGCAAAATTGAGCGAAAGCGGCCAGCAACTGTTGGCGCTGCTGGGAAAGGAATTGAAGACGCTGCCGAATTCGCTGCTGATCGAAGGCCACACCGATGCGACGCCGTACTCCAGCGACTTAGGTTACAGCAACTGGGATCTGTCGGCGGACCGCGCCAACTCGGCGCGGCGGCTCTTACAGCAGGACGGCGTACGCTCCGACCAGGTGACCCAGGTGCGCGGCTACGCAGACCAGATGCTGCGCGTAAAAAACAATCCAACCGATCCCTCCAACCGGCGCATCTCGATTCTGGTCAAGAATGACACTGAAAAGGTGCCGGAGTTCTCAGCGGATGGCGTGGTGAATGGATCCACGCCGTTGCCGGCATCCGCAAAGACACCGGCTCTGGCGGAGAACGGCGCCAGCCCGCAGGGCGCACCGACAGCTGCGACCCCTGCCACTTCTCCGGCTATCGCTGCTCCGGTCTCGGCTCCGGCGGCCAAGCCAGCGGCAAGCGCTCCGGTTGTTAAGCCCAGCCTGATGGACAAGCTCAAGGCCATGCTGCCGGGGAAGAAGAAGTAGGCAAGGTCGCGAGCGAGCCGGATTGTTATTGATCCGATCCTTAATTATGAGATCTAGGTTTCCCGCCCTTTTCGCAAAAAGCGCGGAAAGGACGGGGCACGGTAAATTTGTGGAAGGCTCGAATCGCTACTGCTCGATAACCTCTACACTGGGCGCCGGGTTGGTCTGCGGTATGCAAACGAACTTGGTTGCGCTGATGACTGCGCAACTGGCTTCACCCTGCGCGCCATTGGCGACGAGAAAAGTTCCCGTGCCGGGAGCTGATGCGTCCCAACTGTAGGTCATGCTGGTGGATTGATCCCACGACAAATTTCCCCGGCTGGTGGTGGAGAGGGAGGCGTTGATCGCTCCGCTGGCGGTCACGGTGAATACTCCTACACTGCTGCTCGGCTCAATATTCAATTGCGACATATCGCCGAAGAGGAAATTACCAGCCAGAGCCGTGTTGGTGAAAGCTGTCTGCGTTTGCGATTCCAGCCAACCCGAATCCAAAGACCCATTGTCACCCACGCCCATTTCAAAGGCGCTGGTGTTGTTGAACAGATAGAGATAGCTTGTGCCGCTGGCCGACTGGAAGGTGGCGCGGCCGGGATGAGCGGAATCAAAAGCGGCCTTTTTGGACAAGCCTTTGACCATGGAGATCAAGGGGCGCAACCTGATCGAGGGCGTGCCCAAGAGCATCACCGTGGATGACAGCGAAATCCGCGAGGCGCTGGGCGAGTGCATCGCGGTCATCATGAACGCCATCCGCGTGGCCCTGGAGCGCACGCCGCCGGAGCTTTCGGCAGACATCAGCGACCGCGGCATCGTCCTCACCGGCGGCGGCGCGCTCATCAAGAACCTCGACAAGCGCATCCGCGAGGAAACCGGCCTGCCCGTCTCGCGTGGCCGACGATCCGCTGGCCTCGGTGGTGCTCGGCACCGGCAAGATGCTCTCCGACTTCCGCCTGCTGCGCAAGATCAAGATCGACTAGCCACCTGCGGTGGGGCCAATCGCTCGCTGTTCGCTCGCAGAAGGATTATGGTTTCCCTGGTCTCAAGAGCCAGGCTTGGGAAGCTCAATCGTATGAAGAATTATTTTGGCGTGTATCATTATCAAAATTCTATGTGATTGATTCTATGAGAAATATACCAAATAAACCACTAACCTGTTCAAAATCAATCATGCGATCCCTCCATTTGACTCGATTTCTGTTGACACTCTATTTCAGCTTTGCTAAATTCGCGTACGCAACGCTAAGGAACCTCTGATGATAGATCCGGCCCAAAAGTTTTGAAACGCCGTGCCACATTCATACCGCGTATTTTGCGGAATCCATCAGACAAGTTACAAATATGCGTCACCTCTGATTCGAAGGTTGCGCGTGAAGAAGAAAGTGTTTTGAATGATGACTTTGCTGGCCACGAATAGGATATTCTTCAGACAACACGATCAATTGCATAGTCGCCCATTATCGCTTTGGATTGCTGTTTTCGCCTCTCTTGCATTCCCGCTTTTTGCGCAAAATGCAGTGCAGCAGCCCTCCGCAACTCCGGTCATAACCCTCCATGTAGATGCCAGAAGCGTAGTTATCGACGTAGTGGTAACAGACAAGACAGGCAAGGCTGTATCTGGATTGCCCAGGAAAGATTTCCAAGTCTTCGAGGATGGAAAGCCGCAGGCGATTACCTTC
>CAWJDN010000183.1:0-8264 GCA_963840985.1 uncultured Acidobacteriaceae bacterium
TCGTCCATTAGCTTGATGTGAAATCGCATTACGATTTTGTGGGAACATTATCTATTTCACGCCCGAGGCCGTTGCAAAACCGGCCGACACCGTTGGGGGAATGGTGCTAACCGGAGGCGGCTCTGCAAAGGTGGCGTTCTTCGCATTGATCGCGTTGGAATAATCCGGGCCAAGGCCGAGCTTCTTCAGCGCCCGTGCGTCAGGCGTTAGCTTCGTCTGCCAGCCCTGGTCGGCTTGATACTTCTGCATGGCTGCTTTGGTCCTTTCGTCCCACTGGCCATCGGCCTCGCCGGTTAAATAATGCACGCGAATAAGGGCCTGCTGAATCTCCATTACCCTGTCTGGCGCGATGACTTGTTGGCCTCGAGGGCGTCGTACTTTGGATTTTCCTTTGTGGGCTCCGCTCGCTTGGGTTGCGTGTGACTGACTTCCGTGCGTCTGCGTGGTGTGCGCCTGTGCAGTGTGCGACTGCGCGGTTTGCGCCTGCGCGATGTGTGTCCGCATAGTGTGTGTCTGAGCGACATGTGCCTGAGCAGTATGCGGCGCGGATTTTCCGGTCGTAGCAGTGTGCGCAGTGGTTCCGAATACCGGCGGTGCGGCCAGTGCCGTAAACATTGCCAACACCAGGCTTGTTCGATAAGTCAGCACGCGGTTCACCTCTGTGACGGTAATTACGACTGGACCTTACGTTAAGTTTAGCGAATTTTCCTGCATTGCGGATAAAAGAAACCCGATTTGTTACAGGGAATCCAAAGCGTAACGGGAAAAGGGTGCCGGAAACGGAACTCCGCCGCCGGCACCCCTCCAAATGCTATTGCAGTGTTCCGCCTATCAGATTGACTCCATCATCGGGATGGCGCGGGTCCACAATTTCAAAGACCACGTCGTCGCCCGTCTTCAACTTGCTCACCACGGCATTGAACTGTTCCTTGGTGCCCGTGGGTTGTTTGTTGACGCGGACGATCACCAGGCCAGGCCCCAGCCCCTGCAGGTCGGCGAACGATCCGGTGCGCACCGATTGAATCATCACGCCGGGACTGTGCAGCTTGGCGGCAATGGCTGCGGGAATCTCGTGAACCACGATGCCCAGAATGGCCTCGCCCGCATCACCTTTTTCGTCCTGGTTGGTTTCAGCCTGATGTTCGCCTAATTCGGCGAAGACCTTGTCGCGGTCGCCAATCGTGACTGTGAGGTCAGCCTGCTTGCCGTCCCTCTGGTAGCCTAGCCGGATGCTCGAGCCCGGTCTCCGGCTGGCGATCTCGTTCACTAGATCGTCGCCGTCCTTGATCGCGCGTCCATCGATAGTCAGCAGGATGTCGCCCGCCTTCAGGCCGGCTTTTTCTGCAGGTCCGCCCGGCTGGATCGTCCGTACTACCACTCCGTTTTTGAAGCCGTAGACGCGATTCACCGCGCCCGACAGTCCTTGATTAAAGATGATGCCGATGGAGCCGCGGGTCACCTTGTGGTTGGCGCTGATCAGGTCGTTGTAGATATCCACCACCGTGTTGGATGGCATGGCGAAGCCGATTCCCTGGTACCCGGCCGACTGCGTGTATATGGCCGTGTTGACACCGATCACCTCGCCGTTCATGTTCAACAGCGGTCCGCCGCTATTGCCCGGATTGATCGCCGCATCGGTCTGGATGAAGTGCTGGAACTGCCCGCTCGCCCCCGGCTCGATAGTCCGGTTCTTGGCCGAGATGATGCCCGCCGTAACGGTTTGCGAAAGCGCAAACGGGCTGCCGATGGCCTCTACCCAGTCACCCACCTGCGCTGTGTCGGAGTTACCCAGCTTGACGGTCGGCAGCGGTGTGCTGGTCTCGATCTTGATCACCGCCAGATCCGTGGCCTTGTCCGTCCCAATCACCCGCGCCGGACGGCCCTCATCCTGATTGTCGGGATCGGTCGAGAGCTTGACGTAAATCTTGTCGGCCTTCTCCACCACGTGGTAATTGGTGATGATGTATCCCTTGGGATCGACGATGAAGCCCGAACCCAGGGATTCGCGAACCTGGCCGTCGTCCCCGCCCTCCATGTCCGGCATCTGACCGCCGAAAAAGCGGTTGAAGAAATCCTGAAAGTTATCCGGACCCTGGCCTTGTCTCTGGCCCTGCTGCTGGTCCTGATCCTGATCCTCGTCGCCGGGTTGCTGGGGCAGTGGCTGCATACGGCCGTGATAATTGCGCCGGCCCTTGTTGGTGGACTGCTTGGGAAGCGTCTGGGTGTTGATGTTCACTACCGCCGGCCCAACCTTTTTGGCAATCTCCACAAACTGGTTGGGAGCCACCGTGGAATTGTTCACCTTAAGTGGCGTGGCGTCGGTGCTGTCATTCTGCTTTTCTTGTCCGCGGACTCCGTGAGCGGCATAAGAGCCGGTCACAATAGCAGCCGACAGCGTGGCAAGCAAGATAAACATGGAAGCGAGACGGCGCGTGCGCAGCCGTTCAAAGAGCGATTTCATGGCTTCGTTGACCTCATAGGGTAACCAGCCTCGCGGCTGGGTTTGTCTGGATTGTTGAGCTTGTTCAATTTGTTCAGTTTGTGTAATTTCTTCCATCCACAACTTTCAGTATAGCCAGTGGCGGGCAAACCCGTCTGGCCGCGCTTCCGGCTCCCTTCGGCCTTCCAAGCCGAAAACCATTCCGGGAACCGTCCCATTCCTATAGACGCAACTGATCTAAAAGAGTCGCGAGGAAGATGAAAAAGTTATGGAAAAGCTGTGCACCTGTCGCAAAGTGGTAGCGTTCCCCCCGTAGGCCTACGCCAACTCCGCGATGAGTTGATCCAGCAGTTTCTGTATCTGTTTTGCCTTGCGCGGGCTTACATCGGTAAACTCGATGCCGGCCCGGGTCTTGCCATCTTCCTGGTGGCGTATTACGCCTGCCAGACGCAGCGTGTAGCCCTTGAGATGCAACAGCACCTCGACACTGGAATCGTCCCCGGCAGAAATGGCCTCATCGGTCTCGATACGGCACCCACCATGCCCCAAATCGAGCAGGTAACCCATGGCCTTGATTCCTTCCGGGAAGATGCCAATCCAGGCCGTTCCCCAGCCATCCGTGCGCGGTTGAGCGCGCCGCTCCATCACTCCGCCTTCCACCGCCTGTGCCCCTTGCTCGGAATCCTTTTGCGTTAAATCCATCTGCCTCACCAATAAGATCCGCCCGCACGTCTCTCCGGACAAACCCCCACAGGAGCTTATCGGCCAGCTTCTCTCTCAGCGCAGTCATTTGTTTTTCTTAAGTCACCCCTTCGCGGCAATAAGGCTCCCTGCGCGCAACTCGCTTCTATGCCTCATTTCAAACAATCGGCTAGCCCCGCCCCTCATGAGAAACTGGAAGTGCAGCAGTTCTCCGGGGCCGCGCCCATCTGCCCCCAAAATCTTGCTTCAGCCCCAGCTTAACCCGGCCCGCGCAGCCATTACCCTGCTGCGCCTCATACAGGAACCCGATAACAATGATCAGTGTCAGCAACGTCACCATGCGCTACGGCTCGAAGATTCTCTTCGAGGATGTCAGTGTGAACTTTGTCCCCGGCCGCCGCTACGGCCTTACCGGACCTAATGGCTCCGGCAAAACCACCTTCATGCGCATCCTAGCCGGCGACCTCGACGCCCAGAAGGGAACCGTCGTCCGCCCGCGCAAGCTCGGCGTTCTGCGACAGGACCAATTTGCCTTCGATGCCCATCGCGTCATCGACACCGTCATCATGGGCAACAAGCCGCTCTGGGCCGCTATGGAAGAGCGCGACAGGATTTACGCGCAAGCGGAAATCTCCGACGCCGACGGTATGCGCCTCGGCGAGCTTGAAGGCGTCATCGGCGACGAGGATGGCTACACCGCCGAGTCCGACGCCGCTGTCCTGCTCGACGGCCTCGACATCGCCGAGCCCCTCCACCAGCGCCTCATGGGCGAACTTCAGGGTGGCCAAAAAGTTCGCGTTCTCCTCGCTCAGGCCCTCTTCGGCAAGCCCCAGGCCCTGCTCCTCGACGAGCCTACCAACTACCTCGATCTCGAATCCATCCACTGGCTCCAGGACTTTCTAAATAACTTCGACGGCACCCTCATCGCCATCTCCCACGACCGCCACTTCCTCAACAGCGTCACCACCCACACCGCCGACATCGATTACGAAACCATCATCACCTACACCGGCGGCTATGACGAGATGGTGGTGGCCAAAACCCAGATTCGCTCCACCCTTGAAGCGCAAAACGCCCAGCGCGAAAAGAAAATCGCCCAGCTCAACGACTTCATCGCTCGCTTCTCCGCCGGAACCCGCTCCTCCCAGGTCACCAGCCGACGCAAAGAGGTCGAGCGCCTCCAAACCAACGACCTCGCCCGCTCCAACATCGCACGCCCCTACATCCGCTTCGACCAGCTCCGCCCCAGCGGCAAGCATGTCCTCGAGTTCAAGCACCTCACCAAGTTATATGGAGATCACACGGTCATCGACGGTTTCACCGCCAACCTTCTGCGTGGCGAAAAAATCTGTCTAATGGGCCGCAATGGAGCAGGGAAGACCACGCTCCTCAAAAGCCTACTCAATAACTACCCCGGCCTCGCCGACAAGGACTTCACCCTCGACTCAGGTTCCGTCTTCTGGGGCCACGAAGCCCAGATCGGCTACTTCCCCCAGGACGTCGGCTCCACGATCGAACATGGCCTCACCGTCGCCGAGTGGCTCCATCGCTGGAGGCCCGACGCCCACGTTGAAGATATTCGCGGCATCCTCGGCCAGATGTTATTCTCCGGTGAAGAAGGCGACAAGCATACCAAAACTCTCAGTGGCGGCGAACAAGCCCGCCTGGCCTTTTGTAAGTTAATCCTCACCAAGCCCAACATATTAATCTTCGACGAGCCGACTAACCACTTAGACCTCGAAGCCATCAACGCCCTCAACATCGCCCTCCAGCGTTACGAGGGCACAGTCCTCTTGGTAACTCACGACCACGACTTAATCGATGAAGTAGCCACCCGCCTATGGGTCTTCCACGAAGACAGCATCGAAGACTTCCAAGGTCCCTACGCCGAGTGGAAAGGCAAGCATAGTTAAAGCGACTGCGCGATTTTCTTTTGTGGACGATCTCTGAAAGATGTAGGTGACCTGCTCATCAACCCGAAAGAATCACCATGAGCCTTGAGAAGCGTGCCCCGTTCTCCAACTTCCTGACCCCTGATTCGCTTCCCAAATAACCCAATTTTGCGCCCAATAACCTCTACTTCGAAGTAGAGGTTATTGTTGCGTGTCATATCGTTTATTGCTCAGATTTATGAAACTTCTGAAATATAGATTTCTTCTTGTGTTCTTGTTTGGAATCCGTCGCTTTCCCCTCATCCTTACCAGGTGCAAGCTGCGGAGTCGTCGAAGTCGCAGGCTGAGCCCCGCCCCACGGCAGTACCACGGAGGGGATGCAGCCGGGACCTTCCGCGTTCGCCTTGAGCATCCCCTTCGCCATGCCGGCTACATACGGAAAAACGATCATCACCGCATGGCCCTGCGCGTTCGTCGTCAGCATCTGGCTGGTGGACGATCCTTCCGACTCCAACACCAGTGGAATCTTTGCCTTTGCGGGAAATCGGTCGATAACAATCAGGGCTGCCGTTGCATCAGGCTGGGCGATTCTCGCTTCCAGCCTGCAACCCTTATCTTCGGCCGCCACAGGGTTGGGAACCAGAATGCCGTAGATCGTAAGCTGCCTGTCTCTTGAAGAAAGAAGGTAGCGCGTCGGCACCGCGCTATCGGTAGTTGCCGTAACGTCGAACTCATCAACTCCAACATCGAAGCTCAATTCCTGCTCGGGCGTAGGCTTGTGAAGCATCAACAAACCTTGTCCATTCACGTAGATATCCCGTGAATCGTTCGTCATGCTACTGGCTATAGGCCAGGTGCCAAAAGCATAGACCTTGTTTTCAGGAGCTCCTTCAGCGAACATGCGATAGCGCGCCGTACCGTGGCCTCCGGGTGTCGCCTGTTCGTCAATCTTCACGAAGCGCAAGCGCGATCCCACAGGATTGGTGCGCGATTCCGACAGATTTATGTAACCTTCCCCCGCATCATCCCACCGGGCCTGAAGCTCCAGGAAAGTGATTAATTGCTTCGGAAGGGGTGACGGGCCTTTGAAGTTGTAATAATTTAAGACGCTCGATTGCTTCATCTCTTGTCCATAGGAAAAGAACGGGGAATAGAACACGACACAGAGCGAGATGCTGGCAAGAAGCCGACCCGGCTTGAACATAATCTATAGTGTCGGCCATGTTCAACCCAAACGCAACCGGGTTGGGGAAAGCTTTGGTTACTGCCAAAGGTAATCTAGATCACAATGATGTACCGCATTGCGATACCTAAGCCCTTAGAGTGAGTCCTGTCACATCCCCAAACCTGCCTGCAAACTAGCATCGTAACTATGAACGCAGAGACCCTGATTCTGATTGCGCCGTGCTCCCTGCTGTTGGGCGCCGCGCTGCAAATTCTGGTAGCGCGGCTTTTTAACGCCCGGACAAAGGGGATTCTGGCCTTTCTAACCTGTTTGCCTGCAGTAACTTCCGTGGCCGGGCTGGTGGGGTCGGTCAAGGCCGGACAGGCAGTCGATCTGACCGTGCTCCACTGGGATGGCCTGCTGAATCTCGTTTTCCACGTGGACGCCCTCAGCGTCCTTTTTGCTTTGATGGGGACAGGCCTCGGCGCCTTCGTGCTCCTCTACTCCATCGGCTACATGGCCCACGACAAGGCTGCCACCCGCTTCTACGCCTCCATGCTGGTCTTCATCGCCGGCTTTGTTGGTCTGGTTTACAGCGCTAACCTCTTTGTTTTCTATCTCTGCTGGGAGTTGGTCGGCTTGTGCTCCTTCAGTTTGGTGGGCTTCTGGTACACCAACCGCGAGGCCGTCGCTGGAGCGCGCAAGGTGCTGCTGATGACCCACATCGCGGGATACGGCCTGCTGGCGGCGATTCTCGTGGTCTACCACCGCACCGGCAGCGCTCTGTGGACCGATCCCAAGGTGGCTCATGCATTTACCGGCGGCATCTTTGTGCTGATGCTGGTGGCTTTGGTGGCCAAATCCGTGCAGGTTCCGCTGCACACCTGGATTCCAGAGGCCATGGCCGCTCCCACCCCGGTCAGCGCCCTGTTGCACGCGGCTTGCTACGTGAAGGCCGGCGTCTACCTGGCCGCCCGCATGCACAGCTTTGGCGCGTGGCCGCAAGCTGGAGGCTTCGCCTGGGGAAGTGAATCCCTGATGTGGGTCGGCACCGTCACCATGGCTGTGGGCGTGATGTACGCCATGGTGCAGACCGATCTGAAGCGCATGCTGGCCTACTCCACCGTGAGCCAAATTGGCTACATGATGATGGGCATCGGCATCGGCACCCCGCTGGCCATTGCCGCCGGCTTGCTCCACTGCCTCAACCACGGATTCTTCAAGGCTGGATTATTTTTGACTGCTGGCTCGGTGCAGCACGCCACGGGCACGCGCGACATGAACCAACTCGGCGGCCTGGCGCAAAAGATGCCCAAGACGACACTATCGTGGTTGATCGGCGTGGGCAGCATGATGGGCATTCCGCTGATGAGCGGCTTCGCCAGCAAGTGGATGCTCTACGCGGCGGCCTTGCAGGCCGGATGGGCCGTTCCCGCGATGGTTGCGTGGGCGGCCAGCCTGGGCACGGTCTTTTTTGGCGCCAAGGCCACCAGCGCCGTCTTCCTCGGTCCGCTGACCAAGGCGACCAAGGACGCGCACGAATCTCCGCCGACGATGGTCTGGGGCATGGGATTCCTGGCTGCGGGCAGCGTCATTCTGGGCGTCGCGCCGCAGTTAGCGGTCAACTATCTGCTCAATCCGATTCTGTTGGCGCTGCAACTCAGCCCGGTGCAGGTAACCTGGTTTGGCTTGTCGGTGGGTGCGGGCAGCTTCTCGACCATGGGCGGATTGGTGCTGGCCGTGGTCTCGCTGATTCTCGGCGGGCTGATCTACGCCATTGCTTACGTTGCGCGTCCGACTCAGACAGCCGGCGCTGCGCTGGCAGGTGGAGGCATCTTCACTGGAGGTGAGCCGTTGTCGGAGCAGGGAAGGCTCACAGCCGGTGACTTCTCCAGCATCTTTTTGCAAAACTGGCACGAGTTCTTCCGCTGGTCGAATGTGGACGCTGTCTACCTGGGCGTCTGGCGCGGCTTGCAGGCTGCTTCGCGCGGGCTGGGCATTGTTGTCACTTGGATGGAGCGACATGCGTTGGCCCTCGTCGTTGTGCTGGCTGCGTCAGTCTTCG
>CAWJDN010000184.1:0-21363 GCA_963840985.1 uncultured Acidobacteriaceae bacterium
TTAGCATAGCCGCGGTTCCGCTGGAAGGATCGACAGCGCCATAAACCCAGGCGTCGCGATGATTGCCGGCGACCACCCAATCGTCGGGGAACTCGGAGCCTTTGATTTTGCCGATCACGTCCCATATGATTCGGCGCTGATAATCCTGCACGGAGACCAGATGAGCCTTGACGCCGCCCTGCCCTCCCAGGTGGTAGCGGAAACCCAGCCCGCCCTGCCAGCCCTCCGGCACTCCTGGGCCTTGCAAGGCTTGCAGAATAGGCGCGGCATCGTGGTAGCTGATGGGAATGGAGATGATGCGGGGCTGGCTGCCGTAGGGCGAGACGCGGGCCGAATCGGGCAGGTCGAGCGTCGAGGCCACTCCGGGTGTCTCCGGGTCGCCCGGATACTCGAACATATATTGCACCGAGCCGCGCTCGACGCCTGTCTCCGGCCGCCACGGCCCATTAGGGTAAACATCGCCTTTGGTGAAGCCATCGTCCTGCGGATCGGAGTAGATCAGCACTCCGGCTGCTCCGCGCTGTTCGGCGATGAAGACCTTCACGCCGCGGAAGTTGCCTCCATAGCGCACCAGGACGATTTTGCCTTTCAGGTCAATATGCCGTGCGGCAAGCTGGTCAAAGTCCTCCAGACGGCCGTAATTGGCGTAAACCACTTCGGCGGTCACGTCGCCCGAGCCGGAGGAGCCGTTGAAGGGCATCACCACTCGCGAATCGTCCTGGTAAGGATCGCCATCGACGTGTTCTCGCGTGGGCCCGCTCATCAGCAGTTTGCCGCTTTGGTCGTAAGCCTCCACGCGCACTACCTTGGGCTGGTTCAGTAAAACGCGGTAAGGGACGATCTCTGTCTCCAGGCCGGCGGCGCGAAACTTCCGCGCCACATATTCAGCGGTCTTGCGGTCCTCAGGGGTCGAGGCCAGATGCGGCTCAGCGGTGAGCGTCTTCAGATGCTGGCCAGCCAGTTTGGCATCGGGAACGGCCAGGAACTTCTCCTCGATCTTCGCCTGGGCGGTGAAGTCCGCGTAGCCGAAGACCGCAGGCTGAGCGATGGATTGGGCGCCGAGCGGCCGGAATATCAAAGCGGATGAAATCAGCGCCAGAAAAAGGAGTGAGGCAAGCGGCTTACGCGACATCATGAACGGAACCTCTTTCCGAAATTCGGCGAGCGAAGAATTCGGATGCAATACAAAAAGATTACGCCACCCGCCTGAATGCCTTAATTCCGGGTGATGACGCCGGTAGTGGAGGAAATAACCGGATTGAGCAATTGTCAAAGATTGCTAAGTATGGTATCCTTGCTTTCAGTTCCGCACTTCGGAAGGAGAGCGGAGGAGAAACGCCATGCCGACTCGTAACGTGAATTTGACCCCGGAACTCGATAGCTTCATTCTGGAGCGGGTGGAGAGCGGGCGTTTTGAGAACGCCAGCGAGGTCGTGCGCTCCGCACTGCGAACTATGGAGCGCGATGAGCGAGTCTTTGAGGCGAAGCTGGCCGCGCTGCGTGCGGCGATTGATGAAGGTGATGCCAGCGGGGTCGCTGAGGGCGATATATTTGCGCAGGTTCGCGCGACGCTCAATCTGACGGCGAACCAGGGCTAGCCATGGCCACGTTGTATTTATCCCGCAGTGCCAAAACAGACTTACTGAGTATCGGCACATACACAATTGAAACCTGGGGCGCGGCTCAGGCAGAGCGTTATCTTGACGGTCTTGAGCAATGTGCAAAGGTGCTTGCCGCCAATCCTTCACTTGGCCGGTCATGCAACTGGATTCGCTCCGGCCTGTATCGTTTTGAAAAAGGGCGGCACGTGCTGTTCTATCGGCAAGTGGAGAACGGCATCTTCATTTCGCGCATTCTGCACCAAAGTATGCTTCCAGAACAACAGGCTTTCGAGGACGAGACTCCTGAGGCTTGACTGTGCCGGGTCAGAAGCAGATCGTTCAGCCGCGCCCGGGGCGCAACAGATCCAGATGGTTGGTATCGATTGGCTCAGGATTCTCGAATTCGGGAAACACAGGAAGCCCGGCCCGAAGGCCGCTCCACTCCTCGGCCACCACGATGCTGTTCTGCGGGTTGCCCGGCTGGTAGCGTGCCGAGCAGGGAAAACCTGCTCGCACCTGGGACGCATCCACCTTGCCGAGCAGGTCGGTAACATCCTGCGAGGACTCATAGTCCACTCCGCCGATGCGATAGCTGTACAGCAGCATGGTCAGGGCACGGCTTGGGCTGTTCTTGGATTTTGCTGCTGCGTCAATATCATAGATATCCAGCAACATGCCGTCCACCACGCGCCCGGAACGGGATAGGAACAGTCGGCGCGCACGCTCCCGCGCTTCCGGCGAAGGGCCCCGGCGCAGCAGCAACCAGAAACCCGCTACAAGAAGCACTACGGCCAGGGTCGCTGCGGCCACAATCTCCCACGTGTAGATACTGAGTTTAGTCATTCGAGTCGGGCACTACCCCTATGGTCCCAAACTAGAGAATACCTCAGCGAACTCAGGTGAAGCTGAATGGTCGATGCCTCCGGCTCCGGTTTCACCGCGCTGCAACCATGGCTCGTGCGCTGCGATATACTCGTGACTGCATCTTGATGGAGTGTTTCGCCGCAAGATGCCTTGTTTTCAGAGGTTTTTATGGCTTTACGCAAAAATCCCGTTGTGTCGCCTGATTCCCAAAAACGTGATCGAAGTCACAGCCGTATTTATTCCACCACTGTGATTTGCGTGCGTCGCAATGGCCAGGTGGTAATGGCCGCCGACGGACAGGTCACGCTCGGCGACCACGTGCTCAAACATTCGGCCAACAAGATTCGCCGCCTCTATCAGGACAAGATTCTGGCCGGGTTTGCCGGCTCGACGGCCGACGCTTTCTCGCTTTTTGCGCGCTTCGAGTCCAAGCTGGAGCAGTACGCCGGCAACCTCAACCGCTCCGCCGTCGAACTGGCCAAGGACTGGCGCACCGACAAGATGCTGCGCAATTTGGAGGCCCTTCTGGTGGTGGCCGATGCCGGGCAGACCTTCCTCATCTCCGGCTCGGGCGATGTGATTGATCCCGACGAGCCTTTGGCCGCCATCGGCTCTGGCGGACCCTATGCCACCGCCGCCGCCCGCGCGCTGATGGAGAACACCGACCTGGGCGCACGCGAGATCGCCGAAAAGGCCATGCAGATTGCCGGCGAAATATGCATCTACACCAACCACCACGTCACCATTGAGGAGTTGAAGAGCTAGCGGCATCATCAGCCTTCGCATTGAACAATGGCCATCTATCTGCCCGCATCCGCCGAAGAACAAGAGCTCTCGCTCGACGAGCTGACGCCGCGCGAGATTGTCACCGAGCTCGACAAGCACGTCGTCGGCCAGAAGGCTGCCAAGCGCGCCGTGGCCATCGCGCTCAGAAATCGCCAGCGCCGTCAGAAGCTGCCGCCCGACATCGCCGACGACATCATGCCCAAGAACATCATCATGATCGGGCCTACTGGCGTGGGTAAAACGGAGATTGCGCGGCGTCTGGCCAAGCTGACCGGGTCGCCATTTCTGAAAGTGGAAGCCTCAAAGTTTACCGAGGTGGGCTACGTGGGCCGCGATGTGGAGTCGATGATTCGCGACCTGGTGGAGATCGCCATCGACATGGTGCGCGAGGAGCGTCTGGAAGAGGTGGAAGATCGGGCGGAGATGAATGCCGAGGAGCGATTGCTGGACGTGCTGTTGCCGCCTCCACCGCCCACGCCGCCCGCGCAGGAGGGCCAGCTCACACTGCCCGGCACGGAAAGTTATCAGCGCTCCCGCGAAAAGTTGCGCCAGCAGTTCCGCGAGGGCAAACTCGACGAGCGCATGGTGGAGTTGGACGTGCGCGAGCGCGGCATGCCTCAGTTCGGCATCATCAGCAACCAGAACCTTGAAGACATGGAGATGAACCTCAAGGACATGCTGCCCAACATCTTCGGCGGCGGCACCAAGAAGCGCAAGATGAAGGTGGCTGATGCATTTGATTACCTGGTCGATGAGGAAGAGGGCCGCCTGATCGACATGGATTCGGTCAATCGCGCTGCGGTGGAGCGTGTCGAATCCAACGGCATCATTTTCCTCGATGAGATTGATAAGATTGCCGGACGTGAGAGCGGCCATGGTCCCGATGTTTCGCGCGAGGGCGTGCAGCGCGATATTCTTCCCATCGTTGAGGGAACCACCGTCAACACACGCTACGGCATGGTGCGCACCGACCACATTCTATTCATCGCCGCCGGCGCATTCCATGTCTCCAAGCCCAGCGATCTGATCCCCGAGTTGCAGGGACGCTTTCCCATCCGCGTGGAGCTGAAGTCGCTCACCGTTGATGATTTTCTACGCATCCTGACCGAGCCCAAGGCTTCGCTGACAAAGCAATATTCGGCGCTGCTGGAGACCGAGGGAGTGAAGCTGGAATATTCACCGGAGGCCTTGCGCGAGATGGCGGAGTTTGCCTTCAAGGTCAACGAGCAAACCGAAAACATCGGCGCGCGAAGACTGCACACTATCATGGAGCGCGTGTTGGAGGATGTGAGCTTCCTGGCGCCCGACGTGGTTCGCCGCGTGCCCGATGAAGCGGCTGCCGCGGCGCTCAAGGAGGCCATCAAGAATGAGTCTTCCACTCCCTTGCCTTACGAGGAACGAACGACACCGGCCGGCCCGGAGAAGGTCTTCCACATCGACGCTGAGTACGTGAAGCAGATGGTTGCTTCCATCGTGAAGGATCAGGATCTGTCGCGTTATATTCTGTAGCCCTGATACAAACTGCTGAGCCGGATTGAAACTCCAACTTCCCCATACCGTTGATGGCCATAAGATCGACGGAAACGTAGGCAGAGTGGCAGGCAACGCAGGCGACGGAATTTTAAACAAAAGCGGAGGGAAGGATGAGCCGGAAGTTGCGCATGGGGATGGTGGGCGGCGGGCCGGGCGCGTTCATCGGGCCGGTGCACCGGATGGCGGCCGAACTGGACGGGCGGATAGAGCTGGTGGCAGGGGCTTTCTCGCAGTCAGCGGAGAAATCGCGGGCGGCTGGCGAGAGTTTCGGCATCGATACAGGCCGGGCCTATGCGGACTACAAGCAGATGCTCGCGGCCGAGAGCAAGCGGGACGATGGAATCGATTTTGTGGTGATTGTCACCCCCAATCATCTGCACCTGCCGGTAGCCGCGGCCGCATTGCAGGCGGGAATTGCGGTGATGAGCGATAAGCCGGCCACAGCTACCTATGAAGAGGCTTTGAAGCTGGAGGCGGTTGTTGCCAAAGCCGGGCTGCCCTATGGGCTGACCCATACCTATGCCGGTTATGGGATGGTGCGTGAGGCGCGGGCCATTTGCGCGAGCGGGAAACTGGGGACGATTCGCAAGGTCGCCGTCGAATATATGCAAGGCTGGTTGAGCGAGCCGTTGGAAAAGAAGGGGCAGAAACAGGCGGCATGGCGTTGCGATCCGGCGCTGAACGGACCGGGAGGATGCATCGGAGACATCGGTACGCATGCTTTTCACATGCTGGAGTATGTGACCGGAGTGGACGTGACGGCAATCAACGCCACGCTGCGCTCAGTGGTGGAAGGGCGGCAACTGGATGACGATTGCAATGCGTTTGTGCGGCTGAAGAATGGCGCAACAGGCACGCTGATGGTCTCGCAAGTGGCGGCGGGAGAATTGAACGATCTGCGCCTGCGCGTGTACGGCGAAAAGGGCTCGATCGATTGGCGGCAGCAGGATCCGAATCGGCTGAGTGTGAAATTGCTTGATGGGCCGGAAGAGATTCATCACGCGGCCACGAGTTACCTGGGACAGGATGCGAAGGCCGTTATGCGCATTCCAGCGGGGCATCCGGAGGGATATATCGAGGCCTTCGCGGTGTTGTACAGGGAGTTTGCCGATGGTCTGGCGGCGTGGCGCGCGGGCAAGCCCAACCCGTTGCCGGCGACTTTACCGGGAATTCGCGCCGGAGTACGCGGAATGCGCTTCATCGAGCGGGCCATTGAGAGCAATAAGCGGCAAGCCTGGGTTGAGTTCTAGTATTCAGTGGTTGGGGAGCGAGAACATATGAAAACAATCAAAGGTCCGGGAATTTTTCTGGCGCAGTTCGCTGACGATAAAGCACCATTTAATTCGCTGGGTGGGATGGTGGATTGGGTTGCAGGCTTGGGATTTACCGGCGTGCAGATTCCGACCTGGGACCAGCGGCTCTTCGATTTGAAGCTGGCAGCTGAAAGCCAGAGCTACTGCGATGAAGTGCTTGGGGTGGTGGGACTGGCAGGACTTTGCGTTACTGAACTCGCCACACACCTGCAGGGACAACTTGTGGCGACGCATCCGGCGTATGACGTGCTGTTCGCGGATTTTGCGCCGCGCGAGCTGGCACTTGACCCCGCTGGCCGTCAGGCATGGGCGGTTCAACAAATGTTATGGGCGGCAAAGGCCAGCCAAAGACTCGGCCTGAAGGCGCACGCTACCTTCTCCGGAGCGCTCGCTTGGCCGTACGTCTATCCGTGGCCCCAACGGCCCGCAGGCCTGATCACCGAAGCCTTCGCGGATCTGGGACGGCGCTGGCTTCCGATCCTTGAGGCTTTCGACGAGGCGGGCGTGGATCTCTGCTTTGAACTGCATCCCAACGAGGATTTGCACGATGGCGCGACCTTCGAGAGGTTTCTCGGCGTCGTGGGCGAACACCGGCGGGCAAACATTCTCTATGACCCAAGCCACATGATTCTTCAGCAGATGGATTACCTGGAATTCCTGGATTTGTATCACGAGCGCATTCGTGCCTTTCATGTGAAGGACGCTGAGTTCCGACCGAGCGGGCGGAGCGGCGTTTATGGCGGCTATCAGGACTGGCTCGACAGGCCGGGACGCTTTCGTTCGCTGGGAGACGGCCAGATCGATTTTCATTCCATCTTCAGCAAGATGGCGCAATATGATTATCCCGGCTGGGCAGTAATGGAGTGGGAGTGCTGCCTGAAACATCCGGAGGATGGAGCAACGGAAGGGGCAAAGTTCATCCGCGAGCGCATCATCCGCGTGACCGAGCGTGCCTTCGACGATTTTGCCGGCGGAAGCGCGGATGAAAAGAAGAATCGCCGCATTCTCGGCCTGAGCTAAGGAGTCGCGCGACAAGCAGGAGCCTCCACACGCAGCCATGATGTAAACTCAAACAACGAGTCTGGCTTTCTCCGCTGTGAACCCGGCTGCAAGCTGCTCTGCCGGCGCATGATTCAAACTTCCCCATGTGTCTGAGGTTGCAATGCAATTCATGAGAGTACTGCGCAGGTCAGCCTTCATCCTGTTGGCAGCCTGCGAAACCGTGTCACTCGCGCAAGCGCCGCTCCCTGCTACTCCGGCCCCACAGCTTCCCCATCCAACCGAGTCCATGGTGGTTCTTGGTTCGGCAATTCCCGTGCCTCTGGCCGAGTCTTCCGCCTCGGTCGTAGTGCTGCCGGTCGAAGGCAAGACTCTAACGCTGGAGTCGCCGCAGGAGCTGCTGCGCCAGGATTCGTCGGTCTTTCTGGAAGAGCGCGGCGCGGGCGGCGGACAGGCAGATCTGGTGTTGCGCGGAGGTACCTTCGAGCAGGCTCTAGTGCTGTTGAACGGCTTTCGCATCGACGACAGCCAGACCGCGCATCACAACCTCGACCTTCCCATTCCCCTCGACGCCATGGACTCAATTCAAGTGCTGCATGGCGCGGGATCCACACTGCATGGAGCGGACGCGTTGAGTGGCGTTGTCGATTTTCTCACCGCCGCGCCTGCCGCAAACTCACTTCGTCTTCGTTCGGGATACGGCAGCTTCGACGAGAACGAAGAGTCGCTACTAGCCGCCCTGGCGCGCAAGCAGTGGAGCAGCCGGTTAACCGCCAACCGCAACTTCTCCACCGGCTTCATGCCCGACCGCGATTACCGTAACGAAGATGCATCTTCGGAGAGCTGGGTTAGCTCGCGGCTCGGCATCTCGGATCTGCTTATTGCCACAAGCGACCGCTCCTTTGGCGCAAACCAGTTTTACGGACCTTATAACTCCTGGGAACGAACCAAAGGATGGTTTGCCTTTGGACGACAGGAGTTAGGCAGCCGCACCGTAGCCGCCTTCGGTTATCGCCGCCACATTGACGAGTTTGTTTTGCTGCGCAATGATCCGTCGATTTACGAAAACAATCACATCGACGGCTCCTGGCAGGCTTCTTTGCGCCACACCCTTCCCGTCGCTAACTTATCCGTGCTTTTACTCGGATTGGAAGCGGATGGAGACAGCATCCGCAGCAACAACCTCGGTATCCATGCGCGCAATCGCGGAGCGGGCTATGTGGACCTCGATCTGAGGCCCACTAAGTCGCGCTGGAACTTATCCGCTGGCCTGCGCGAGGAGTTACTTTCTGGCGGATTGCAGTCTGTACTTTCGCCGCACTTAGCTGGCAGTGTTCGGCTGACTAATCAGCTCAAATTGCGCGCCAGCGGCGGTTACGGTTTCCGTTTGCCGACTTATACCGACCTGTATTACTCAGATCCGGCAACTATCGGCAATCCGAATCTGAAGCCCGAGTCTGCCTGGAGCGGCGAGGCAGGGGCTGATTGGTCCCCGTCGAACCGTTTGTCGCTCACGGCCACAGGCTTCTACAATCGCCAGCACGACACGATTGATTATCTTCGCTATCTCACCGCCACTCCTCCGGCTAACTCTGTTCTTCCCGCATCGTGCCCAACCGATACCTGGTGCGCAGCTAACATCAGCGGCTTGCGCTTTGCCGGAGTTGAGTCTTCCGCAACCTGGGTTCCAACCACGGGGCAGAAGATACAACTTGCGTGGACTTCAGTGATCGGCGCGCAGCCACCATTGAACGGCCTGCAATCCGAGTATGCCTTGAACTATCCGACAGAGAATCTTCGCGCCACCTGGACGATCGCGATGAAACACGCACTAACTATCACTAACTCCGTCGCATTGACTAAGCCTTATCAGCAGCCCGGCAACCCGCCCTGGAACGCTAACCCCTATCCCGTGTGGAACGCCGCCGTGACGCGCGACGCAGGAAAACTTCGCCCCTATCTTCGCCTCGCAAATCTGGGTAACACCGGCTATCAGGAGATCAATGGCGTCGCAATGCCTGGCCGCTCCATCACTGGTGGCGTTTCCCTCTGGCTGGGGCGCTGATTTTTTTCACAACGATTCTATGCAGCAAATGCGAAATTCTGCTAACCTGTTTTCGTACCTCGCGAGTCCGCGCGCTCGAACGAATGAGCGGGCTCTACCTGCACTCTCCAGCTCTTGAGGGAATGTGGATGGGGGCGCAGCAAAGCGGTTCTCCAATATACTTGCCTTCGTTTGCTTTTACGATGTGGCTTTTTCTTGAGGAAAAAGCCACTCAGCAGAATTGCTTCAAGTAGTGAGTATTGGAGATCCGCTTGAGCACACTAGGAAAGGTGTGCGTGCGCCTAACATCCGCGCCGCCTTTCCCTCGACTCAACTCAATACAAAACAAAAGGAGAGAATTCATGAGCAATCCAGCACTGCACCACAAGATTACCTACATCGAGTTCACCACCACTGACATCGAGCGGACCAAAAAGTTTTACTCAACTGTCTTCGGCTGGAGCTTCAAGGATTGGGGCCCGGAATACATCGACAGCAACGCCGCCGATGCAGGGATCGCCATCGGCTTTGCAAAGGGCGCGCCGAAGCAGGAACAGCCTAAGTTTGCGCCGTTCGTTGTACTCTACTCCAAAGACCTGAAGGCCACCGAGGCGGCAATCATCGCGGCAGGCGGCAGCGTCGTTGTGCCTACTTTTGAATTTCCCGGCGGGCGGCGCTTCCACTTCTCCGATGGCGCGGGCAACCTACTCGGCGTTTGGTCTGAGTAAACGCTCTCTCAGGCGGGTTTCTTATTTTCCAACTCGGCCAGGCGCTGGGCAAGCAGCGTTTCCAGTTTGACCAGCGCGGCCGAGAATCCCTCAATGCCTTCCTTCAGCTTGTCGGTGGCCATGCGGTCGGCGGCGTGCATGCGGTCAAACGCCGCCTTGTCTACGGTAATCTTTTCGATGTTCATCGACTTGGCTGCATCGGGCGATAGTTTGCGCGGCAGTTCGCCCACGGTAGCTTCAAGCTCGGCAAGCAGTTGCGGCGAGATGGTAAGCAGATCGCATCCGGCTAACTCCGTAATCTCGCCGATGTTACGAAAGCTCGCGCCCATGACTTGAGTTTTATAGCCGAACTTCTTGTAGTAGTTATAGACTGCGGTCACCGACTTCACGCCGGGATCGTCCGCGCCGTGGAAATCCTTGCCGGTATCTTTCTTGTACCAATCGAGGATGCGGCCCACAAAGGGCGAGATCAGCGTGACTCCGGCTTCGGCACAGGCGATGGCCTGGTGCAGCCCAAACAGCAAGGTCAGGTTGCAGTGGATTCCCTCTCGCTCCAGCGCTTCGGCGGCGCGAATGCCCTCCCATGTGGATGCTATCTTAACCAGCACGCGCTCGCGACCGATTCCCTCCGCGTCGTACTGCTTAATGATCGAGCGAGCTTGTGCGATGGTGGCTGCGGTGTCGTAGGAGAGGCGCGCGTCTACTTCGGTGGATACGCGCCCTGGAACTATAGCCAGAATCTTTTTACCGAAGGCGATGGCCAGCCGCTGAAAGGCGAGGTTGGCAATGGCCGCATCGGTTGCGCTCACGCCGAGTTCCTTGCGCGCGGCCAGCAATACCCCGTCCACGATGGGCCGGTACTGCGGCAACTGCGCCGCGGCGGTTATCAGCGAGGGATTGGTGGTCGAGTCCTGGGGGCGAAACTTTCCAATCGCCTCGATATCGCCCGTATCGGCAACAACGATCGTGTACTGGCGCAACTGGTCAAGAATGTTCCTTGGTAAATTCTGTGGCATGATTCCTCCTGGGGAATAGGGAAGTTCACGGCTGCAAGCGCCATCGGCTACAGTGTACAACTTCCAGAGATTCATCGTTCCTATGGAAAAATAAGTATGCGCATATAGTCGCAGGCCGGGATACGAATGATATATTGCTGTGTGGCGGGAAATACCGGTTGAACTCCTGCTCAAATTCACCTGACTCGGAACACCCACATCGATTCATTGTCGAGGACAAGCATGAAGCGTCCATTTGGAGTGATTTTTTCTGCAATACTTCTCATCCTGGGCTCGCTGATCCAGTTGCTGATGGCCTTCGGCATGGCGCTCAGTGGAGCTATTACACAGCAGCGGCTTCATTCCGGCGGGTTTCCGGGCGCCACAGATGCCGCGCCGCTGCCTGACTGGATGCCTGTTTTTATGTACGTCATCTGCGTCTTCTTCGTCGCTCTGACGGCATGGGGAATCACTACCGCCGTGGGACTTATACGGATGCGCAGTTGGGCGCGCTACTCCATCCTTATCATTGGCGGTTTACTCGCCGTCTTTAGTTTTGTTCAACTTTTAGTTATGCTGCTCATGCTGCTGGTTCCTTTGCCGGTTCCGGCTAACGTGGATGCATCCCAGGTCCACACCGCGCAGGTCGTAACCAAAATCTTCTTGGGAGCCGCAGCTTTATTTCACGGAATTATTTGCGCCGTGGGCGTAACATGGCTGGTTTACTTCAATCGTCAAAAGGTGTGCGACGCGTTTGCCGGCGCCACAGGCAAAGCTAGCGAGAGCCACCGCCCCATCCTGATCTCCGTGATTGCCGTGCTGAACTTGATTGGAGCTGTCTCTTGCCTGCTGTGCGTGTTTCTTCCCATACCGGTAGCAGTCTTCGGGTGGTTATTTGATGGTTGGGGGAGAGTAGAGATCTATCTTGTTATTGCCGCCCTGACGGCTTCAATTGGCATTGGCCTGTGGCAATTGAAGGAGTGGGGCCGGCTGCTTGCTCTGGCTATGCAGGCCTTGGGGCTTGTGAATACCGCTATTTATCTCGCGCGCCCTTCGCTGATGTTGCGCTATAGCGAGGAAATTCAACAAAGAATAAATCCCATGCAACCGCAGTTGCCGGAACATTTTCAGACCACGATGTACAGCGTGATGTTTGGCTTCACGATTTTGCTTTACATCGCGATTATCGCGGTGCTGATCTATTACCGCAAGGCTTTTCAATCTCCCGCGGAGCTACCACAGAATGAATCCGTGCCGCCTCAGTAGTTGGTGGCAACGGATGCGGCTGAGCCTCTTGATTCCTCCGGCTGGAAGGTGTTGGCCAGCACGCCCAATCCGGGCATGGTTACTTCAACGGTGTCACCGGCCTTGAGCGGACCCACCCCGGCAGGCGTTCCGGTCAGCACAAGGTCGCCTGCTTCCAGAGTCATTATGGCGCTGATGTAGCTGAGCAGTTTGGGAATCGGGAAAATGAAGTCCAGGGTCGAGCCATGCTGGCGCAGCTCGCGGTTCACGAGCGTCTCCAGAATGAGTCCGGCTTCTGGGTCCAGCTCGTCGCTTACCACCGGGCCGACCGGGCAAAAGCTATCGAAGCCCTTGGCGCGGGTCCACTGGCCATCCTTCTCTTGCAAATCGCGGGCGGTTACGTCGTTGGCCAACGTGTAGCCGCGCACCGCTAATCGCCAGTTATCTTCCTTCAGATTGCGTGTGCGGCGGCCGATCACCAGCGCCAGCTCGCCCTCATAGTCCACGCGAGCCGAAGCGGCGGGCATGCGCACCACGCCTCCGGGATTATTCAGCGCCGACACCGGCTTGAAAAAGATCAGCGGCTCGGCAGGCAGTTCGCTGCCCATCTCTTTGACGTGGTCGCGATAGTTGCGCCCCACGCAGACAATCTTCGACGGCGTAACCGGCGCCAGCAGATCGACGGCGCTCAGCGGCATGGGCTCGAAGTGATAGCTCCAGGATGACTCCCGCCCATACATTAGTCGAAAGGCGCGGTCCTCATCGGGAGCCTCGATCAGGCGCACAATCCACGGCTCGCCCTCGCGATCCTCCACCGCGCCATAGTGGGTTTGACTATCGAAAATAAAGCGGCAATATTTCATGGCAAGTCCTTCATGCACGGCAAAGCCGTCAGGGATTGGGCACGGACTCTTCGGTCTCCGCCGAGCGGGCGCTTTCGTTTCCGCCCTGGTTGATGGAGCTGACAGCGTATCGGTAGCTGTGTCCCGGCTGGACTTGAGAGTCGTGGAAGGCTGGGGGAACCAGCGGCCCGGCAGGTGAGATGCGCTGCCACCCTCCGTCACCTTCACGGCGATAGACGGCGTATCCGGCAAGGTCGGCGTCGGTGACCGGCTGCCAGCTCAAATCGATTGCGTTCCCCGCGCCGTTGTCGCCGGTGGTAGCCACGGCGGCCAATCCGGTGGGCACGGCGGGAGGAAAGATGTCCCGAGCCTCGACGCGCACCGGCGCGGAAAGCTCGCCGGCAAGTTCCAGCGTCTTGCCCTCCACCGTGACGCGGGCCACGCGCTGGGCGCGGTACTCATAGACTTGGCCGAAGCGGATGCTACTGTCCAAAGCGCGGCAGCTTCCCTTGCCTGCTTCCGGCGCGCAGGAGTCTACCATCAGGTTCTGCTCCACCGGCTCCGGTGCGGGTGTCAGCAGTCCCTGTTGTCCTTGTTGAGGCTTGGCAGGCGGCGGGTTCAGCAGCTTGCGGTGCAGCCGGATGGATGACTCCTGCGTGGTGGCTCGCAAAGGCTCCCAGCGCAGAACCACGCCAGCTTTGCGCACCTCGGTGGAGAAACCGGCAACCGGCGAGGGCGCTTCTCCGGCTAGTACCACCGCGGCGTTTGAAAGGCCTGCCGAGCGGCCGTTGTCGTTCCTCAGTTCGATAAAGTAGCTGAGCGGGCGCGGCGATCCGGTAGCGAGATCAGTAGGCAGTGTCGCGGTAAAGGAGCCAACCGCTCCGGGCGCGAATGGCTGTGCAGCCCAATATACGGCACATGTACTCCCAGATGCACCGCCAGTGTTGCAGCAAACGAATCCAGCCACGCTGTCTTTCAGCAGCAGCTTGTCCGTACTCTTTTTGGGCATGGTCCAGGTAAGCGTCACCTGGTTTCCTGTGCGGATGGCGGCCAGGTCTGCCACCGGGACCGGCAGCTTCAGCGAGGGCGGTTGCGGCGCGGCTGGTGTTCCGCAGCCGGTCAGCATCAGCCCTGCTGCCATAGCGGCTGTCAGGCCCGCGGCAACCAGCCCGGCTGCATATGTTTTCGATAACGCGGCGCTTTGAATTCTGTCGTTCATACTCATCGCCCTCTCAGTCTAGAGCATTGCCCGGTGATACTGCCGGATCATGGATTCATTAAAGTCTTCGCAGCCGCGCACAGGCGTCGTCCAGCTCGTCGTCTTTTTTTGCGAAGCAGAAGCGCAGCAGATTTTCTCCGTGGCCGGGGCGGAAGAAAGCTGAACCTGCTACGGCGGCTACTCCGGTTGTGGCCAGCAGGCGGCGGGCTTTTTCGGCGGTGGTCATTCCGGGGATGTGCCCAGAGCCGGCCAGCACGTAGTACGCGCCGGAAGGGGCGCTCGCTTCAAAGCCTGCATCGCGCAGGGCCGAGAGGATGCGGGCGCGCTTGGATTGGTGGTCGCTGGCTAATTGCGCATAAAAGCTGGGCGGAAGCTGCTCCAGACCGGCGGCGGCGCCATACTGCAGGGCCGAGGGAGCGCAGACATAGGTCAGATCGTGGAAGTAACTCATCGCTCCGATCCAGCGGGCATCGGCGCAGACGTAGCCCAGACGCCAGCCGGTGACCGAAAAAGTCTTGCTGAAGCCGGAAATCATGATCGTCCGCTCGCGCATTCCCGGCAGCGTGGCGGGCGGAATGTGTTGCGCGCCGTCGTAGACGAAGTACTCGTAGATTTCATCGGTGATGAGGAAGAGATCGTGTTCCTGAACGATCTCCGCGATGGATTCGGTTTCGGCGCGGGAGAAGACCTTGCCGCAGGGGTTGGCGGGCGTGTTGAGCAGCAAGGCGCGGGTGCGGGGAGTGATGGCGGCTCTGAGGGCGGCGAGATCGAGCGCGAAATCCGGCTCGGCCAGCGGGACAAAGACTGGAACCACGCGCAGCGACTTGAGTGTGGCCACGTGGTAGCCATAAAATGGTTCGAAGATCAGAACTTCGTCGCCGGGATTGAGCAAGGCCATGGCGGCGGCGTGAAGGCCGGCAGTGGCGCCGGAGGAGACCAATACTTCGCTCTCCGGGTCGTAGTCCAGGCGGTAGTCGCGCTTCTGCTTCGCGGAGATCGCGTTGCGCAGACGGCCGATGCCGTCCAGGCGGGTGTAGATATTTTGACCATCGCGGATCGCCTGAATCGCGCCCTCCACGACCGCGGCGGGGACCGGAGTGTCGCAGACGCCCTGGGCCAGATTGATGCCGCCGATGCGGTCGCACTCCAGCGTCATGGCGCGAATCTCAGACTGGATGGTGGCGGGGGCAAGCTGGCTGAGGGCGAGGCGGGACGTGGCGGCTGAATTGGGCATCGGCATGATCCTTGTGCTTTTATCTTACAGAGTGGAGCAATTCAGGCGAAGCAGGAGGCAAGCGCGTAAAATTTAGCTTAGATGCATGAACTTTCCATCGTGACCAGCATCGTGGAGACAGTGACCGAGACGCTGGCGGCCTTGCCAGATTCGCAGAAGGGTGCGCGGGTGCTTGAGGTCAGGCTGCGCGTGGGTGCGCTGGCCTCGGTGATTCCCGAGTCACTGGAGTTTTGCTGGGGTATTGCCAGCGAGGGAACGCCGCTGGAGGGCTCGCGGCTGGTGATTAACCTGCTGCCGGTGGTGATGCATTGCGAACCCTGCGGCCAGGATGTCGAGTTGGAGGGAGTGCAGAGCTTCCGCTGCCCGCGTTGCGGCGAGCCTTGCAGCGATATGCGCCAGGGGCGGGAGCTGGAAATTGATTCGATTGAGATTGAAGACGGCGAGGAAAAGCAATGACACTACAGATTAAGGTGTCTCTATGACGACACGAATTGTCGAGCTACGGCGAGGGATTCTGAAGAAGAACGACGAGCTGGCGGCGGAATTGCGTGCGCGCTTCACGGCTGCGGGCGTGCTGGTGCTGAACCTGGTCTCCAGCCCGGGGACGGGCAAAACCGCCTTCCTGGAAAGGACGCTGAAAGAGGTGCTTGCGCACGGCTCTCGTGCCGCAGCGCTTGTGGGAGATTTGGAAACCGACAACGACGCACGACGGCTGGCGGCGAGCGGCGCTCCTGTCCGCCAGATCAATACGCATGGCATCTGCCACCTGGACGCGGAGATGATCTCGAGGCACCTCGACGGCTGGGAGGGCGTGACACTGGGTGGGTTGGACTATCTGTTTATCGAGAATGTCGGCAACCTCGTCTGCCCGTCGAGCTATGACCTCGGCGAGAAGATCCGTGTGGTCCTGCTCAGCGTAACCGAGGGCGAGGACAAGCCGCTGAAGTACCCCACGCTCTTCAACTCCGCTGATGCCGCGGTGATCACCAAAATGGACATCGCCGAAGCGTGCGGCTTCGACCGCGCGTTGGCGCTTAAGAATATCAATGAGATACGGCCGGGGATCAGGATTTTTGAGACCTCAGCCAAGACTGGCGCGGGGATGGAGGAGTGGCTGGGGTATCTAAAGGAGGCGCGGAAGAGGCGTGTCTGAACGCAGTTTTAGTGATATAGATCACCCCAAAGGCACCCCAAACCCGGCATAATAGAGAGACCATGTGTCTAGCGATTCCGGGAAAAGTCGAGGAAATCACCACTGAGGGCGATCTCCGCATTGGGCGGGTGAACTTTGGCGGCATCGTCAAGCGGGTCTGCCTGGACTACGTGCCGGAGGTCCAGGTGGGCGACTATACCATTGTCCACGTTGGCTTTGCGCTCTCCAAGATCGATGAAGAGACGGCGCTACAGACGCTGGAGGATTTCCGAGCGATGGGCGCGCTGGACGCGGAGTTGGGCAGCGAAGAAGAGGCCTTTGCGCGAGCAGCAGCAGCGCCGCAGTCGCCGTGTCCCGATGGAAGCTGCACCAGCAAATGAAGTACCTGACCGAATTCCGCAATGGCGAGATCGCGCAGCGCATGGCGCGGGAGATTCACTCCGTCGCCACGCGGCCGTGGAAGATCATGGAGGTCTGCGGCGGGCAGACGCACTCCATCATCAAAAACGGAATCGACCAGATGCTGCCGGCTGGGATCGAGATGATTCATGGGCCGGGCTGCCCGGTATGCGTGACGCCGCTGGAGTTGATCGACAAGGCGCTGGCGATTGCCGCCCAGCCCGGCGTCATCTTCTGCTCTTTTGGCGATATGCTGAGAGTCCCCGGCACCGAGGGCGATTTATTTCAGGTCAAGGGCGCGAGCGGCGACGTGCGCGTGGTTTATTCCCCGTTAGACGCGGTCGAGCTGGCCGTCAAGAATCCCGACAAGCAGGTGGTCTTCTTCGGCGTGGGTTTCGAGACCACCGCTCCGGCAAATGCGATGAGCGTGCATGTTGCCAAGCGGCGTGGGTTGAAGAATTTTTCTCTGCTCGTCTCTCATGTTCTGGTGCCGCCGGCGATTGAAGCGATTCTGAGCGCGCCAGAGCGCAGGATCGACGGCTTTCTCCTCGCCGGACACGTATGCAGCGTGATGGGCTATTGGGAGTATCCACCGCTGGCGGAAAAGTACAAGGTGCCGATGGTGGTCACCGGCTTTGAGCCGCTCGACCTGCTGGATGGGATTCGACGCTGCGTGATTCAGTTGGAGGCCGGTCGCCACGAGGTTGAAAACGCCTACGAACGCATCGTTACCTTCGATGGCAACAAAGCCGCGCAGAAGCTGCTGTCTGAAGTTTTTGAGGTGACCGACCGGGCCTGGCGCGGCATCGGCGTGATTCCCAAGAGCGGCTGGCGGCTCAGTAAGCCTTATCGCGCTTTCGACGCCGAGTTACGTTTTCAGATCTCCGGAATTCACACTCAAGAGTCGCCGCTTTGCCGCTCCGGAGACGTGCTGCGCGGGGTCATCAAGCCCTCCGAGTGCGCGGCCTTCGGCAAGGAGTGCACGCCGCGCCATCCTCTAGGCGCGACAATGGTTTCGAGCGAGGGCGCTTGCGCGGCTTATTACAACTACGGGCGTTTTTTGTCGGCGGAGGAGTTGGCGGGCGCGGGAAGCGGGTTGACAGGAGCAAGAAATGTCTGAGAACGCAAAACCCAGCACGCCGGATTTTGCGAACTGGTCGTGTCCGCTGCCACTCGCCGATTATCCCACCATCGTGATGGGCCACGGCGGTGGAGGCAAGCTGGGCAACGAGCTGGTGGAGCACCTCTTTCTACCTGCCTTCCGCAATCCGGAGCTGGAAAACCTCGGCGACGCGGCAGTGTTTGACCTGACAGGAAATGACGACGGCGGCAAAGTTGCCATGAGCACGGATTCGTATGTCGTGCAGCCGTTGTTTTTTCCCGGCGGATCGATTGGCGAACTGGCGGTGAATGGGACGGTGAACGATCTGGCCGTTTCCGGCGCCGAGCCGAAGTTTTTGAGCGCCAGTTTCATTTTGGAAGAAGGCTTTCCGCTGGCGCAGTTGGCGGCGATTGTGGAGGCCATGGCGCGGGCAGCGGCCACGGCGGGCGTCAAAATCGTCACCGGTGACACCAAGGTTGTGGAGCGCGGCCACGGCGACGGCTGCTACATCAACACGGCAGGGATTGGCTTCGTGCGACCGGGAATCACGGTCGGTCCGAATCGTGCCCAGCCGGGTGACGCGATTCTCATCTCCGGAACCATCGGAGATCACGGCATGGCCATTATGAGCGTACGCGAGGGCCTGGAGTTTGAAAGCCAGATTCGCTCTGACTGCGCCGCGCTCAATGGGATGATCGCCGAGGTGCTGACGGCTGCTGGCGCGTCGGTTCACGCTATGCGCGACCCCACCCGCGGCGGACTGGCCTCCACGCTGAACGAGATTGCTGCAGCCTCCGGCATCGGCATCGAGATCGACGAGCCTAGTTTGCCGGTGCGCCCAGAAGTGCAATCGGCCTGCGAGCTGCTGGGCCTTGATCCTGTTTACGTAGCTAACGAAGGCAAAGCGGTTTTTTTCGTTGCGCCTGAAGCCGCCGAACAGGTTCTCAAAATCCTGCGCGCTCATCCGCTGGGCAAGGACGCCGCCCGCATCGGCACGGTGACCGCGGAGCACAAGCGGATGCTGGTGGCGCGGACCTCGATGGGCGCCAATCGCGTGATTCCAATTCAGATTGGCGAGCAGTTGCCGCGGATTTGCTAGGTTTTCTTGACTGAGGCTATTTCTACTCAGATAAGGATCGAGACCTGAGATACCAGGCTTCATTCTCCTCACCCAAGCAGTTCGAAGGCCCGCCGAATCCGCTCCGGCAACTCCGAGGGCTTGTCGGCTAGTTTGGAGCTGAGTTCCAGAACAGTGGCGGGCGGCGCGGCGAGGGCGTTGAGAGCCGCAGCCGTAGTAGGCCAGTCGATGGCGCCATCCCCCGGCCACAGATGCTCATCCTTCATGCCGTGGTTGTCGTGGGCGTGGACCTGAACGATGCGCCCGCTCAGCGTGGCGATGGCGGCGGGCACGCCAACCGTTATGTGAGCGTGACCAAGGTCGAGGCAGACGCCAATCTGGTTGAGGTGGCCCGTCTGCAGAATCTCCACCAGATGCTCGGGGGTTGTGGGCTCGCTCAGCAGATTCTCTACCAAAGGACGCACGCCCAGCGGCCGCGCAAAAGCACCCAGATGTTCCAGGGCCGTAATGGCGTACTCGGCGGTGCGCGGAGACCATTCATCGTCCTTATCGCCCAGGTGAACGATCAGGTAACGGAAGGGGATCTGATCGGCAGTTTCCAGAGCCCGTTTGATTTCATCCATGGCCTCGATGCGGCGCGACTTCTCAGGGTGCAGCAGGTTGAGGGCGGGCAGACCGGAGCGGCCCATCTCCCTGTCGGAGTAGATCGGCGCGTGCATCGACCAGGCCGTAAGCGCGTTCGAGCGGAACCAGGAGGCCAACTCAGCCACATGCTCGCGGCTGGTGTAGTCGAAGTGCTGGCGCTCCGCACATATTTCCACCGCCTCCGCGCCCCACTGGCCAGCCATCTCCAACTGCCCGGCGTGCAAACGCTGGTTCACGAAGAGGTGCGTCGACAGAACGCGCAGCTTGGCCACAGATTTCCCCCGCGCCGGAAGCATGGGATCTCATACCAACCAGGCGCTGCTTCTATTGTTGCATCATTGCAACAACTTACGGCATACCTGGTGTTGTGAAGCAGAGGCGGAGAAGCGGCTAATGCTGGTCGGAGACAGACACGGAGTTATGCAATTCTTCGGTTTTGCACAGGTTTTTCACATAATTAAAAGCATTTTCGACTTATTGAATACTATCTATAAGAATGTGAGCAAAAATGAACAAACCCGCCTGCCAAATCCGGGGAGAATATAGAAAACTTGTGTGATTGTGCTCGAACCTGGGGTAAGAAAGGCGGTGCGCTTCGGCTTCTCTACGGAAAGACCCCGGGCCAAAACGCGGAAGGGGACATATCGATCGGATGGCGGATGCACCTCTAGTAAAGTTTGATCCGGCAGCTTTCCTGGCAGAAGCCGGGCTGGGGCGGAGGATTGTTCGATTGAAGCCCAAGGAGACATTCTTCTCCCAGGGCGATGCGGCGGATTGTGTTTTCTATATACAGAGTGGCCGCGCAAAGCTCACGGTAATCTCAAAAGAAGGCAAAGAGGCGACCATCGCGCTGCTTTCGATAGGCGACTTTGTTGGCGAGGATTCGATGGCGGGAACGCCGGGGTTGCGGATGGCGACGGCCACCGCGATCGCCCCATGTTCCGCGCTCAAGATCGAACGGGCAGAAATGATCCGCGTCATGCACGAGGAGCACACCTTCAGCGATATGTTTCTGAAGTTTCTGCTGGAGCGCAGCATGAGAACCCAGGCGGACCTGGTCGATCAACTTTTTAATTCCAGCGAGAAGCGACTGGCGCGGATTCTGCTGTTGATGGCGGATTTCGGGCAACCGGGTGAACCCGAGTCTCTGATTCCCAAGGTTAGCCAGGAGACGCTGGCGGAGATGATCGGAACCACGCGGTCGCGCGTCAGCTTCTTCATGAATCGCTTTCGCAAGCTGGGTTTTATCGACTACAACGGCGGCATAAAAGTACACAAATCACTATTGAATGTGGTTCTCCACGACTAGAGAAGCTGCTATGTGTTGATCCACCCGAAGTGGAGAGCAAGGACGATTCTGTCGACTTCTAACCAAGAACAATTTAAGACTGAAAGTCGTTTTATGAGGAGCAGCCTGGCACTGTCGCCGTATATCACCTTCCCTGAGTAGCTGATTTGGATAATTCGGCAAGCCGCTGGTTGATCCAGTTAACCGGCTCCGCCTGAGCCGAGGGGTCCATCGCGCGAGCGATGGCCATGGCCAGGTTGTAGTGGCTGACAGCCTCTGCATTTCTCCCCTGGTC
>CAWJDN010000185.1:0-8714 GCA_963840985.1 uncultured Acidobacteriaceae bacterium
CATTATTCTGCTGCGTGCCGAAGCCGTTGAGATTGATATACGTGAGTCGGGAGCTATTCACGGTGTTCCCGATATCCACCGAGCCGTTGATCGGATCGCCGTTGAGCGAGACACTGCCGAGATACAGACTAGCGCCCACGATGTTGCCCAGACCATCAACCGAGAACAACCCGTTTCCGTCCTTGGCATACTGAATGGCGTATTGCCACGAGGCTCCGGGGCTGTTCTGGATCGAGAACTCCGGTTCCGAGCGCGCCGTTGGTGGCGCTGTAAACCGCGCCAATGTAGTCTCCGTTCAGGTGGTCGAGAACGCCTTCCTGCACATCGATCCCATAGGTCAGAACGTTCTTCACCGGATCGACGATCGATGACACAAACTCGGTATCGGAGAGAAATCCGTTCCCCTCGTTCTGCACATTGACCAGAATGCCGGAAGAGTCCGAGTGAGGGCCGTTCTGGCGCACCAGTATCCCCAAACCATCCACTTCGCCCACATTTCCGCCCGTCCACCAGTTGTCTTTTTGAATGTTGATGGTCTCGCCTGTCTGGGCCGTGAGTGGACCGTTGACGCCGCTGCCGCGGGCATTGGCGGTGATGCTTGCCGCCGCGCACGGCTTATTACGTCAGATCCAATCTGCCACGCAGAACACAGAAGTGCTTTTCATATTCCCCACCCATCCCCGGCCCGGCTCTGCGATACTGGTTTGTTATGCCTATCGACGACCTGCAGCAAGCAGCCCAGAAGATTGCCGGATTTCTCGCCATCCTGAACAAACTCGGCGGTCTGCGCCTCAAGTACCGCATCAGCGCCGGCAACGGGGCCAACGGCGGCGCGCAGGATGCCGGGGATCTGGCTCCCGCTCTCTGCGTAGAGCTGGGCGGGCCGGATGTGCCGCTGGTCACGCAACACAACGGCGAGCTGCTGCTGGCCCTGGAGACCATCGCCGCGCAGATTCTTCGTCTGGATCAGCGCGAGGGAGACCTGGTCAGCTTTGACGCCGCCAACTTCAAGGCGCTGCGCGCGGCGGAGTTGCGTCTGACCGCTGAAACCACAGCGGAAAAGGTGATCCGTTCCGGCATCCCCTTCGCCTTTCCGCACATGAACAGCCGCGAGCGACGTCTGCTGCACATGGCCTTCCGCGGCATCGAAGGCGTGGAGACAGCCAGCTCCGGCGAAGGCATGGAGCGTTTCCTCGCCGTCTATCCGGCGGGCAAAACCCACCTGCCCGTCGCCCCGCCCGTCAAGCCGCGCGGCTTTGGCGATCGCGGTCGAAGCTCCGGAGATCGCAGCCGCCCTCGGCGTTAGCGCGATTCAGCTTTTCAAATCCCAGGTCTCAGTTTCGAGACCTGGGACGCCTAATGTTTCCGGCCTGCTTCTGGTTATTTCTTCTTGGCAGCAGCAGGCTTCTTGGCGGGAGCAGGCTTTTTGGCAGGAGCTGGCTTCTTGGCAGGAGCAGGTGTATTTGTGGAAGCCGGCGTACTTGCCGAACTTTTGTCAGCCGCCTTGGTGGCAATCATGTGTTCCGCGATCAGTTCGGTCTGGAAGCGAGTAATGGTGTCCTGATCGGTGAAGATCGACTGCGTATTGTTTTGCGCCTTGTAACCCTTGCCTGGACTCACCGGACCCGCGGGCGCCTTCGGTCCGGAGATATTCCAGGTTCCGTTCACAAAGGTTCCTTCGCCGGAGTCCGACCAGTTTGTCGACCCTTCCCCTCCCACCTTGCCATCAACCACAAAGCCCTTGGTATGGCTGATCTGGCCGGTCAGGGATTGGCCGATGACGAAATGCGTGTTGAAGGCCGAAAGATTGTTTTTCTGGTCGGCCGCAATCAGCGCCTTCTCGTGAACCCCGCCGGCCTGGCTCTTATCCAGAGTGATCAGCATGGCCACCGTCGGGTCCACTACTTTGGCCATCAGAATGGCGTTCAATTCATCGTCGTCGAAGCCGAACATATTCAGGTAAATCGAAACCCGGGCGCGCGACAGCACATACTTCAGAATCTCGTGCACATTATCGCGGCCCACGTAGAAGAGATGGAAATCTTTGCTGGCCGTGTTCGAGTAAACACCTTCCCGTGTGAACTGTTGCAGGTCAGGAAGTTCGAAGTCCTGCAAGCTCTGGGGTAGCCTGGGCGGTTGCGTTCACCAGGCCGGTTTTCTTGATGGTCAGCAGATGCTTGCTGAGTGCGTGCGCGGATCATGAGTAGCCATGGGGGAAATCTCCTTCTATCCGCAAATGCGGATGGCAAAATCATAGCTTCCGCCATCGAAGGTGACAATTGTTTTTTTACGAAGAACGGATGAACGCATGACGCTTCATTGATGGACGCTCCAGGCGTTAGCGCAATTTGAGTTTGTGAATCCAGTTGTCAGAATCGAGAGCTTGTGCACACGCATCTAATGATGAAACTGAAGAAAGACCCTATCAGAGGTAAGTCATGAGCAAGGATTCGATTCTCGGCGGCAGCAAGATCATCGCCTTTATTCACATCACAGACTGGGCGAGGGCGCGCGCCTTTTATGAAGAAGTGTTAGGCCTTCGCCTGGTGGAAGAGGAAAAGCCCTTCGCTCTGGTCTTCGATGCCAACGGAATCATGCTTCGCGTGACCCCCGGCGGTGAACACAAACCTGCGCCTGGCACGGTGCTGGGCTGGCAGGTGCAATCCATCGAAACCACCGTTGAGCGGCTCCAATCGGCCGGCGTTGAGTTTCTGCGCTATCCGGGTCTCAATGACAACGACCCGCTCGGCATCTGGAGATCGCCAAGCGGAGCGCGCATCGCCTGGTTCCACGATCCCGACAAGAACGTTCTGAGCCTGACGCAGTTCTAAAGATAAACACAAAAGCCCACTCCGCAAATCTCGGCGTGGGCTTATGGTTTCTTGCTAACTTGTTCTATGACTACGCGTTCAACTGCTCCTGCAACTTGTTCAGCGTGCGTTGCAGGTCCTTGTCTTCGCTGCGCTGTTCTTCGATCTTGGCGATGGAGTGCATCACCGTGGTGTGGTGCTTGTTGCCGAACTGGCGGCCAATCTCCGGCAGGCTGGCCTCGGTCATCTGCTTGGCAAGGTACATGGCGATCTGACGCGGCACGCACACGTTGCGCGAGTTGTTCTTCTGCTTCAAATCGGCGGGCCTCATGCCGAAGTTCTCGGCGACCACTCGCTGAATGGCCTCGATGGTGATCTTGCGCACCTGCATGTCGATGAACTGCTTGAGGCACTGCTGCGTGGAGGCCAGCGTGATCTCCATGTGGTTGAGCTGGCACCAGGCGATCAGCCGCGTCATGGCGCCCTCCAGCTCGCGCACGTTGGTGCGCACGTTGGAGGCCACGAAGAGCGCCACGTCGGCGGGCAACGTAACCTGCTCGGACTCTGCCTTTTTTTGCAGGATTGCGACTTTGGTCTCCAGGTCTGGCGGCTGAATGTCGGCAATCAATCCCATCTCAAAGCGCGAGCGCAACCGGTCCTCAATCTCCGCCAGCTCCTTGGGCGGACGGTCCGAGGCGATCACGATCTGCTTCATGTTTTCGTGCAGCGCGTTGAAGGTGTGGAAGAACTCCTCCTGGGTGCGCTCCTTCTGGGCGATGAACTGAATATCGTCGATCAGCAGCACGTCCACCGAGCGGAAGCGGTCGCGGAAGCTGGTCATGCGGTCGTTACGCAGCGAGGTGATCATCTCGTTGGTGAACTTTTCCGCCGAGGCGTAGCAGATGTTGGATGTGGGCTGGAGGCGCTTCACCTCGTGACCGATGGCGTGCATCAGGTGGGTCTTGCCCATGCCCACGCCGCCATACAGAAACAGCGGATTATAGGCCTTGGAGGGCCGTTCGGCCACCGCCAGCGACGCGGCGCGCGCAAACTGATTGCCGTTGCCGATAACGAAGGCATCGAAGGTGTAGCGCGGATTCAGCTGCGCCGCGGTCGACCAGTCGAAGCGCGCCTGCTCCGGGGTGCGTGGCGACGGCGCCGTGGGCGTGCGCGCTGGAACCGGTCCGAAGCCACCATCCTTGCGAACCGGGGGAACCGAGGGGTCCTCCTCGGCGGTCACAAAACTCACGTCGTCCAGCTCTAGCCCCTGCTGCTCGATGGCCTCCTGGATGAGGTCGCCATACAGATCTCCCAGATTTTGAAACTGTGACGAGGGCACGCGCACATACAACGTGCGGTTGACGATATGGCTGTACTTGGTGGGTTTCAGCCAGGTCTCGAAAGACTGGCGATTCACCTTCATCTCTAGAGCCGCGAGAATTTGGAGCCAGGGGTTGGGGGCCGTTGCCGGCGAAATTGCGTATGCCATCGTGCTGATCCTTACTCTGAGCCTGTTCTATGCAGGCTTGTTTATCTTTCGTGCTTGCGCAACGGCTTCCTCGTGGCGCCAAGCCTTGGGCCTGGCGTCGAATCGCTGCTGGTCGGCCCCTGACTTTGTCTGGGGCCACTATGAAATTCGGGCCGGTATGAAACTGTTCCGTGGAGTGTTGGGATACTTTCTCGAACGGTCCCAAGAGTAGCACACTTGGGTGTCTCTTAATCAATCTTTCACAAAAGTTTTTTTGCCGTCTACATCAGTTGCACTAATGATGGTGAAACTCGCCCCTATGGTTACCAGAGTTTTTGCTGAAAGCCTGCTGAGTTGCACTCTTCGCAACTATTTCGGAGTTTTTTAACGTAAGTAAGCTCGCGGATTCCCCTCCCTTCGGCTGCACTCAGGGCTGGCTTACGCCGTGTCCCAAGTTTTTTTGGCTTGGATTCGCGCGCGTACGATGCTCATCGCCCCGCTTCCCGCTGGATTCCTGGCCTAACCTGCGATACAATAAGTACTTGCCGTTGAGGCGAAGATTTTCTTCAGAAAACAGGAGCGCATTTTCATGCCCAAGCGCACATTTCAACCCAATCGACGCAAACGCGTGAAAACTCATGGCTTCCGCGCTCGCATGAAGACCAAGGCCGGCGCAGCCGTGCTCAGTCGCCGCCGCGCCACCGGCCGCAAACGCGTGTCTGTCAGCGCTGGCTTCCGCGATTAACCCTCGCCCGTAGTTTTGTTTTCGCCGGAATCTGCTTTAAACCAGCACTTTCCGGCAGAAACGTCTTCCGGCTTCACCATGACCACCCCTCTCCAGCCTGCTCCGCGTCAGTCCCCCCGGCAGTCTCTGGTTGGAGCGCGTCTGCGCAAGCACGCCGACTATCAGCACGCCTATGAAGCCGGCCACAAGCGCCAGTCCGCCTCCATGAGCTGGTTTTTAGCACCGCAGACCATCGCTGCCGGCCCGCGCGTCGGCCTCACCGCCGGAAAGGTACTGGGCAAGGCCCATGAACGCAATCGCATCAAGCGCCGCATGAAAGAGGCTTTGCGCCGCCACCTGGACCTGCTACCCACCGGCTGCGACCTTATCCTCCATCCGCGACGCACGGTGCTCGCCATGGAATTCGAGAAACTTGAAGCGGAGATCGTGCGTATCCTTCAGCAGGCAAAGATCGAAGCTACCCGTAACGCACAGCCGGCCAACGTGCAGGTGGCTCCAGTGAAGCCCAGATGACAACTCGCATATTGCTTGCCATACTCGCCTACTATCGACGCTGGCTCTCCCCGGTGATCCATTCGCTCTCGCCCGGCCACGGCTGCAAATTTCTGCCCACCTGCTCGGAGTACGCCTCTCTCGCCATCGCCACCCACGGACCCCTGCGCGGCGCGGGCCTGGCTCTCTGGAGGCTGCTGCGCTGCCATCCCTTCACCCGCGGCGGTCTTGACCCCGTGCCACCGGCGTCGATTTCACGTCATATTCCCCACAAACCATTACCATAGAAAGAGCGGCGGCCTGACAGCGCGCCCCTTTTACGAACAGGAAGTCTACTTTGGCAGAATTCAGCAATCCTAATCTTCCAGCTCCGGGCGGAAGCGGCGGCAGCGGCGGCGATATGCGTGGCATGATGGCGGTCATGCTGTTGGTATTGCTGGCGGTCTTTGCCTTCGACTACTTCAAGCCCAGGCAGCCGGTCACTCCCGCGCCCGCCGCTCAAAATCAGGCTCAGCTGCAGCAGCAGCCCGCGCAACCGGCCGCCGCTGCCGCGCCAATATCCGCATCAGGCACGCCGAAGGCGCAGTCGGCCCCACCGCAGGTGGCCACTCAGGTGATCGCCGCCTCCATCATCGAGCAGACAACCGTGGAGAACGAGAAGCTGAAGATCGTCTTCACCAACCGGGGCGCGCAGGTCGAGCATTGGATTCTGAAGGGCAGCCAGTACAAGGACCAGCCCGGCGCGAACGGCCAGCAGCTTGATCTGGTTAATTCCAGAACCGCCGCCTTCGGTCTGCCGCTCTCGCTCTACACTTACAACTCCTCACTAGACGACGAGTTGAACAACAAGGCCCTCTACAAGGTCTCCACCTCCGGCGATCTTTCGTCCGCCGGCGTTCTCCAGGCTCCCGGCTCAATCTCCTTCCATTACGCCGCCAACGGCCTTGACGTGGTCAAAACCTTCCACTTCGATGCGAGCTACGTGGTGGCTGCCGATGTCGAGGTGAAGCGCTATGGCGTACCCATTCGCGCCCTGCTGGCCTGGCCCGGCGGACTCGGCGACCAGACCGAAGCCATGCACTTCGTCTACGGAAAGTTTGCCTGGTCACTGAACGGCAAGGACGACTCGACCGACGCCAAAAAAGTCAGCGGCGGCGCCACGCTCGATCAGCCCTTCGACTATGCAGCAGTCTCCGATCTTTATTTCGCCGCCGCCTTCCTGCCCGACATACCCGCGCGGACCACTGTGGTCACGCTGCATAACGCCATCGAACTGCCCACCAACCCAAGCGATCCCAACAGCCAGAAGAAGCCCGCCGACGTGATCGGCCTGGCCATGGGCGACACCAGCGGCTCGACCCGCGTGCGTATCTTCGCCGGCCCTAAAGAAACCGACCTGCTCAAGTCCATCCACTCGACCGGCGCCGACGGCAAGCCCAGCGGGCCCACACTTGAGCCGCTTATCCAGTTCGGCTGGCTCACCATCATTGCCAAGCCACTCTATCTGGCCCTGCGCTACAACTACAAGCACATTGTTCCCAACTGGGGCTGGTCCATCGTCATCTTCACCACCATCTTCAACCTCCTCATGCTGCCCACGCGCTTCTCTATGATGAAGTCCTCGCTCAAGATGATGCGCATCCAGCCCAAGGTCGAGGCCATCAAGCAGCGCTATAAGAACATCAAGTCCACCGACCCCAAGCGCGCCGAGATGAACACCGAGATGATGGAGCTTTACAAGGCTGAGGGCGTCAACATGTACGGCAGTTGCCTGCCCATGCTCTTCCAGATGCCCTTGTTCATCGCCTACTATCAAGTACTGCGCAATGCCGTCGAGTTGCGCCAGGCTCAGTGGTTCTGGCTCAACGACCTGTCCATCGCCGACCCGCATTACATCCTGCCCGGCATTATTATTGTCACCATGTTTCTGACCCAGTACATCACGCCATCGCCCGGCATGGACCCCGCGCAGCGCAAGATGATGGCCTTCATGATGCCGGTGATGATGGGCTTCTTCTTTGCGAACCTGGCATCAGGATTGGCGCTCTATATGAGTACCAGTGGCGTCATCAACCTGTTCATCCAGCTGGGCGTCAATCAATCCAGCCTCGGCAAGGAGATGCACGCCATCGCCGCCCGGAAGGCCGCCAAAAAGTCTGGCGTCGCACTCATCGATCCTACAGCCCGCGTGCGCGCCTGCGCTTCCATTCCTCTCTCAATCCCTCGCATTCACGGCGTCGCAATAACTGGCGGGTTCCTTCACAATGAGGCAATCCATTTTAGCGACAACCTTAACTGCTTCATCGGTGGACGCGGTACAGGAAAGTCCACCGCGATTCGGGTTATCGCCTACGTTTTCGGGCAACACGACGAATTCGGTGAATATGGCACGGCCCCGATTCGATCACCTTGTACTGCGAGGATGAAAACGGCGTTCTCTATCGCTATTCTCGCACTCGCGGCGGGGACATTGAAGTGAAGGCCAACCAGAACGGATCGGCCGTTGACGTGCCGCTCGACTCATTTCGCATCGAGTATTTCGGACAAGGCGAGCTCGCCAAGGTCGCTGAGAACCCGCTCAAAAGCCCCCAGCTTTTCCAGGAATTTCTCGATCGTCACACCAATCTGCGCGACCTCATAGAAACCGAGGATTCACTCGTTACCAGTCTGCGTGAAAATGCGGGCCGGTTGAATCCGCTCGAAGTTGCCTTCTTTCAATTGAATGCAAAGAAGAAAAAAAAAAGAGAGCAAGAAAGAAGAAGAAGACGCTAGAAAACAAGAAGCTGAAAGTAGCCGAGGAGGGCAACTTGCGCGAAGTTGTTGGGATGCAGAGCAAGCTCGCTTCCGAGAGGGCAGTACAGAAGCCACAAGGTGATTGCGACAGAATATACGAACGGTTATACGCTTTCAGGAATTCAACGAAGTTTTGACCAATTTTGGCCACGGCTGGTGCATGCACAGACGACGAGACTTCCAAAAACACGATGGAAGCAATAAAGGCCGTTCTGACTGCGAATAACGCAGCCGTGAATGTGAAGCAAGCAGAGCTAAACACTCTTCTGAAGTCTTGTGCGGTACACCTGAGAAAACTCGCCTGGGAGTTGAAAGTCAGCCATCAGCGCTTGACTGGTGAGGTAGTGGCAAAGCTCGCAGACTTGAAGTCACGTGGGATTGTCACAGACATTCCAGGGCTCGACCT
>CAWJDN010000186.1:0-6576 GCA_963840985.1 uncultured Acidobacteriaceae bacterium
TCTTCCTGTTATCCCATTTGATCTGGTTAGAAATCTCGAATAGAGTTCTGATTTCTTCCCAAGAAACATCTAGAATTGTCGGCTCTAGTTGTGAAACATTCAGAATTGCATAATATTCTTTCTTAATACTTTCTAATCGGTTGAGTCCTCTTTCTCTGATTTCTAATTTGCTGTTTGGTTTTATGGGAGAGCGTATTGCCTTCCAGTTCCATAACCTGTCAACGGAAGCGTTCCACCAATCCTCTGTGATACCTGCCGTCCTTTGGTCGTAAATCTCTGTGTATTCCGCGTTCATAATATCCGTACCCCAATCGGGCATATTTGTTAGCCACCATCTGATTCCAGTTTTCAAGTTGTCCATGGAAACGATCATTACCTTCTCCTCGACTGCAATAGAGAGAAAGGGTGTATTTTGGAGACACATCAAGAATGGCTATTCCGTAACACCCTTCCCGTTGATTAGAGATTACTTGATGTGAAATAGTTTATAACAAGCTTTTGGTTTAGGGCTCACGAGCAAATGCTTTACCCGCGTGGTTACTGATGCAAATACGTAACTTTATATTTCTGTCCGAGTAATCGAATTATACTATTGCGAATTTTCTAAATATCGTTTGATTCAGGTTTCCCCTCACCGCCGGAACCACTCCGTCACAGCCACTTCAATCACCGCGAACAGCACGCTGACCGCCGCCAAAAATCCCTTGGCGCGCTGCCAGTTCTGCTCGTGCCGCTCCATGCGCCGCTCCAGATCGGCGACGCGCCCGCCGTTGCCGTCGCCCGCGAGATTCGTCATCTGCGTCTTCAGCACGCTCAAGTCGCTCAGCACCTGCGCTTCGAATTCATTCATCATTCGCATCTGCTGAACCCCATCCGCTCACGTGCCCCATCATTCAAGACCCCTGCGGCAGATTGATAAACAATGCCGTTGAAAACTCCGAATAGTTCGGCGGCGTCGCTCCGTCGTACATCCGAATATAAAATTTGTCATTGCCGCTGACTCGCGTAATCGTCATCGTTGGCAGCGTCGACCGCATCACCAGAGCCGGGTCTGTGCCCGCCATGAAGGTATTGTCCCTCGTCCGAACCTCGAATCCTCCACCCGTCGGCGGCGTCACTCCTACATTCACCGTCACCGTTGTTCCCGTCACCGCCGTCACCGTCAGGCTGTTCAAATTGGCCAACATTGTGGGAGCGACAGGCGCCGGCAGCCACGCATCCGCTGGCACCGTCGCGCTGGTCTTGATCGCCAGGTCGTCGGCCCAGTCGTTGGCAAAGGTAATCGCATACTCTACCAAATCCGGAAAGCTCGCCCGATAACTCACCGTAACCGTCCGCACCACCACCTGCGCGTCCAGGCTGGTCGAAGGCGCGTTCAGCAGCAGCGCATCGCCCGGCCACACATCGCTGGCGAAGCTGAATCTTGTTCCCTTGTACGTGCCGCTCCACAGCGCGCTCACGCTCGCCGCCGCCTGCTGCATCACCAGCGCCGCGTTGCGGCAATCCGCCGAGCTGCGCGCCGGCGGATTCGTCACCGAGCCGATCCACGCGGCCTCAACGGGCATCCCCGCCGCGGCCAGCGCCGCCTGGCTGGCGGTGTTCACCGCTCGTCCCACCGCCCTGCCTATCGTTCGGTAACTCACCGCAACCTGCTCGCCCACCACCGGCGTATACCCGGTGTAAAACACCAGCTTGCCCGTGCGCTCCATGTGGCACTCGGCAGCCTCGCCCGTCGTGCCAAGCGTCCGGGTATACGGACCGCCGCCCGGCGGAGTGCTCACCACCCAACCCGAGCCGAGATTCGTCAGATGCATTGCGCGCATCGTTCCAATCAAATTGATGCAGCTCGCCGCCACCACATTGCAGGCCCCGGGAAGGCTGCCGACCGCTCCGTCATAAAGCGTCACCGGCATCCCGCCCACGCCGTTGGCAAACTGCTGAATCTCCATGTGTATGTAGCCCGGAGCTGTATTCCACTGTCCGCCGGCCGTAATCGCCCCGCTGTCTCCAAAGGAGCGATACATGGCCAGCTCCCGCTCGTTCTCCGGGCAATGCACTCTCACGCGCAACGTATATTGATAAGCCGGATTGATGGCATACTCCGCGCCCACCGCGCTGCCTTGAATCAGCGGCTGCAGCGTAACGGCTCCCGTGCCCCCCTGCGCCGTCGCTTGAAATCCGGCAATGCACGCGACCTGCGTGTCCCGGCCAACGAAAAATCCAGCCAGCATTCCGGTGCTGCCCGCGGCAAGAGTGACGCCCACGGCCTCCAGCAGCAGTGTTCCGCCCATCTCCACCGAGTCAAGCCAGGCTAGAAGCGTCTCTCCGTCGATTCCGTTGCCGCCGTTCATCGCTAGCCCGCCCGCGCCCAGCGTCAAAAACCCAGCCCCGCCCGTTACGCCCCACACTTGCTCGTTGATCTGCTCCTCATTGAAAAGCTCGCTGATAATTGTGGCCTTGGACGCTGCGGGAAAGAATGGATCTTGTGTCAGGTAGAACTGCGTTGTAATCCCGTCGCCAAAAAAGTATTCGGTCACGTAAGCCACCGGCTCATGCTCGCCGCAAACCGTAACATCGTTCGCCAGCCCGCGCTTCACGCTGGCCGTGAAGGCCAGGTTTGCCAGGTTCAGGCTGCCGTCCGCCTCGTTTAGAAGATGCACGGTTGTCTGCACAGGGGAGATCGTCAGCGCGCCGTTGACCGCGCTATACGCGGCTCGTGCCATGCTGGCCACCTGCCCGGCGCTCTTGCTCCAAGGCGCGCCCGGATCGGGAACAAAATTGCTCACCGCCGTGCCCAGCGTAAGCCCCGCCGTCGACAGCCGCGTAACTCCTGTGTGCGTCACCAATGTAGTCATCAGCACACCGGCGGTTTCGCCCGTTGCGCCCGTGCTGGGAGGCATCAGGTTCTGGTCCAGCAATACCTCGTCGCTCAAGGCCTGAATTGCAATCCGGTAGCGCGGTCCCTCCAGCGCCAACCCGGCATACTCTGGCAGCGGAGTTACCGCAATGTAACCCGTAAAGTAATAAGTCCCATCGTCGCCCATTACCACCAACGATTGGTTGCGCAGAGGTGCTGATAAGCTGCCGTTGGTCGCCAGGCTCAGCCACAGTTGACACACAGAGGGCTCATTCAGTCTGCGCTCAATCGTCATCGGCCGCGCTGCATCAAGCGTGGCCGTGTAGTCTTGCCCGTTGATCGTAATCTTCATTGGCTCTCTCTGCCCTGCTTTATGTTTGTCATCCTGAGCGGAGTAGGTCGCGTATTATGCGGCCTACGCAGTCGAAGGACCTGCTTCTCCGTTTCGTGCCCCACCCTCGCCGCGTTCGTTGCAAAGGATGGGAACCCACGGACCTTCTGGCGCGTAAGCGCCCAACGCCTGGACGGCCAGTCCTCGCTACACCAGCGCCTTTGCCGCGGGCAAGAAACTCCGGTAGCAAACCACTCGTTCCCCATCCAGGGGATCGGTCACCGGCAACGCCAGAAAATATCCCTTGAGCAACACTCGCGCCAGCCCGTTCTTATTCTTGCCGTCCAAAGGCAATGCGGCTTCCTGCGCGCTCGCCGCCGTCTGCAAGCGCGGATAGTGATAGAAGATCCGTTCTCCCTGGCTGCCTTCCATCACAAACAGCGCTGACCACTCCTGATAGAAGCTGCCGCCTTCGCGATCCACAAACCCTGTCACCGCCTGCAACTTGGCTCCTGCCGCCGGCGCACCGCCAGGCAACGCCGCGGCCAGTGTCAACCCCGTAGTCCCTGAAGTAGCTGCCGCGGACACCAGCGCCACATTGAATGTCACTCTCCGGATGTAATCCACATCCGTCAGCGCCGTGCGCACATACGCTCCCGATACCGGCGAGCCCACAAATCCCGTCTGTCCCGTGTAATCCGCGTCCAGCGCGATGATCGAGCCGGCCGTAAACTTTGCGGCGTCGGCCGAAGCCAGCGCGACAAACGTTGCCGTTGATCCGCTCTGCACAGTCACCGCCGTCGCCGCTATTGCGCCATCCGCGGCCGCTGAAGCTCCGCTCGCCGGTGCCAGCACGTTCATGTGTTGCGATCCCGTCGCCAGGGCCATGGTCAGCTTGGTCCAACTCAGAAATTCCAAACTCACCTGCGCCTCCAGCGTCTCGCGCACCTGCTCCAGCGGACTCGCCGGAATTCCCGTCAACACCGCCGCGCTCTTGCTCCCCGCCTTGCGCGTGAACTCCTGAATCCAACCCAGGCTGATCCACGGCGACGGCGGCGCATCCAAAGTGAATCCACCCTGCTCCGACGGATCGAAAATCACCGGCGTCTGCGCCGCGCGGTTCACCGCCGCAAAATAACCTCGTACACGCCGCGCCACCGTTGCGGGAGCAGAAAACCAATTCGTCGCCATTTACTCCCCCTGCTCCTGGTAGCTGTAAACCATCATTTTTGCTGAACGGCTCAACTGATCCCGCTGCGCCACAATCGGCCCAAATCCCGGCTCATCCCAAAACACATTCGTCAGCATCGCCGCCGGTGGTATCGCTGTGTAATTGAGCTTGGGCGTCCAGAATGGCTGCACCATCGCCGTCAACTCCTCGTCCATCTCGCTCAACGACCGGCCGCGGTCCAGCCCGCCAAAGCTTTGCGTTCCGCAGCTCTGGTAAACCACCTCGCATTGCTCGGCCACCATCGTGGAACCCAGATCGAAATCCACTCCCAGACCCAGCCAGCGCAAAACAAACACGTCGTTGGGAAGCTGGCTGAATGGTGCCTCGGCCTCCTCCGCCAGAATCCCCGGCCGCACCGCACCGCGCAGCAGAATCGTCCGCTCCGGGTTAATCGCCGCCAGCCGCGTGCGCAGCGCCATATAAAACGAATCTTTCGCATTCTGCATGGAGTAAAACTCCTCGTGCCCTGCGCCAAAGCATTGCCTCTGACGGTCGTCTGCCTTGAACTGACAACTGATCACTGATAACTGACAACGTCCTCACACCGCCTGCTGGCGCGCTTCCCGCAATAGCAACCGGTACATATACACCTGGCCGAAAGCCTCGTTCGCGGCGATTGACTCAATCAGGTAATCCTGTCCCGCCACCGTAACCGCCAGAGTCATCGCAAACAGCGCCTGCGCCGATTCGATGTCCAGCGCATTCACCTGCTGCTGCACTCCGGTCGCCGATACCAGCAGCTCCCACTTGGACTCGCCGCCTTCCTTCCACGACGGCCGCAGCGTGCGCACCACTACCGGACTGATCGCCACTTCAGCAAAAGTCGTTGCCACCAGCCCCACCTCGGATTGGCTGGTATCCGTATTCGTCCCCGTCACCCGCAGAAGGGCCGTCGTGCCTGCCACGCTTCGCAGCAGGGCATCGGCCAGCATCCGCGGCGCTCCCACAGGATTGCGCGCCGCCGTATCGCTCATCCCTCACCCCAGCCTGTTCGCAATGTAGGGACGCAGCCACGCCTGCACTGTTTCGTCCACCAGCGAACTTGAGAAATACTGCATCTGCATCGTGTCAATCTTGGTCTTGCTCGCGTTCAACGCCGGCGTGGACTGCGCATTGCGCACAATCTGCGCGCACGCCGTCTTCACGTCGTCGCCAATCGTCGTCAACCCCGCCGTATAGGTCACCGCCACCTCGTTGAAGGCCAGCCCCAGCAAATTCCACGGCAGTGTCAGTTCTCCGGTATTCGCGTCGCAGTCCACCGTGCTGGGATCGATCGCCGTCCACTGTCCCGGCAAAGAAAACGCCAGCGCAATCTCCACCAGCGGTTCATTCGGAAGCTCTCCCCGCCGCGGTCTTGTGTAGCGGCCTTCGAGGCTCACCAGCGGCGTCGTGGCCGTTCCCAGCGGCGCCAGCGGCAGATAACTCAACAACACCGTCTGCGCTTCTCTTACCACTCGCAACCGCTCCGTGTACTGGATCACGTTCAGGTCCGGCCGCCTGCAGTAGCTGTTGATCAATGCCGTCGCCGCAGTAATCCAATCCGCCGTCGTCCCTGCCGGCAAGCCGTAATTCTGGTAATCCGCTGGCTGCAGATATGCCATACCCCACCCTTCCCTCTGTTCCTTCCGTTGGGCGAGCGGGAGTAATAACTTCTTTGCTCCCGCTCACCCGCGCTCGCAAACATGGGGCAGTGCCCGTTGTCGTTATAGCCCATCAGCACGTGGCCCTTAGGCCGGCCGGGAAAGCGGGAAAGAGCAGCGCGCGCGGAATCCGGCGAAGGGTTTGCGTTTCCTTTTCCGGCTTGATGTGGATGAACATCGAAGAGCGGCAACAGCCTCTGCACGCGCCGCAGGGCACATTGGCCCCGCCGTTTCCCTGATCCCAATGAAGCCTCTGTCCAATCGAAGCGCGCGCCGCCTCCTGTTTTTCCAGGAGTGCATTGTCGATTCCACGGAAAAACGCCGGCCGCAGCAACCACTGCTGGCTCTGCGTAAGCCCGCGCCCGACAACGCGGTCTGTGTCGAGCAGCGTGCCGGGCGATGTCGAGCCTTGATATAAGTCAATCAATAACCCAGTGCCGTTATTAACTATCGAGTAATAGCCCCCACTTACGGGGTTAACGCCGGAGGCACACAGATATGGACCACATGAGTAATC
>CAWJDN010000187.1:0-18169 GCA_963840985.1 uncultured Acidobacteriaceae bacterium
TAAACCAGCAGACGGGCAATCAGGTCGGTCGTCTTGGCCAGCAGATAATCCGCCAGAATCGTCGAATCGGGAAAGATGACGCGCTCGACCGAGGAGTGCGAGATGTCCCGTTCGTGCCACAGCGGAATATTCTCGAAGGCCGCCTGCGCATTGCCGCGCAGCACGCGCGCCAGTCCGCTGATCTGCTCGCAGGTAATCGGGTTCTTCTTGTGCGGCATCGCCGAGGAGCCTTTTTGCTTTTCGCTGAAGTACTCCTGCGCCTCGCGCACCTCGGTGCGTTGCAGGTGGCGCACTTCGACGGCGATCTTGTCCAGCGTGCTGCCGATAATCGCCAGCGTCGAAATGTAGGCCGCATGGCGGTCGCGCTGAATCACCTGCGTAGTCACCGGCGCGGCCTTGAGCCCCAGCAGTGCGCAAATTCTTTCTTCGTGCTCCGGCTTCAGGTGACCAAATGTTCCCACCGCGCCGCTGAACTTGCCCACGCGCATATCCTCGGCCGCCGCGGCAAATCTATTCAGATTGCGCTCCATCTCGGCGTACCAGTTGAGCAGCTTGAGGCCGAAGGTTGTCGGCTCGGCGTGAATCCCGTGGGTGCGGCCGATGGTGGGCGTGTGCTTGAACTCGACGGCCCTCCGCTTGAGCACCTCCAGCAGCTCCACCAGGCCCGCGCGAATCAGCGTCGAAGCCTCTTTCACCTGCAGCGCCTGCGCAGTGTCCACCACGTCGTTGGAGGTCAGCCCGAAGTGCAGCCAGCGCGACTCGGCCCCTAGACCCTGTACAACCAGGCTTTCGGCCACAGCGGTCGTGAATGCGATAACGTCGTGCTTCACCTCCGCCTCGATCTCCTGAATGCGGGCGACAGAACAGCCAGCCTTCGTGGCGATTGCCTCTGCGGCGGCGACGGGAATCACACCGTCTTCGGCCAGCACGGCGCTTGCCGCAGACTCCACTTCAAGCCAGCAGCGGTACTTTTTCTCGTCGCTCCAGATGCGGCCCATTGCCGGGCGAGTATATCGGTCAATCACGGGAGACTCCTTGCCAGAGCCGTATTAGGCGGCCCTGCTCCAACCCTATATTGTACGAGGGAAACGGCTTCACTCGCGAGAAATTCCGGGTGCCCCACCTTCGCGGCGTCTTTGTCTTTGCGGCATCGGGGTCCCCAACGACAGGTCTTAGTCGTTGGGGTGATTTAAGGTGGGATACCACTAACTCTGTCTGGGTCACTCGCGAGGAATTCCCAGCCACTGGTGCAACTCATCGAGAAGCAGGCCTCGACCCGGAATGTAGGGCTGAAACCACTCGCCGTCGATTACCAGTTGCGGAATGGCGCGCTTGCCCACGCGGCGCACCAGCTCGGCCGAGGCAGCCGGGTCGCGGTCGATGTCGATTGCGGTGTACTCGATGCCGTGGGAGTCGAGAAACTTCCGGGTCGCACGGCAATCCCCGCACCAGGAAGTGGCATACAATTGCACCTTCATCCGGCTAGTTTACCCCTACCGCCGCTCGCGGAAAAAATGTCGCAACAAATCAGAGGCTTCATCAGCCAAAATTCCCTGCTCCACTTGCATCAGATGGTTGAGTTGGGGATGGTTAAGCACCGCGAGCACCGAACCGGCCGCACCAGCCTTGGGATCGGCGGCGGCAAAAACCAGACGGTCAATCCGGGCATGAATCATGGCTCCGGCGCACATCGAGCAGGGCTCCAGCGTCACATAAAGCGTGCAGCCGGTCAGGCGGTAGTTGCCGATGGCCGCTGCAGCAGCGCGCAAGGCGACAATCTCGGCGTGGGCCGTGGGGTCCACGTTGTGCAACACGCGATTTTGCCCACGCGCCACAATAGCCCCCTCACTCACCACGACGGCGCCAATCGGCACCTCGCCGGCCCCCGCGGCCAAGCGGGCTTCATCGAGCGCGGCTTCCATGGCTATACGATCGTCCATCATGCTTTCTATATTTTGTTAATTTTGGGAATCTCTCGCTCGAAAACGCTCCCCAGCGTCTTGTAAATCAGCTTCGCGGCAAGAACACTTGCGGCATTGTTTCCCTCGGGTCTGCACAATTCGACCAGGTCCATTCCAACAATGTTTCGCGAACGGGCGAGATGGCGAATCAAATTCAAAACCTCATACCACTGCAAACCACCGGGCTCTGGAGTCCCGGTAAATGGAACAAGACTCGGATCAAGACCGTCAATATCTATCGTCAAATATACGTCCTCAGTAAGTGAGTTAACAGCACGCTCCACCCAGTCTGAGCGGCCGGTTATGTCCTTGGCATAATATATCTGCGTATTGAGAGTTGGAGCCGCGAGCACCTCCTCCTTTGAAATCGACCTGATGCCGACCTGAACCGCCGGGCATACTTCCACGATACGGCGCATGGTTGATGCATGACTTAAAGGGGTTCCTTCGTAGGAGCTACGCAAATCGGCATGAGCGTCAATCTGCATCACTGACAATCTCGGATATTTCTTAAACATCGCCCTTACCACAGGCGCTGAAATAGAGTGTTCGCCTCCCAGCATGCAAAGGAACTTATTTGTCGCTATCACTTCCTGCGCACGTTGCTCGAGAAGCGGCATCATCTCGTCTGGTTCATAATCCGTGCTAATAGCTGGCAGCGTATGAATTCCAATCTGCGCAGTCTCCCCTCCAAAATCTTCATCGTAAAGTTCGATATATCGAGAAGCTTCGATAATGGCTGCCGGACCCTCACTGGTCCCTGTGCCATAACTTACCGTTTTCTCAAAGGGAACCGGCCATACCAGAACTCTTGCATTCGCAAAATCTGATAGAGGCGGCTCGAGCCCTAAAAAGTTCATAGGGAATGAGACTTTTTGATACATGATTTATCTCCATGTATTTGCGCGCGTTTGCCATCGATCACCGAACACTCCTCCACAAAAAGCGGTAAGGCCAACCCCACCCAGGCGAGATCGGCCTCAAAGCTCCGCCGGATGCAATCCCTACTCTTCCAGAATCAGGACGGCGGCGGCAATCGTAGTGGTCCACTTTTCGCGCTTGTCGCCCACGGCCGATTGCGTCACGTTGCTGGTGCGGACAATCTTGTTGGAGATGCGGTATATCTCCTTCTTCTCGTCCCAGCTCTTGTCCGGATCGAAGTCCACGTCCAGAGTGGTGGCCAGCATCTCCGCCGCTATCTCCTCGGCGTACTCGCCGGCCTGCTCCTCGGTCTCGCCAAAGCTGTGATGCTCGCTCAGGTAGCCATAAGCATTCCTATCCGCTGGAATGGCCACGCCGATGCTGGAAACCAGAAGCCGGTGTGGCTCGCGCGTCGAGTTTTCCGCAATCACCGCAAAGACCACCTCGCCGGGACTCAGGTATTTGAGGCCTTCCTTGCGCGGTATCAGCTTGCAGTTGGGCGGAAAGATAGAGGAAACGCGCACCATATTATGCGAGGCGATCCCCGCATCCCGAAGGGCCAGCTCAAAGGAGGTCAAACGGTCCTTGTGTTTGCCTACGCCCTTGGTGAAAAACATCTTCTTCGGGACCATGCTTTTTCCCAATTTCTATGTGTCCTCCCTGAGGGTAAAGATGGTGGCTCTTGTGAAGGGTACCGGCATGAGTTTACCGCATTCTGACGGAGAGTCGAGCAGGAATTGTAGCGATTTCATTGTGCATTTGTGGGGATTATTTCGGCCAGCCGGAGACTGCTTAGCCCAGAACCATTTTGAGCCACCGCAATCCCTGAATCCCCGAGGCCAGCCTCCTCCTCTAACATATTGATAGAAAGGTCTTCCAAAACCAATGCAAGCCACCTATAACGGGCTGGAAGTGCCCAAAAACGGCCAGCCAATTGGCTATCAAAACGGACAATTTGAAGTGCCCGACCACCCCATCATCCCCTACATCGAGGGCGACGGCACGGGGCGCGACATCTGGAAGGCCTCTGAGCGGGTCTTCGATGCCGCGGTAGAAAAAGCCTACAGCGGCAAGCGCGCCATTCGCTGGTTTGAGATCTTTGCCGGCGAAAAAGCCTTTCGGCGCTTCGGCAACTGGCTGCCCGACGACTCGGTGGCCGCCGCGCGCGACTTGAGAGTCTCCATCAAGGGGCCTCTGACCACGCCGGTGGGCGGCGGCATCCGCTCGCTCAACGTGGCCCTGCGCCAGACGCTCGACCTCTACGCCTGCGTCAGGCCGGTCAAGTACTACCAGGGCGTGCCCAGCCCGGTGAAGCACCCCGAGAAGCTAAACATCGTCATCTATCGCGAAAACACCGAGGATGTCTACGCGGGCATCGAGTTCAAAGAGGGCTCGGCGGAGGCCGCCCGTCTGATTGATTTCCTCAACAACGATCTACTCAAGGGCGGCAAGAAAAAGGTGCGCGCCGACTCCGGCGTGGGCATCAAGCCCATCTCCATCTTCGGCTCCAAGCGCCTGGTGCGCGCCGCCATCAAGGCTGCGCTGGCCGAGGGCCGCAAGACCGTCACGCTGGTCCATAAGGGCAACATCCAGAAGTTCACCGAGGGCGCATTCCGCGAGTGGGGCTATGAAGTTGCCCAGCAGGAGTTCCGCGCTCAAACCGTCACCGAGCGCGAGAGCTGGATTCTGGGCAACAAAGACGCCAATCCCGAACTCACCATCGAGCAAAACGCCGCGCTCATCGAGCCGGGCCTGGACATGGCTTCTCCTGACTACCAGAAAGCCGTCTATGCGGAGGTCAAGTCCGTGCTCGACTCCCTCGGCAAGACGCACGGCAACGGCGCATGGAAGTCGAAGCTGCTCATCAACGATCGCATCGCCGACTCCATCTTCCAGCAGATCATCCTGCGCCCCGAGGATTACAGCGTACTTGCCACCACCAACCTCAACGGCGACTACATCTCCGACGCGGCCGCGGCGCAGGTCGGCGGCCTGGGCATCGCCCCTGGCGCCAACATCGGCGACGGCTACGCGGTCTTCGAAGCCACCCACGGAACCGCGCCCAAGTATGCCGATAAGGACGTCATCAATCCCGGCTCGGTGATTCTCTCCGGCGTGATGCTTCTGGAGTTCATCGGCTGGAAGGAAGCGGCCCAGCTCATCGAGGCCTCGCTCGAAAAAACTATCCTGCAAAAATTTGTCACCTATGATTTCGAACGCCAGACCGCCGGCGCAACCAAGGTCGGCACCAGCGAGTTTGCCACACGCATCATTTCCAATATGTAAACGGGATCATGGATCAGAGATCGGTTTCGAAAGGAAACACATGGCAAATGATCTTTCGTCTAGGCGGTTGCTTCGAGTCAGAATCTTATCGTCAACAATTCAATGTGTGATTTGGACTTGGCTCTCCATTCACGAATGGAAAAGCCATCCTGACGGGTTGTATTTTTGGCTTTGCCTGGTTCCCCTAGTTTGCTCAGTATTCATCCTTGGAATTGACATCATTACTTATGCTAAGAGTTCAAGGACGGAGAGTAACTCTGCCCAGCCATGAACATGCGGAGCGGCACGTCGAATTGAATCTTGGATCGATCCAACTTCCCAGAGGAGGAACACATGCGCAAGAAGGTCAGCATCATCGGCGCCGGCAACGTCGGCTCAACCGCGGCACACTGGCTCATGGCCAAGGAATTGGCCGATGTGGTGATGATCGATGTAGTCGAGGGCGTGCCGCAGGGCAAGGCGCTCGACCTGCAGCAGGCGCTGCCCATCGAACGATCCGACGTTCGCATCACCGGCTCCAACGACTACGCCGACACGGCCAACAGCGATGTGGTGATCATTACGGCCGGCATTGCGCGCAAGCCCGGCATGAGCCGCGACGATCTGCTGCAAACCAATTTCAAGATCATGACCGATGTGGTCAAGAATGTGGTCGCCTACTCGCCGGAGTCGATTCTCATTGTCGTCTCCAACCCGCTGGACGCCATGGTGCAGGCCGCCTATCGCCTCTCAGGCTTCAACCGCGAACGCGTCCTGGGCATGGCCGGCATCTTGGATTCCGGCCGCTTCAAGAGCTTCATCGCCCAGGAGTTGCAGGTGAGCGTGGAGAATATGAGCTGCCTGGTTCTTGGCGGTCACGGCGACAACATGGTTCCGCTCGTCCGCTACACCACCGTCGCCAGCATTCCCATCACCGAACTGCTCCCCAAGGAGCGCATCGACGCCGTCGTCCAGCGCACCCGCGACGGCGGCGGCGAAATTGTGAAGCACCTTAAGACCGGTAGCGCCTACTACGCGCCCTCGGCTGCGGCGGTGGAGATGGCCGAGGCCATTCTCAAAGACAAGAAGAAGATTCTTCCCTGCGCGGCTTACCTCGAAGGCGAATACGGCATCAACGGCTACTTCATGGGCGTGTTATGCAAACTGGGCGCCGCTGGCCTGGAACAGATCGTGGAGATCAAGCTTAATGAAGAAGAGCGCGCCGCCTTTATGAAGAGCGCCGCGGCCGTCAAGGAACTCTGCGACGTGATCGGCGTGTAAGGTCAAGCTGGGCCTATCGGTCCCGGTCGAAAGAATGTCAATATCCCTTGTAAGCAAACATCCCGGACCGGCTGCCCGAATTTTGTCGTCAGAAAAGAGACGGAGGAATCGATTCCGTTCCCACAAATCCGAAAAAGGAGAAAGAATGAGAACTATCCAATACATGCTTCTATGTCTTGCGGTTGCTTTCACGGTCCACGTCTGCGCCGCGCAGACGCAGGACGCCAAAGGCTGCAAGGACTCACAGCTCATTAGCCGCTTCCCCGGCAGCGTCATCTCCTCTTGCAAACAGACCGATGACGACGTCTTCAGCTTTGAAATGGGCCCAGGAAAACCCGATAAGAAGATCGAAGGCAAATTTCTCAACATCAACTATAACTACCCCCATACTGCGTCCAAGGCTCAGGTGCTGCGCAACCTCAAGACAGCGCTCAAGACCGCGGGATACATCATGGATTACGACTCCGGCGATTATGGCGATTTCTACATGCATCTGGGCAAAACCTGGATATACGTTGGAGTTAGCGTGAGTTTCAGGTACGAAGAGGATATCGTTGTCGAGACCACATTGACTCAGGATGTTGTCGCCAACGCAGCCGCTCTTTCAAGCGGCCTGGCTGGCGCCGGTCACATCGTGATCAACGGCATCCTCTTCGACACTGGCAAGGCCGACGTCAAGCCCGAATCCGCCCCTGCCCTGCAGGAAGTAGCCAAGCTGCTCAAGCAGAACCCCACCCTCAAAGTCTATGTGGTGGGCCATACGGACAATGTCGGCGGTCTGGCTGCCAACATCGATCTGTCAAAGCGGCGCGCGGCATCCGTCGTGCAGGCGCTCACCACGCAATATGGCATTCCAGCCGGACGATTGCAGGCTTACGGCGATGGTCCCTATGCGCCAGTCGCCTCCAATGACTCCGAGGACGGGCGGACGCTCAACCGCCGCGTAGAACTGGTCAAGCAATAAACCGCTCCAACAGTTGCCATCGAGCCGGAAGGGCCGTACAAGAACGGTCCTTTCGGTTTCTTGTCCTCCTTTCGGTTGAGAAAAGACTCCAACTATAGGCCGTTGCCCGCGCCACCTCCGCACTTCATGCTCAGTAAACCGGCATGAGAAAGCTTCCCCTTTCCCTGATCATTCTGCTGGCCACGACAAGTTTGCACGCGCAAGGTGGCTCAGCGAGCGCCGCTTCAAGCGGCTTCTTCAAACAGTGGGAGGCGCGCGCCTCGGCCACGCAGGCCAAACAACCCGGCTGGGCTGTTCCGCTGGTCACAACATATACGGGGCTCATCCAGGTGGCGCGCACCGACATTGTGCGCCAGATTGCGCCCGCCCTCACTACAACCTGGAACTACGACAACAGCAAGGGTTTGAACCTGGTTCCATGGGCTAACACCGAACTGGCATTCAACTTGCCCCCGTACATCCAGCACAACTCCACGGCTGTAAACGGTTTCGGCGATGTGTCTTTCCTCGGCAAGTACCGCATCTTGAGCGGCAACGCGCAGCACGGCAGCTACACGCTGAGCGCGTGGGTGCTGGCCACCATCCCCACCGGCAGCTACAAGAACGGCTCAACCGATGCCAGCGTCGCTCCCACTCTTGGCGCAGGCAAGGGCTTTGGCAAATTCGACGTGCAATCGACGCTGGGCGCAACACTGCCCACCGGCAATCCCGCCATCAGCACCGCAGGCAGGCCCGTGGTCTGGAACACCGTGGCGCAATACCGCTTCGGCAAGCTCTTTTGGCCGGAGATCGAGAGCAACGCCACTTTCTACAAAGGCGGAACGAACGACGGCAAGACACAGGAGTTCATCACTCCGGGGCTGATCGTGGGCAAGTGCGCGCTGCACCCCTCCGACCCCAAGTCGCGCCCCGGCCTGGCATTCGGCGCGGGCATGCAGATCGCCGCCAGCAGATTTCACAGCTACAACCATGGGCTGGTGATGACGGCGCGATGGATCTTCTGAGCTACCGCTTTACAAACTCCACCACATCGGGTCCAATCTGGGCGGAGCACTGGCTGGGAGCAAGATGGCCGCAGCCGGGACCGACTACTACAAGCACGGACTGCGGTACGAGGCGGTGCATCGTCTCACCCTGTTCGAGAGGCAGAATCCGGTCCACGTCGCCCCACACAATCAGCACCGGCATTTTGAGTTGTGGCAGCAGGCTGTCGGTAGCGTCCTGGCCAGTGAGCATGGTGTCAAACGCGCGGTGAATCACCCATGCGTGTTCTTTTGAGATGCGCAGAATGTCGCGCGCCACGAAGCCCGGAATTCTGTGTGGATTGGGCATCAGCAGCGCCTCTAGTTGGTCGAGTTCCGCGGGTGTCGTGGGCGTAAACAGCCGCACATCAAACGTGGGCGCCTGATTGATGCCGATGCTACCGAAGAGCATCAGCCTGCGCACTCGTTCCGGATGCCGGAAGGCAACGTGCTGCACGATTCCGCCGCCCATCGACCAGCCGCCCAGATCCACCTGCTTCAATCCCAGCGCATCGAGGAACCCAACCACTGCCTCGGCCTCATCGCGCACCGAGTAGGAGAACTCCGCGGGCCTTTCGCTGCGCCCGTAGCCGGGCAGATCGGGCAGATAAACGCGGTAGCCGGCCTTGACGAGATAATGAGCAAGGTTTAGCCAGTCCTCGGCGCGCCCTCCCAGCCCATGCACCAGAACTACCGTTTGCCCGCCGACAGGCCCCTCGGCCAGGTAATGCACGCGATGGCCCGCAACCTGAACAGTGTTGCTCTCCACGCCTGAAAAGCACTCCCGCAGATACATCGCTTCGTTGTAGTAACTAACCGGGCGCGCCCAAAAGCCGATCCCGGAAACCACTACCAGCCCGCCCGCAACCCATAACAGCTTCTTCATGTCGTTTTCCTCGTGCTTCAGAGAGAGTGAAAAAGTGAAGAAGTGATAAAGTGAACGATTGATCTTCTTCACTGTTTCACATCTTCACTGTTTCACTGCTTTATCGCTTGCGCCCTTTGCCAACCGGCCTCGATCACCCGCACGGTCATCAGATCGAGCTTGAGCGCGCTGTGCGAATTCCACTCTGCGCGTTCCACCCAGCGCACCGCGTCGGCGTCGGAGGCTGCCTGCAACTGGCCGCCCACAACACGGCACAGATAATCTGCAATGACGTAATGGTAGCGGACACGCTCACCATCCCGGTGAATGCGGTCCAGCAGCTCGATCAGTTCGATCGGCTCAACAATCAGCCCGGTCTCTTCCCTCACCTCGCGTTTCACACCATCGGCGAGCGATTCACCCAGCTCCAGCAACCCGCCGGGCAGCGTCCAATGGCCCTTCATGGGTTCGTTTCCCCGCCGCACCAGCAGCACCCGGCCAGCCTCTACAATCACCGCGCCCACGCTCACCATCGGCGCTGATGGAAACTCTCTCTGCATAATCCTCCAATTGCCCAATCCATCTTAAGATAACGCGTCTTTTCTCCCGGCGTATCATCAAAATGGAACAGGAGAAGCGGATGGCGGATTTCACGCTGCAAATCGATGGAATGCATTGCGGCTCCTGCGTAAAGCGCGTCACGCAGGCGCTGGCCGCGGTCGATGGCGTCGCCGTCAATGAAGTCCGCATAGGTGCGGCGCGGCTTACATCCAGTCAGAATCCCGCGCCCGTCGATCTTGCCGTTGCCGCCCTGGCCAAAGCAGGTTTCACAGCGCATCTGGAAGTGTAATGCCCTCGCCTGCCACAGAATCGCTCAACCTCCCCGTTCTGGGCATGACCTGCGCCTCCTGCCAACATCATGTTGAAGCGGCTCTGCTCTCCACGGCTGGAGTCGAATCGGCGCGCGTTGATCTGATGGCCCATCGCGCCAGCGTGGTTTTCGATCCGGCAATTGCCACGCCCGCGCAACTGATCGAGGCCATTCGCGCTGCAGGTTACGACGCCGTACTTCCCCGCGCCGATGCTTCTGCGCAAACCCCCACTGACCCGCTCGCCAATGGAGCCGGAATTAAGGCGTATTCGACGCTGATCGCCGGCGCCGCGGCCATGCTGCTGGCCATGCCGCTCGGAACGCAAATGGGCTCTCTGGACCACGTGCTGATGCGCATCTTTCCCTGGCTCTTTGCACTGCCGTCGAATCCACTGCGCTGGTTTCTGCTGATTCTCGCCGCTGTGCTGATGGCCTGGGCTGGTCGTGGCATCTATCTGAGCGCCGCGCGCGGCCTGCACCATGGGACCACTAACATGAACACGCTGGTCAGCCTCGGCACAGGCGTGGCCTTTGCGTATTCCGCGTATGCCACCATCTGGCCCGCGCCCGGACGGCAGGTTTACTTCGATGCGGTTCTGTTGATTCTAGGTTTTCTTTTATTGGGCAAGGCGCTTGAAGGCCGCGCCAAACGCCGCGCGCTGGCAGCGCTCGACGATCTCTCTCATCTGCGGCCCGCGACAGCCCGCCGCGTTCGCAATGGCGTCGAGACCATCGTCCCGCTCGAAGAGATTCAGCCCGGCGATAGTGTGCTGATCCTGCCGGGAGAGCGCTTCCCCGTGGATGCGACGATTCTCGAAGGCCGCACAACGGTTGACGAATCGATGCTGACCGGCGAATCGACGCCGCTCGACCGCTTCATAGGCGGGCGCGTGCTGGCCGGTTCGCTCAACTACGAAGGCGCGGTAACCTGCCGTGCCGAGTCGCTGGGCGAGGCCACCATGCTGGCGCAAATCACCCGCATGGCCGAACAGGCGCAGAGTTCGCGTGCGCCCATGGAGCGGCTGGCCGACCGCGCCAGCTCCATCTTCGTCCCCATCGTGCTTGTTCTCGCCGCACTGACTTTTGTCATTTGGCTTTTCTCAACACATTCGCTCCAGATGGCCCTGGCCGCAACCGTCGCCGTGTTGGTGGTCGCCTGCCCCTGCGCCATGGGGTTGGCCGTGCCCGCCGCGCTCACCGTGGCCGTGGGTCGCGGCGCGCAGATGGGTGTCCTCTTCAAGGGCGGTGAGGCGCTTGAACGAGTTGCCCGCCTTGCCCCGCTGGACGCAATCGTGCTCGACAAGACCGGAACGCTGACCGTGGGCCGTCCTGTGCTGACCGCCGTTCATCCGTTGGGGAAAAACGCCGAAAACGATCTCATGCGCCTGGCCGCTGCCGCCGAGGAGCGATCGAACCATCCGCTGGCTCACGCTATCGTAGACGCGGCAAAATCGCGCGGGCTGGCCTGGCCCTCCGCCGATGACGTGCAGGTTCTGCCCGGCCGTGGCCTCAGCGCCAAAGTCGAAGGCCGCGATTGCCTGCTGGGCAACGAAGCGCTCTTTAAGGAGTTTTTAATCCCGCTGCCAACCGATGTGATTCCGCCGGATCCGGGCGTGACGCGGCTGTGGATGGCTTTGAACAATGTTGTTGCCAGTTTTTTCGACGCTCGCGACGCGCTACGTCCCGATGCAGCCGAAGCCGTGGCCGCATTGCGCCGCGCCGGTCTGCGTGTGCTGATGCTCACCGGCGATTCGGCAGCCGCTGCCGCGCCCATCGCAAAGCAGGCCGGAATTACCGAGATTGAAGCCGGACTCGACCCAGCCGGCAAGCTGGCCCGCATTCGCGCCCTGCAACAGAGTGGTCTGCGCGTGGCCATGGTGGGCGATGGCATCAACGACGCTGCCGCGCTGGCCCAGGCCGACGCTGGCATCGCCATGGGCACTGGCGCTGACCTGGCGCAGGAGGCCGGCGATGTGCTGCTTCTGCGCGCGCGGCCCGACGCCATTCCAGCAGCGATTGACCTCGCCCGCTCCACTCTGCGCGTCATGCGCCAGAATCTGATCTGGGCAATCGGCTACAACCTGCTGGGAATTCCGCTGGCCGCCGGCGTGCTGTATCCCAGCTTCCACATTTTGCTCAGCCCCTGGATGGCCGCTGCTGCCATGGCTCTCAGCTCTGTCAGCGTGCTGGCCAACAGTCTGCGCCTGCGCGGCTGGGCACCTGCGGTGCAGTAGCCGCCCCGGCACGATAAACTAGCTTTAGCCGTGCGCATCCTGACCCGTTACATTACCGGCGAAATTCTCTCCCACGCGATTATCGGCGGCGTGATCTTCACCTTCATTCTCTTCATGAAGGAACTGCCCCACATTCTGGAAATGGTGGTTCACAACAGCTCCACCTTTGTCAGCGTTTTTGAAGTCGTTCTCTTCATGCTGCCCAATTTCTTCATGATCACCATCCCCATGGCGGTGCTGGTGGGGGTACTGCTGGGCCTGAGCCGACTGGCCGCGGACAGCGAAATCATCGCCATGCGCGCCTCCGGCATAGGCATCGGCTACTTTGTGCGGGTGGCCTCCATCGTGGCCATCTTCGGCACTCTGCTGGGTCTATTCAACTCCCTTTATGTGGCGCCACGCGCCAATCAGGCCATTCTGGAGATGAACAAGGCCCTGGCCGCGCAGGCCTCCTATGAGATTGAGCCGCGTGTCTTCGATGAAGATTTTCACAATTTCGTCCTCTATGTGCAGGACGTGCGCTCCGGAACCGGCGCGGCCAACTGGCGGCAGGTCTTTATGGCCGACACAACGGATCCCGCCGCTCCGCAGATCACCACAGCAGCGTCGGCCACAGTGGCCAACGATTCCGGACAGGAACTGCTCATGCGGCTGCGTGACGGAGCGCACCACGAGACGGTAGCCGGCCAGCCGCAACAATACAACATCTCCGTGTTTGACTATTCCGATTTGCCCATGGCCGCCAGCCAGCAAAGTGAAGGGCACCTGGGCCGCATGGACACCGCCATCTACGCCCTGCGCATGAACGATCTGCGCGCCAGGACTCACAGCCCGGACGGCAAAAAGTATCTCCTCGAGATGCACAAACGCTTCGCTTATCCGGTGGCCTGCCTGGTGCTGATGCTGGTCGCCGTTCCCCTGGGCGTGACCTCGCGGCGCGGCGGCAAGAGTTCCGCCTGGGTGGCTTCCCTTGCTCTGGTCGTTATCTATTACTCGCTCTCCCTGATCGGCGTCGCACTGGGCAAGCAAAACTGGATTTCCGCGTTTCTCGCTGTATGGATGGCTAACCTGTTGTTTGCCGCCGGCGGTCTCATCCTGCTGTGGCAGATGGCCTCCGGAGGCCGCATTCTGAACGCCATCTCCACCTTGAACTCGCGCGTCCAGGAGTCGCTGTTCGCCGTTCCGAACAAACCTGTCTATGCACTCCTGAGCAACCTGCTGAGCAAATTACATTCGCGTCCCCAGCGCGTCAAGACCCACAGCGTCTTCCCGCGCATCCTCGACAAGTACATAGTAAAAGAGTTCTTCGGCAGCTTCATGCTGGTAATGGCTAACTTTGTTGTACTCATACTGGTCTTCACCGTCTTCGATCTGCTCAAGGACATTCTCAGCCACGACATTGGCTGGTCCACGGTCGGCGAGTACCTGGTCAACCTCACTCCCAGCATGATCTACCAGATCACCCCGCTGGCCGTGCTGATCGCCGTGCTGGTCACCTTCGGTCTGCTCAATCGCAATTCGGAGATCATTGCCATGAAGGCCAGCGGCATCAGCCTTTACCGGCTGATGATTCCCATTCTTTCCATCGCCGCCATCCTTTCGCTCAGCCTCTTCCTCTTTGACCAGTACTATCTTCCCCAGGCCAACCGCAAGCAGGAGGCCCTGCGCAACATTATCAAGGGAAAGCCGCCGCAAACCGTCCTGCATCCCGAGCAGAATTGGATCTTCGGCCAGCCTCATCCCGGCGAGCCTGACCGCATCTTCTACTACCAGTTCTTTGACCCGGGACGCAAAGAGTTCGCCAATCTCTCGCTCTTTGAGTTCGATCCCTCTACATTCGAGCTCACGCGGCGCATCTTTGCCGCCCGCGCGGTATGGAATCCAGATACCACTTCCTGGAGTTTTCTCAACGGCTGGCAACGCGACATTGACGGCGCCAACGTGAGTGAATACCGCGAGTTTCTAAAAACCTCCTTCGCGGAGATTCACGAATCTCCCGGCTACTTCCGAAAAGAAAAGCTGCAATCGCAGGAGATGAACTTCGATCAGCTTAATCGTTACATTGGCGACCTCAGCCAGAGCGGCTTCGACACCATGCGCCTGCGCGTCCAACTGTGGCACAAGCTGGCTTATCCGCTGATGGCGGTGGTGATGGCGGCTCTCGCCATTCCTTTTGCGCTTTTTATGGGTCGCCGAGGCTCGCTCACAGGCATCGCCGTGGCAATTGGCGTCACCCTCGCCTACTTCGTAGTGGACGGCCTCTTCGGCGCGCTGGGCGATGTAAACTACCTGCCTGCCGCACTCGCCGCATGGTCCTCGGATCTATTGTTTGGACTGGTGGGCGGCTATCTGCTGCTGAGAACGCCTACGTAACCGGTAGGTCTTTAAGCTGGTATCGGCGGCGCAGCTACCGATGCGCTGAGCGCCTCCAGCAAATTCTTGAGCCACTCCGGTGGCTGAGACTCGGGAAAGATAAACTCAAGCCCCACACCCTTGCCTTGCCGGACATCCATAGCGCGCGCAGCAGCGCAATAGCGCTGGCCTTTCAGCGTAAAACGAAGATCCACCGTCGCGAAGCGCGCCAAATTCAACCGAGCCTTGGTCCTGATGTAACATCCGGTCTGGCTGATGTCCCGTATCTCCCCGCGAAACATGGACCCGGGTTTCTTCACCCAGGCCTCGGCGAATCCCTCGCAGTCATGACGGCGGCTGAGCCTGCGCTCCTTGCCCCCGATAAGTTCCCCTTTCGGCGTTTCGCTCAAATCTTGCACGGTTTCCATGACATACTCTCGATTGCAGAGATCGATACCACATTTGATACTCGCCTATATTCTTTATCGGCTGTTTATAGTGCTCCTTGCCGGACGACGGATGATATGGTCCCGGTAAGGAATGAGAAGCGGCTAATTACCAGGGAATATACTGCTCCAGGCCGATCAAAAGAGATTTCGGCCCCTTGATAGAAACAGATGCAAGCGAATAGCGAGCGTTTGGCCGCACCGTAGGTGCCTCCTCGTACAATAAAATCATGTTTCGCGACCTGGCCCCGCTCTACAGTTACATGCGCCGCTACCGCTGGGGATACCTGTGGGGAACACTCTCGTGTATTTGCACCAACACCATCTGGGTGCTCTTTCCCCAGGTCATCAGAATGGCTATTGATGGCATTGGCGGCAAATGGGTGATCTATCCGAAGGTTTTACAATGGGCCGTCGACGCGTTGAGCCACGATGACACGCGCATCAAGGTATTGATCTTCGCCGCCCTGTTGGTCGCCATCGCTCTCATCAAAGGCGTTTTCCTATACGCCCAGCGCTGGATTCTCATCGGCATCTCGCGGGAGATTGAGTTCGACCTGCGCAACGATCTCTTCCGCAAACTGGAAGAGCAGGACTCCGGCTTTTATCAGCGCTATCGCACCGGCGACATCATGGCCCGGATGACCAACGACCTCAATGCCGTGCGCAATCTGCTCGGCCCGGCCCTCATGTACAGCGCCAATACCATCTTCTTCACCGTCGGCGCGCTGTTTTTCCTGCTGCGCATAAGTCCCTGGCTCACACTGGTGGCATTTGCGCCCATGCCTTTGGCCAGCGTTCTGGTGCAATACTTCGGAAGCAAGATTCATGACCGCTTCGAGCGCATCCAGGCCAGCTTCTCCGACATTTCCTCGCAAGCCCAGGAAAACTACTCCGGAGCCCGCTTGGTCCGCGCCTTCGCCCGCGAGCAATCCCAGATCAGCCTCTTCGAGCGGCTCAATCGCGAGTACATTGCTCGCTCCCTCAAGCTGGTGCAGCTCATGGGCATGTTGTGGCCCACGCTGGAGTTCGTTCTGGGCATCGCCATGATCCTCACCCTGCTGGTCGGCGGACACCAGGTCATCGCTCACCGCATCAGCGTCGGCCAGTTCGTGGCCTTCAACACCTACATGGTCCTGCTCACATGGCCCATCATCGCCGTGGGCTGGGTGGTTAACATCTTCCAGCGCGGCACCGCTTCCGTAAAGCGCATCGACGAATTGCTTCGCGCCGAGCCGGCCATCGATGACAGCGCCGCCGATCCGTCCATTCTGGCCAGCACCGTGCTCGACGGCGAGATCGAATTCCGCAATCTGAGTTTCAGTTATAACGAGACTCCCGTCCTCAGCGGCATATCACTCAGAATTCCCGCCGGTTCCAGCCTGGCCATCGTCGGCCCCACCGGCTCGGGAAAATCCACGCTTATCAATTTGATTACCCGGCTCTACGAAGCGCCCGAAGGCTCGCTGCTAATCGACGGCCGCCCGGTGCGCGACTATCCCCTGGCCGTGCTTCGGCGCAACATCGGCCTGGTCCCTCAAGAAACTTTTCTTTTCAGCACCACCATCCGCGAAAACCTTGCCTTTGGCGTGCCCCACGCGACTCCCGCGGAACTGCTGGAAGCCGCCGAGGCAGCTCATATTCGATCGGAGTTTGAAGAGTTCCCCAAGGGCTTTGAAACCATGGTGGGCGAGCGCGGCGTCACGCTATCCGGCGGGCAGAAGCAACGCGCGGCCATCGCCCGTGCACTGCTGCGAAAGCCGGCCATCCTCATCCTCGACGACGCGCTGGCCAGTGTGGACACCTACACCGAAGAACGCATTCTGGGCGGTCTGCGCAACTACATCCAAAATTCCACTACCATTCTGATCTCTCATCGCGTCTCCACCGTGCGCAATGCCGACCAGATCGCCGTGCTCGACCACGGTAGAATTGTGGAGCTCGGCCGCCACGATGAGTTGCTTGCCCGCGACGGCTACTACGCCGGCCTCTATCAGAAGCAGCAACTGGAAGAAGAACTCACCGTCGCCGGATGAGATGAATCACGCATTCCATCGCGAGCCAGCAAAGGCATCTTCGCCGGAATCAACGTTGCTCGAGCTGCCATCCCTGTGCCGTTGCTGGAATGCTGCTACCTGCGACGGAGCCGGATTGACTTGGGGATCCCTGGCTACATGACGCCACGCGTCGCGCACGTTCTTCACGCATTCAATGGCGTGCTCGAACTTCTGCCGCGAGGCCGACTGCGAGGCTTGCAGGATTTGCGCGAAGATCGATGCGTAGAACTCGCTGAGCGCCTGCGCCGGTCGTCCGCCCACATCCATGCGCAGACGCGCCTGCAAGTGGATGATGATATCCAACGCCCGCTTGACGGCTGTCCGGCGGGCCTCCGCGTCGCCGCGTTCCGCGGCCGCCGATGCCGCGTAAAGAAATCGCAGAATTCCGTCGTAAAGCGCCACCACCAGATCGACTGCCGATGCGCCGTCCAGCACATGGTCCTGATAACTTCCCATGGGGAAAATACTCCTTAGCCGTTCGTATTCTGGTTATAACCGGTAATCGCCGAGTACAGTTCGTTGACCCCTTCCAACTGCGTGGGTAGCTCCTGCATGATCTGGTTCGCCGTGTTCAGTTCCGTGGTCAGGCTGATCTGCTGTGCAGAAATCAGTGCGTTTTCTTTGGTAATCTCTGCATTCAATGTCGATTCGATGTTGCTGTCGGCGTTCAGGCTAAGCGACAGAATGCCCGTCGTCGAGCTTGTCCCGGCGTTGGTCAGCATGGTCGAGAATGTTTGCCCCCAACTGTTCGCGTTCTGGAAGAAACCCGCCACGCCGCTGTAATCCGAGTTCAGCACCGAATCCAGGCTGGCGGCATCGAAGGAAATCGAGCCGTCGTTGTTCACGCTGATGCCCAGGCTGGTCAGACTGCTGATGTCCGACGATTTCGTGTAGCTCAGAGTCGCGCTGTTGGTGTTGGTCGTGTCAATC
>CAWJDN010000188.1:0-5289 GCA_963840985.1 uncultured Acidobacteriaceae bacterium
TCATCTACAAGCATCAGCATGTTCCCCAAGCTGTGGGAGGCCACAGGGCTCAACTACCAGGAGCTGATTACCCGGCTGATTGAGCTGGCTCTGGAGCGACAGGCAGAAAAGAACCGGACGACCTACAGCAGGGACTAAGGACAAGGAAACAGAAGGCTCGCTTCCGGTGTCTAAACCTATAGGGAGGCGACGATTCGTGCCTAATGATTGCCGAGAGCGGAATGATGTCGGTGGAATTGAAAAGCATAGGTGCGGTAGTCCCTATGTCCCTGGTCCTTTAGTCACTACTATGCCGTATTCTGAATTTGAGGAAGAAACGCTATGACCCTGCTCGACGCTCCTGCGTATGACGAAGCCCGTGAACACCGCCGGAGTGTGTTTCTGTACAGCGCGGCGGGACTGCTGTTTGTGCTGTTTGTGGGCTGGTGGCTGGCAGCCGGCCGGCCGGTGGACTGGCCCTGGCAGTGGAACAACCACCTGCGGGGAAGAATGGAGGTAAACGCGTTCTTCAAGAACCTGGAAAAGAACGATCTGCCCGCAGCTTATGGCGTCTGGATTCACGACAAGAACTGGCAGCAGCATCCGGATCAGCACCCCGGTTACACATTCGAACGTTTCGAGAAGGACTGGAGCCCGACCAGTCCGGATAACGATTACGGCCAGATTCGCAGTCACCGGATTGCCGCAGCGCGCATGATCGGCAACGTGCTCCAGACCGGGACTTTTGTCAACGAGCGCAAGAGCAAGGCGATTAATCTGGATTACGACCCGAGAGACCATACCTTGAGCTTTTCGCCGGAAGACGTGCAGTTTCTGGAGGGATCTGGAGGGATTTCGTAGGGATGACTCCTCGCTTATATGCGGGAGGCGTGAAAAATATACGTTTTACGAGTATAGGCTCCATCTTCACCATCGCACAGCGATGAGGATGGAGCCTGTTGGCTTTATGCGCCGGAATAGGCGGCCATCAACTCGGTCAGCGTCTTCTCCAGGCTGGAGGCATCTTCCACATTCAGGGCCATTTGTGCAGGGTCAATCTGTTTGAGCAGGCCGCAGAGCACTTTGCCGGGTGCGAGCTCGATGTAGGCTTGCGTTCCGGCACCGATCAGGGTCTTCATGCAGTCCACCCAGCGTACCGCGCCGGTGACCTGGCGGATGAGACATTCGCGGACCTCGTTGGCGGTCGTCACCAGTCCGCCGGTGACGTTGGCGGCCACGGGGATGCGCGGGTCGGCCAGCGTCATCGCTCCCAGCACTCGCGCCACCTCTTCCTGGGCTGGCTGCATCAGAGCGCAGTGAAAGGGCGCGCTGACAGGCAGCATTACGGCACGCTTTGCGCCTCTGGCCTTGGCCAGCTCAGAGGCCTTCTCGACTGCCGCCAGAGCGCCGGAGATGACCGTCTGGCCGGGAGAATTGAAGTTGGCGGCGGAGACAACCAGGCCGGTCTCCCGGGCTGCTTCGGCACAAATCTCGGTTACCTGTTCCGGGCTGAGAGCAAGAATGGCGGCCATCGCTCCCTGGCCGACGGGAAACGCCAGTTGCATGGCTCGTCCGCGCGCCCTGACGAAGCGTACGGCGTCGGCAAAGGAGTACGTTCCTGCGGCCACGTGGGCGCTCCACTCGCCCAGTGAGTGACCGGCGGCAAGTTCCGGCTCAATCCCGTGCAGGGCCAGCACGCGCATGGTGGCAATGCTCGTCGTAAGAATGGCGGGTTGGGTGTTTTCTGTCAGCTTGAGCTCTTCCGCCGGCCCCTCGAAGATCAACTTCGATATCGGAAAGCCCAGGGCCTCATCGGCCTCGGCGAAGGTATCGCGGGCAACGGGAAAGCGCTCGGCAAAATCACGGCCCATACCAACGGCCTGCGATCCCTGCCCCGGAAAAAGAAAGGCAATTTTAATAGACATGCAAGGACAATTTTACCGGAAATTAGCGGGAGTATGCTGATTCAGTTCCAGCGTTTTTTGTCGTCGGGGTCGTCGTCGATGGGGCGGCCGTAGCCGTCGACATGGATGGAACGGTCCTGAGAACGCATATAGACCTCGAACTTGCGGGCGGCGCGGCGGCGCTTCCAGCGGTAGTAGCGGTTGCGTAGGGCATACCATCCTTCGCTCCAGCCAAGCGAGATGCCGCTGCGCGGGGCCAGACGAATAAAGAGCAGGCCGGCCAGAGCTCCACCCAACTGGGCAAAGGCGTACAAGCGCTGTTGGCCGAAGAGCAGCGATGCAAAGGCGACCAGAGCGTAGATGGCTGCCATGTAGCGCGCCTTAATGCCGATGGGCAGAGGGAAAAGCATAAACTGCGTGTCGCCATAAAGTGTGCCTATGGCGACCAGCAGCCCGAAGATGCCGCCAAAGCAGCCGTAAAGCAAAACTTCGCCCATCGAAAAGCCCAGCGCCTTACTGCACGCATAAATTGCGGTGGCAGCAGCGGCGGTGCCCAGCACCGAAACCGCGTAGAGGCTGGTAATCCATCCCGGCGTGTGAAAGTTCTCCAGGAAGCCGGCTAAAAACCACAAGCGACATAAGCTCGAAGAGCGTGCTCCACAACGTGGGCGTGGGGTGAACCAGACTGTACGTAAAAGGTTGCCAGAGGGCGCCATGCAGGAACACGCCGGGAAAAAAACCGAAGCGTTCTTGGAAGGGAATTGCCGGGTACACGATGATCAACCCCGCCAGCGCCAAGGTAAAGTAGGCACCCAGATTCCAGAGAACCAGGCGGCGGGTGGCGCCGCGGAAGTCGGGGAAGGTGAGCGAAAAGGAGACAGACCTTGGCATAGTGAATCTCAGAGTAAATCGCGAAGCGGGCAAATGTCATGGGAAAAGGCATCCGCCCTGTGCGCTCCCTGCATTTCAGCAGTTCTACCCGGAATACTATCCAAAGGTCAGGCGCGCCTCGATGCGACAGACCTCATGGAGTATTCTTCCACTTGGGAGCTCCGTTGGCGGTTTGGGCCAAGGCCTCTTGACCGGAGGCCGGTCTTTCTCCAAGAATTAACGGAGACACAATACAAATTTCCATCATTTTGTAATTAGGAATATTGTGAGGAGAGGAGGCTGCCATGGCCAGCTGCCCTGAATGCGAAAATGTACTAGACATTGAATTGGACGAAGTGGCAGAAGGCGACGTGATCACCTGCGATGAATGTGGGACCGAATACGAGGTAGTGGGCGTTGAACCGCTGGAGTTGGCGCGGGTGGGCGATAGTCTGGACGAGGACCCCGTGGATTTGCTCGACGAGGAAGAGGAGGAAGAGTGAGGTTGAATCGCACGAGTTTGGCGGCCGGGGCGGCAATTGCCCTCCTGGCGGTTGGTTTGGTTCTATTGGGAGCAGTGGGCGGGTTCATCGGGCCGTCCGCGGCACAGGCGCAGAATCTGGGCTATCGCGTGGTCTTTGGCAACGTGTTGGATAGCAATTCCGATGCGGTGGTCGGCGCCACGGTTTTTCTCAAGGACCTGAAGTCAAAATCCATTCGCAGCTTTACAACCGTCGAAAAGGGCCGGTTCCGGTTTACCGGGGTGAAAATGACCGAGGAACATGAGCTCTGGGCGGAGTTGAACGGCAAGAAAACCGCCGTTAAAACCATCAGCACTTGGGACACCCGCAAGGAGTTCGAGGTCGAACTGAAACTGAAGGACTTCACCCCTCCAGCTTCTTCACCACCAGCTCATTGAGCAGTGCCGGGTTGGCCTGCCCCTTGGTGGCCTTCATCACTTGACCCACAAAAAATGCCGACAGGGTCTTCTTGCCGCCGCGATACTGCTCCACCTGCTTGGGGTTGGCGGCGATGACCTCATCGATCAGGGCTTCGATTGCCTTGGTGTCGGTGATCTGTTGCGGCTTTTCGCGCTCGTAGACCGTCGCATAATCCTCGCTTTTTTCAAAGCACACGTCGAAAAGCTGCTTGAGCTGCTTGGAGCTGATCTTGCCCTCATCCAGCAGATCGGCGGCCTGGACCACGCCCGCCATCGAGACCGGTGACTGTTTCTGCTCCAATCCCAAGGCCTTCAGGCGTCCGCCCAGCTCGCTGAGCAGCAGATTGGCCACGCGGCGCGGGTTGCGAGCGGTGCGGGCAGCGGCTTCAAAGCGGTCGGCAAACTCGCGCTCGGCGGTCAGCGTGAATGCGTCCTGGCTGGCCAGCTCGTACTCGGCGATCATGCGGGCGCGGCGCGCTTCCGGCAGCTCGGGAAGTTTTTTCTTCGTCTCGGCCAGAAATTCCGCCGAGACGATCAGCGGCGGCAGATCCGGCTCAGGAAAGTAACGGTAGTCGTGGGCCTGCTCCTTCGACCTCATCGAATAGGTGCGTCCCTCAGCCACGTTCCACAGCCGGGTCTCTTGCGAGATGCTCCCGCCGGATTCGATAACCTCGATCTGTCGCTCGATCTCGTACTCCAGCGCGGCGCGGACAAAGCGAAAACTATTGACGTTCTTGACCTCAACCTTGGCGCCGAATTTTTCCTGACCCTTTGGACGCACGCTGACATTGGCGTCGCAGCGCAGCGAACCCTCCTCCATGTTGCAGTCCGAGACGCCGCAGTAGTGCCCGTGCAAACGAGGATGTGCGTGCGAATCATCTATTTGGCCTGTTCCGGTTCCTTTTTCTTGCCCACCGCGAGGCCGTCCACGCCTCAACGTCCTTTTGCAGGTGTTCGGCAACGATCTTGCGGGCGGCGTCGGGGCTGACTTTCGCGTAGGTCACTTTTTCGCCGTTTCTCTCCTCCACGCGGATCACGGGCTCGGCATCGACCAGGCTGATCTCGCCCGAGAGGGCTATGCCGATGTTCTCGATGCGACGTTTGTCGAGTGCATTGACCAGGCTGACTCGTCCACCACGTACGCGCGCCGCGCGGTGATGCCGCTGGTACCCAGGATGCCTAACACCACGCGATAGTTCCTGTTGCCTTCACGCAGCGCGACTTGCCGCTGCGCCTTTTCCCTGAGTTTCTTGAGTTCGTCGAGGTTCATCGTATTTCCCTTCCTGTGAACTAAAATAAAACCTGTTGTCGCCGGACACGTACTGGAAGTCCTTGATATCGGCCTTGGGATTCATGGCGCACAACGCGAAGATCGTCGCGTTGAGGTCACCGAGCGGTGGGCGGTCGACGTGCGAAAGACGCATGGAAGCGGTCACGCCTGTTCCCTGGCCGGGGGTGGATCGAACATGGAAGACCCCGTCGCACATGTCGGACGTCTGCCGAAGCAACGCGAGACCCAGACCGATGGGTTTCTTGCGGCTGGTTTTGGTGGAAGCACTTGAAGAAGATGTAGTCTGAAAGTTGAAGCCAGCATAA
>CAWJDN010000189.1:0-15305 GCA_963840985.1 uncultured Acidobacteriaceae bacterium
GATCTGCTCCAGGTATTCGCGTTTGGCGACAAGAAAAATATTACGCATCGGTCTTGCCTCCCACAGTCTGGATGAAGATTTCTTCCAGCGACGGCTCAACTAGCTCGAAGCGGTAGATGGTTGCCATGGCCGCGGCTTCATGCAGCAGCTTTTGCGCGTTGCCGTGCGGCTTGAGCTTGATTTCGGCGTGGCCGGAGAAGTTTTTTGCTTCCGCGATCTCCGCGCTGTTCAGAAAAGCGGAGTTGCCCTCAAACTCGACGATCACGCGGTTGCGTTCGTAACCGGCCTTAATCTGGCGCAGGTTGCCGGAGAGCACGGCCTGGCCGTTGTTAATGAGGCAAATGGAGTCGCAGAGCTTCTCCACCTGGTCCATGCGATGAGTGGAAAACAGAATGGCCTTGCCCTGGGACTTTAGTTCAAGCAACGTCCGTTCGATCAGCACAGCATTCACCGGGTCGAGGCCGGCGAAGGGCTCGTCCATGACGATGAGCTGGGGCGAGTGCAGCAGGGTGGCAATGAACTGGATCTTCTGCTGCATTCCCTTGGAGAGTTCCTGAGTTTTCTTATGGAGCGCCTCGGCGATCTCCATGCGCTCGGCCCATTCGCTGGAGCGCTTTTGCGCTTCCGCGGCGCTGAGCCCATGCAGGCAGCCGAAGAAGACCAACTGATCGAGGACCTTCATTTTTTTATAGAGGCCGCGCTCTTCGGGCAGGTAGCCCACCTGCTCCAGGCTCTGGCGCTCGAAGGGCTTGTCGAAGAGGCTGATGCGGCCCGAGTCGGGCAGGGTGATGCCCATCATCATGCGGATGGAGCTGGTTTTGCCGGCGCCGTTTGGCCCCAGAAGGCCGAAGATCTGGCCAGCGTGGATGGCCATGCTCAGATTGCTGACGGCAACTTTATTCTCGTAGGCCTTGGTTACACCCGCGAGTTCAACGACTGGCATGGATTCTCCCGCTGTTCAGTGTGTTATTTGGATTCAGTAAAGTGCGTCTGGTTTCAGGTAAACCAAAGGAGCCGGCCTGCATGAAGTTTAACAAAGCCCCTATAAAACCGACAAAACAGGGAAACCGAAGTGTATCGCTTTCGACACAGTAGGTAAGTGATGAAGCAAGGGAGAAAAATGGTACTCTATTTGGAAATGTCAGATTACGATTTTTTCATTTCTGAAGCTGTTGACGGGCCAGCGCAGAAGCCGCAGACTGTCTCAGAGCTTGACGTGCGCCAGTCAGTTCTTGAGGATCTCGCATTAAAGATTCTTTATCTCTCCGGTTCGCTGTCCATTACCGAACTTTCTGAAAAGATCCGGCTCAGCTTTGAAGTGACCAAGGAACTGGCTTATCAGTTGCGCACGGAATTGCTCTGTCAGGTTACGGGAATGAACGCCAACATTCCACAGATTTCCATCACCACCCAGGGTAGAACGCGCGCCATGGAACTGCTCTCGGAAAACCATTATACGGGCCCAGCGCCAGTGTCTTTGGAGAGCTACGTCGAACAAACGCGCAGTCAAAGCATACGCAAGGTGGAGGTGCACGCGGAAGACGTGCAACGCGCTTTTGCGCATCTTGTGATCAGCAAAGATAAGTTGCGACAATTCGGGACGGCGCTCAACTCCGGCAGTTCCATCTTTCTCTATGGCCATCCAGGAACGGGAAAGACTACCATAGCCGAGACGTTGTCGAAGGTAGTTTCCGAGGATGATGTATGGATTCCGTATGCATTGGAGGTAGATGGCCAGATCATCACTATCTTCGATTCGGCGATTCACAAGCAGTCAAAGGAGTCGAAGAATAAGAGCCGGGATGGCCGCTGGGTGTTGTGCCAGCGCCCCGCGGTTCTGGTGGGCGGCGAGCTGACGGCCGAGATGCTGGACTTGCAATTGAACCCGGTGACGAAATTCTATGTCGCTCCCGCGCAGTTGAAAGCCAATAACGGGGTGCTGATCATTGACGATTTCGGGCGGCAACGGATCCGTCCCGAAGATCTGCTCAACCGCTGGGTTGTACCCCTGGATCGCCGGATAGATTTTCTTGCTCTGTCGGGAGGGAAAAAGATTGAGGTTCCATTCGAGATGCTGATTGTCTTTGCATCCAACATGGATCCGGCGGAGCTGGTGGATGCGTGTTTTTTGCGGAGGATTCAAACCAAGATCCATATCGAGACGGTGACAGACGACCAGTTCTGCGAGATATTTCGCCGTGTGACCGAAGAGAATGAGGTGAAGTATGACGCCAGCGTCCTCAAAGATCTGATTACTTTTCTTCGCGGCACACTGAAGCTGGATTTGCTGCAATGTTACCCCAGGGATATTATGAATCAGATTCTTTGGTCTGCCCGCTACGAAGGCAAGAAGCCGCATTTTGATCATGAGTCCGTGGCGCAGGCGGTTGAGGCTTATTTTCTGACGAAGGAATAAGGGAATAGAGCGCGGCAAAGTCGGTTATGCGCCTTAGACGAACCGCTCGATGAACTATATAGCAAGTCCGATTCGCCTTCCATTTGACTTCTGTATCGTTTAGCGATACACTAATTCTGTGATCAGGAGCTTCGCTCACAAGGGGCTGGAGAAGTTTTTCCGCACCGGTTCAAAGGCGGGGATTCAGGCTCAGCACGCTGCGCGATTGCGTCTCCAGTTAGGAATGCTGGACGATGTTGGCGCGCCTGAGGATATGAATGCTCCCGGCTGGCGGCTTCATCCCTTGAAAGGCGATCTCGCGGGACACTGGTCGGTCACGGTAAGCGGAAACTGGCGACTGACATTCCGCTTTGAAGGAGAAGACGCCATCTTGGTCGATTACCAGGACTACCACTGAGAGGAGAGAGCCATGCGCATGTATAACCCTCCGCATCCCGGCGAGGTCATTCGGGAGTATCTCGGCGAGATGACCGTATCGGCGGCGGCCGAGCATCTGGGCGTGGGACGGGTCACCTTCTCGCGCGTTCTCAACGGCAAGGCCGCTGTTTCGCCGGAGATGGCCGTGCGCCTGGCTGCCGCCTTCGGCACCTCCACGCCTGAAGTGTGGCTGCGCATGCAGGCCAAGTATGACCTCTGGCAGATCGGCAAGCGCAGCAGAATCCGCGTCCATCCGCTTCCCCACTTGCAACACTCCTGAAACTTGTAAACCTACCGGGGAATTTCAACGGGTTTGCTCAGTGCAGTTCAGCCATTTAGCATCCGGAGTGTGGCAGAGCTTGACACTGCGGTGATGTATGTAAAGGGCGTGGGTCCCAAGGTGGCGGAGATGCTGGCCGCGAAGGGGATTCAGACGGCCGAGGACCTGCTCTACCACCTTCCCTTTCGCTATGAGGACCGGCAGAATCCGCGCTCTCTGGACGAGTTGCAGCCGGGCGAGACGGCCAGCGTGATTGCCGAGGTGCGCGGGTCCATATTGCTCAGGACCCGCAAGATGCCCATCTTCGAGATGACCGTGGGGCAGGGGCGGCTGGCGCTGAAGTGCATTTGGTTCAACGGGAGTTATTTAGAGGGCAGGTTTCACGCCGGGCAGACGGTGGCTTTGTATGGGCGGGTCGAGCCGTCGCGCTCCAGCCAGAATTTGAAGATGATTCAGCCGCAGTTCGAGCTGCTGCCCGATGAGGCGGATGACGCCGAGACGCGCCTCTTGGAGGTGGGGCGGATTACGCCGGTGTACGAGTCGCTGGGCGGAGCACGGCTGGCCTCTCGATGGCAGCGCAAGACGATCTTCCACCTGCTGGAAGGGATGCGGGGCGCGGTGCCGGAGTGCCTGCCACGGGCGATGCTGGACCGGCTCAGCTTGCCGGACCGGGAAACGGCACTGCGGGAGGTACATTTTCCGTCTGAGGGCACGCCACTGGCCCAGTTGCAAGCCTCGGCCACGCCGGCGCATAGGCGGCTGATCTTCGAGGAGCTGTTTTTTTTGGAGCTGGGGCTGGAGCTGAAGCGACGGAAAATGCGGGAGCGGGCGGGGATCGGTTTTGCGACCACGGACAAGGTGCGCGAGGCGATCAGAGAGGTGCTACCCTTTCATCCCACGGCGGCGCAGAAGAGGACACTGGGTGAGATTGTGGCCGACATGCGCGCGCCAAGCCCCATGCGCCGGCTGCTGCAAGGGGATGTGGGCTCGGGCAAGACCATCGTAGCGTTGCAGGCGATGCTGGTGGCCATCGAAAACGGCTACCAGGCGGCGCTGATGGCGCCCACCGAGATTCTGGCCACGCAGCATTTTCTGGCCATACGCAAGCTGCTGGAGCGGTCGAGCCGCCGCTACCGGATTGCCCTGCTGACCGGCTCGCTCACAGAAGACCGCAAGCGACAGACGCGCGGCAAGATCAATCGGGGCGAGGCTCAACTGGTGATCGGGACGCACGCGCTTATCGAGGAAAAGGTGGAGTTCGACCGGCTGGGGCTGGTGGTGGTGGACGAGCAGCATCGCTTCGGCGTGATGCAGCGGTTCAAGCTGATGAAGAAGCCTAATCAGACGGAGCCGGATGTGCTGGTGATGACGGCCACGCCGATTCCGCGGACGCTGGCGCTGAGTTTGTACGGCGACCTGGACGTGAGCGTGCTGGATGAGATGCCGCCGGGGCGTACGCCTATCGTTACGCGGCGCGTGGCCGGCGAAATGACAGGAGAGGTGTGGGATTTTGTGCGCAAGCAGGTGGCGCAGGGACGGCAGGCGTACATCGTCTACCCGGTGATCGAGGGGACGAAGGAAGATCAACCAGAACTGGACTTCTCTCACGACGATTCAGAGGCTGGGATTGAGGCGGCGACTTTCACTACTTCCCAGGTCTCAAAAGCGAGAACTGGGGCACCCGCGCGCAAGTTCATCCGAAAGGGAAAGACAGCGGAGCTGTTTCCGAAAACCGCGCAGGAGGCGAATCCCGGTGCGAAATCGGGGCTGAAGTCGGCGGTGGAGATGCACGAGAAGTTGCGCATGGGGCCGCTGGCCGGACTACGCGTGGGATTGTTGCACGGGCGGCTGGACTCCGACGAGAAGGAGATCATTATGCGCCGCTTTCAGCGCGGCGAGATCGACGTGCTAGTGGCTACCACGGTGATCGAGGTGGGCGTGGATGTGCCCAACGCGACGGTGATGGTGGTGGAGCACGCGGAACGGTTTGGGCTGGCTCAGTTGCACCAGTTGCGCGGGCGCGTGGGACGCGGGGCGGCAAAGAGTAATTGCATTTTGATTACAGGGGAACGGGTTTCTCCGCTGGGCGAGGAGCGGCTGAACGCCATGGTTCGCACGCAGGATGGATTTGAGCTGGCGGAGCTGGACCTGATGCAGCGCGGTCCGGGCGAGTTTTTCGGGACGCGGCAGGCGGGGCTGCCTGATTTTCGCGTATCCAACCTGCTGCGCGACCGGCAGTTACTGGAGTTGGCCAAGATTGAGGCTGCGCGTTTTGCCACAGCCGGAAAAAGCGATACAGCTGAAGCCAGCGAGGCTGAGCGGAAAATAGTGCGTGAGCGGCTCAAAGCGGCCTGGCAGCGCCGTTATGGGCTGGTGGAGGCCGGTTGATGGGTTGATAACCACTGCTGCCGCGCCTGTTTCTTTGCCTGACATATGTAGGCTCTCTTGATAAAGTCAACCACTTCTTCGAGGCGGAAGGAAGAAATCCTCTGTTGTGCGCTTGCGGGCCAGTTATTGTGATCCGCCCATTCTTTGAGATTGCCGGCTTTTACCTCCGGGTCGCCGCCTGAAGACCTCTCGGCCAAATCCGCCCATTTGGCGCATAGCTCCTGAGCCTTGTCACCGGCTGGATCCTCTTCGAGCGCGGCGGCGACTTCATGCCAGAGCGCAATCCGCTCGGCCCAAAGTTGCGCTCCTTCTTCTTTCGGGCGCTTCATGACTTTGGCCCATGCTTCCTCGCTGTAGTATTTTTTCCTGTATGCGGTCATCGCTTGTCCGATGAACGGCGCGATCTTGTCCATATGGAATTCGGCATTGCGCTGCTGCATGGCGGCGGGCCAATTGTTGCGGTCAGCCCAGGCTTTCATGTTGCCCTCCCGCACTTCAGGATCGCTGCTGGTTAGCGCCACCCAGCGCGCCACCAGCGCTTGCACCTTCTCGGAGGCGGGATCCTCTCCCAGCGCTGCCTCCAGATCGCGAAACAAGTCGATCCATTCCTGCGAAAACTCTGCCTCATAGCGTGGTCCCACTTTGGACCAGGCCTCTTCGCTGTAATACTTCTTCATTGCTTCAACTTCACTTTGCATGTTGATCACCTCAATGAGCCGTTTCAGGATTGCTGGGTGAGTAGTTTTGCCGGAATCGAGAGCCTTTTCAGCAGCCGCTATCGCTTTCATGGCGCGAGCCAACTGCTTCTGCTTTTCTGCCAGCGCCTGGCGCTGCAAACGCAAAGCCTCTGGCAGTTTCAATGCTGCCCGATCCAGCACTACCTTGATTTGTTTGAGAGGGAAGCCAAGAAACTTGAGCGCCACAATCTGCTCGAGCCGCTCCAGATCGCGTTCCACATAGAGCCGATATCCGGAATACGCCCGTTGAGGCTTCAACAACCCCAACCGGTCGTAGTGATGCAAGGCCTTCACGGTCACGCCTGTGAGTTCAGCGAACTCCTGGATTTGGTAAGTTTTGCTCAATTTCTTCCCTCTCATGTAGGCTCAGGTCTGACCTAAGGTCAGAGTCAAGCACTATTTTATTGATTCTTTGCCCACGATGTATTTTGTAGATGAGAAAGGCCAGCGGGGCGACTGAATTCGAGCTGGCTCGGGTTTGGTCGCGGCTTAAAGAGGCCTGGCAGCGCCGTTATGGATTGGTGGAGGCCGGTTGACATCGCAAAAAACGATTCTTGCCGTCGCAAAACCAGCCATTCTGTAATCTATGCACTGTAATCAATACAAACGGACACAAAAGTTTTACCTTTTTGCATCGCTAAATTAATGATTTTGCATTCTCCGCCGAAGAGAATAAAAGTGCGACCAAATTCATCGGTGCGCAGAAGGGATGTAACAAAATCATGAAAATCAAACTCCCCCTGTTATTTGCTATCGTGTTTTCTATTATTTTCATCACCGGCTGGAGGCCGAATGTTCCGCTGTTCGGAGCGAAGCCGAATGTGGATACCTTGAGGACCTCACTTATGAGCGCCGTCAAAGCTGACAACACTGAAGAAGCCATACGGTTGATTCAGATGGGCGCCGACGCCAATAGCCGCACCTCGCCGAAGGGCTGGAGCGCGCTGCATTTCGCGGTGCGGAATGGAAATGTGGAGATTGTCGAGGCGCTTGTGCAGGCGGGCGCGGATCCTAACTACACGGGAACCATGGAAGGACAAACGGGAACGATCGTCTCCGAGAAGCCGCTGCAGATTGCACAAGCAGCGCTGGATCTGGTCAACCAGGTCCCTCCTTCCAGCATCGAAGAGACGCTACGGCGAGGCGGGCTAGAAGACCCGGCGCTCGTTAAAAGCATGAAGGATCCAAAGGCCGCCGACCGCTATCAGAAGGTGGTTGAAGCCCTGGCCAAAGTTACCAAAGAATCGTAGCTGAACAACTTCCCCCTCTGCGCCAAGCCTTCTACCCTTACCGCGAAGCGTCTTCCTGCTTCCTGGGGTGGGAGGCTGAACTTTCATCCGACAAACGTTGCACCCCCTGGCGGCGAGAGTCGTGCGCAGAGGTGTGTCCGCAGCGCCGCCCTCAATGGGTAGAATCCGGTTGACCCGGCAAACAGTCGCTTGATAGCATAAAAAGTGCGATTCTGTATCCAATGCAGGCGAATCCTTAAGGATTATTCCACAGCATTGTCCTCCAGAAAGAGATAAAAGTACGGCAGGATCGGCAAACACTTGAAAGGATAAAACGCCGCGATGAGATGTAGGCCGCTGTTGTTTATTGTTCTCACGATTTCTCTTTTTTCCACTACCGGCTGCAAGCCTAGTCCGGAATCGCTCATGACGGCAGTCAAGGCGGACAACACCGCAGAAGCCATAAATCTTATCGGGAAGGGCGTCGATCCGAATATCCGCACTTCGCCGAAGGGCTGGAGCGTGCTGCATTACGCGGCCATGAACGGCAATGTAGAGATTGTCCAGGCGCTTCTCAAGGTCGGCGCGGACCCGAACTACGCTGGAACCAAGGATGGACAGGGGAGCTCCGCCGCCAGGCTGCCTTTGGATCTTGCGCAGGGGATGCAGAATGTAGTCAGCGGGATACAGCCCGCCGAAATCGAGGCAACACTGCGCGCGAATGGACTCGACGATCCGGTATTGTTGAAGAGCGCGAAGGACCCAAATGCCGAGGATCGATACGAGAAGATTATCGTGCTATTAATTAAGTCTATGAAAGCTAAGTAGCGGCGGAGCGCGCCGGCTCCTGGATGCGCAAAACCGCACGGTTCAGCCGCAAGACAGGCGAAGCTCATGTTGCGCGCCACTCTCTTTTTTGCCGCATCCGCCGCGATACTGCCGCTGTCGTGGCGGTCGCTGAAAGATGTACACACTCACGGCTTTTACCGCTTCTTCGCATTCGAGCTGCTACTGGGGCTGATATTGTGGAACGCTCCGTTGTGGTGGCACGACCCGTTCTCGTGGCGGCAACTGGCTTCTTATTTTCTTGGAGCAATTTCCATTGGCCTGGCGATAGAAGGTTTCCGGCTGCTCAAGATAATTGGCCGGCCGGCGGCCTCCAGAGACGAGAGCGCCAATCTGGCCTTTGAAAACACGACAAGACTGGTCACAGTAGGCGCGTATCGCTGGATTCGGCACCCCTTGTATGCATCGTTGCTGGCGCTGGCGTGGTGTGCGTATTTTAAGAATCCGTTCGAGCCCGCTTCCATTGCCATGACTCTGGGAGCGAGCGGTTTTCTGCTGGCCACGGCGCTTGCCGAGGAGGGGGAGAACCTCAAACGCTTTGGAGTGGCCTACGCTGATTACAAAAAGCGCACCCGGCGTTTCATACCATTTGTTTTCTAAAGTATGCCTTCAACCACATGCATCGATAAGAGAGACTGATTGAGCAGGGTTGTTAATCGATTCCCGCGGCGCTTGCGCCGTGCATCAACTCGACTGGAAAGGTCTGGATCTCCAGGTCGATGCTGGCAATATCGGTGCCGCAATCCTGCTGGTGGTTGCGGGTGCACTGGCAGAGCTCGGTAAAGCGGATATGCCCGCTCTGGCTCAGTTCCAGGCCGGCGGCAATCATTACGCTGTAAATATCGACGCAGGCCTGCCGCTCGAACTCAAACAACATATTTACGGTGCCGGTATCATTTGCTCCACGACTGAGAACCCAGCCTCCACAGGCGAGGATTGCGCCGGTGAGAGTCTGGACCAGGCGCGAAGGTTCTTCGATGGAGATGGCCTTCATCTGCATGGCCCAGGGAATGTCCATCATCTGTCTAGCGTCGCGGGCTGGCAGCATCTGTTTCACATATGCCTTATCGGAGTCCGGGATGCACAGCATAATTGTTGTTGCGGAGTCGAACGAAGTCTGACCGGCTTTGAGACACCGTTGCTTGTGGCGAGGCTCGAATGGCCTGCACTGGTAATTGGAGGCGCGCCAATTCCCGAAGGGCAAGACTGCCCCAAGCCGGCTAGAATGCAACACAACACAGCAACAGGGAAATGATGTAGCTTCATAGACAGCATGATTGTTGGTTCCGGCATCGATCTGGTGGAGATAGGGCGCATTCAGAAGTCCATGGACCGCTACGGGCATCGGTTTCTGGACCGCGTGTACACTACGGCAGAGCAGGCGTATTGCCTGCGCAAGCGCAAGTCCGCTGAAAGCTTTGCCGCCCGCTTTGCCGCCAAGGAGGCCGGAGCCAAGGCATTGGGGACGGGCATCAGATATGGCGTAAATTGGCTGGAGATAGAGGTCGCACGCGAACCCGGCGGAAGGCCCACCCTCCTGTTTCACGGGCGCGCGGCGGAGTTTGCTGCTCGCCTGGGTGTTCGCCACACTGCACTATCTATAACTCACACCGCGGAACTGGCCATGGCCAGTGTGGTGCTTGAAGACGGACCTTGATTCCCCCTTTTCTGCTATTCTCAAGGCATTAACCGCCTCAATTTTGACCCGAGGGGAATACCGTGCCAAGTCGCAAAGAGATTCAGTGGTCGCAACTGAGAGTAGGGGTCTTGGTTCTGATGGCCTCGACCATACTGATTGGACTGATTCTTCTCATGTCTGGCTCGAGCGGCGGACTGTTTGCGCGCAAACTGGTGCTGCGCTGCTACTTTGAAAATGCTGCCGGGCTGAAGGATGGCGCGCCGGTGACGCTGGAAGGCGTGACCATCGGCAACGTGATCCATGTACGCGTGATTCCGAGCCGCAACCCCACGCCGGTCGAGGTGTCCATGCGGGTTGGCCACGAATACCTGCACGACCTGCACACCGACTCGACGGCATCGATCAACCAGGCGGGCGTTTTAGGCGACAGCTACGTGGATCTCAACTCAGCTCACGCCAGCGGCCCACAACCGGCCGATAATGCCGAGTTGAAGGCTGCCGGCTCGCCCAGCATTCAGGATGTGATCCGCACCAGCAACGAATCCATCATCGAACTTAACAAGCTGCTGCACAAGATTGAAATCACGGTTGATTCGGTCAACTCCAGAGGCGGCGCGGTGGGCGAGTTGGTCAGCGATCCTGAAATGGCAAAAAAAGTTGCAACCATAGCGACCGATCTGGAGACGATCACCAGCGCAATCGCCGAAGGTAAAGGGACGCTGGGCAAGCTGGTCAATGACGACGCGCTGTACAACCGCGCCAACTCGGCCGTCGACCGGCTGAACAAGATCACCATTGCCCTGGAGGAGGGCAAGGGCAGCGCCGGAAAGCTGCTGAAAGACGACTCGCTCTACAACAACATGAACGCCGCAGTCTCCAATGTCAATCAGATGGTGGCTGAGATTAACGCCGGCAAAGGCGCGATGGGCATGATAGCCAAGGATCCGGCCTTCGCGGCGAAACTGGACGACACCGTCAACAAGCTGGATTTAATTCTTAAAGGCATGAATGAAGGCAAGGGCACGCTGGGGCAATTGATGCAGAACCGCTCTCTTTACGACCATACCGACCAGACGATGGATCAGGCTCAGCAACTGGTGAAGAGCATCCGCGAGGACCCGAAGAAATATTTGGTGATTAAGATGAAGGTATTCTAAGCGCGGGCTTCTCGCGTAACTATACCTGATTTACAGTCCTGTATTGCTGATACTTTCTCTTCGGCGGTTAAATCTCTGGATGCCGACCAAAGGCTAACTTTTCATGATTCGACGCTGCGAAGACCGCGATTTCGATCTGATTTGGACCGTCATCAACGACGGCGCTCAGGCCTACAAGGGTATTATTCCCGTGGATCGCTGGACAGAACCGTATATGTCCCAGGAGAAACTGCGGCATGAAATCGACGATGGAGTTGTGTTCTGGGGCTACGAAGAGGATGGAACGCTGGCAGGCGTTATGGGGCTGCAAGAGGTCATGGATGTGACCCTGATTCGCCACGCGTATGTTCTTACCAGCAGACAGAGGCGCGGGATTGGAGGGAGCCTGCTGCATCAATTGCTCGCGCTTGCGAAAGGTCCTGTGTTGATCGGCACATGGGCTGATGCGGTCTGGGCAATTCGCTTTTACGAGGAATCAGGCTTTCAGCTAGTTGGTACAGAGGAGAAAGACCGGCTGCTCAAAAAATATTGGAGTGTGCCCCAACGCCAGATTGAAACTTCCGTGGTTCTGGCCGATCCCAAATGGCATGGAAGGCAGCGATAAACAGGGCCGCTAACTTGCCGGCTCGCGGCCACGGAACATCTTCCAGAATTCGACGCAGCCCTTCAGGCGCACGACCTGGAAGTAGTCACTGGCGACGAGGAAGAAAACGGTTGCCACAGCCCACACAACATGCAATGCATCCGAGCCTAATTGGTCGTTGAAGGGCAGCGGCGCGGCGGAGAGCACCATGGCCAGTACGACGAGCGCCAGTTTGACGATGCCCATCACAAGGTTAATCTCGATCAGTTTGGCAGTCATGGGCTTGCCGAGGCGGAGAGATTGAGCGAGGGCGGAGAGCGGAGAGCGATCTTCCTGCAGCATCACAAGCAACGCGACGGAGAAGGGCCAACTGCCGAGCGCCCATGCGGTGAAGAAGCCCAGCGAAAGAAAGATGAGCCCCATGGAGTAGCCGATCAGGTCGGGCTCAGTGCCAGGGGTGATGGTTGCAGACGCGACCCATTGCATTGAGAGAAGCCAGCAAAAGCAGGTGAAGAGGAAGATCGCCAGCCAAGCGGCCTGGAGAACGATTAGGCCAAACGGGCGAAAGCGGAGCGTGGGGGCCATCTGTTTAAGGAGCAGGCTGCGGCCCAGGGCGGAGACGACCACCCAGACGAACGCGGCTGCCGGCAGAAGCCAATGCAGGAGTTCTTGGATGTGAGGTTGATAGAGCGCCCAGGCGTTGCTGAGTTGAACGGCGGCCACCCAGGGGTTCTGCGGATTAAGAGAGCTGAGTCCGGCGGATTCCGGTGGTAGGGCGGCGAGAATTTTCTGAGATTGCATCCAGCAGACGAAGAGGAATGGCGCGCCGAAAAGCCAGCGCCAGGCAACTTCGATGGCAGTGAGCGAAGGCCGCGCAAAGACCCAACCCATCTGGCCGACGAGTGACTGGGTTCCGCGCAAGGGCGCAGAGCCTTTCATTTCACCACCAGGTTGACCAGCTTGCCGGGAACGACGATGACCTTGACAACTGTCTTGCCCGCAATGCGTGACTTGACCTTCTCGTCGGCGAGAGCAGCGGCCTCGATGGTTTTGGCATCGGCATCGGCGGGTACACGGACCACGGTAACCAGCTTGCCGTTGATCTGGACGGGGATTTCGAGTTCGTTCTCTTTGGCCAGAGCGGGATCGCTGACAGGCCAGTGAGCGCGCAGGATGCTGCCTTTCTCGCCCAGCTCCTCCCAAAGTTCGGCGGCAAGATAAGGCGCAAAGGGGGCCAGCAGCTGGACCAGCGTGCGCAGAAGCTCTCGCACTACCGGGGCCGGTACTTCGCCCGACGCCAGTTGCGCGTCGGCGGCCTGAATCTCGTTGACCAGCTCCATGATGGCTGCCACGCAGGTGTTGAAGTGCCAGCGGCCTTCGAAGTCCAGTGTGATCCTGGCGATGGTTTGATGCAACTTGCGAAGCAGCTTGAGTGAGATGCCGGTCGGCGCGGCTGTCTCGCCCTGTGCGGTGCGAGACACGGGCGCGTACTTTGTAGCCAGCCGCCAAACGCGGGCTAAAAAGCGGCTGACACCGGCGACGCCGTCCTCCTGCCAATCGAGATCGCGGTCGGGCGGCGCGGCAAAGAGGGCATACATGCGCGTGGCGTCAGCGCCGTAGCGGGTGACCATCTCGTCGGGCGAAACGACGTTGCCCTTGGACTTGGACATCTTTGCGCCGTCTTTGATGACCATGCCTTGGGTGAAGAGGCGGCGGGCCGGCTCGTCGTTGACGATAAGGCCCAGGTCACGCATCACCTTGGTCCAGAAGCGCGAGTAGATGAGGTGGAGAATGGCGTGCTCCACACCGCCGATGTACTGATCGATGGGGAACCAGTACTGCGCCTTCGCCGAATCGAATGGTGCCTTGGAGTTTTTCGCGTCGGTGTAGCGATAGAAGTACCAACTGGAATCGACAAAGGTGTCCATGGTGTCGGTTTCGCGCTTGGCCGCGCCGCCGCATTTAGGACAAGGGACGTTGACAAACTCCGGCACGCGGCTCAGCGGCGAGCCGCCCTGCTGAGTGATTTCAATCTGCGCGGGCAGCACGACGGGAAGTTGGTCATCGGGAACCGGCACCATACCGCACTTTTCGCAGTGAATGATGGGGATGGGCGTGCCCCAGAAGCGCTGCCGGCTTACGCCCCAGTCTTTCAAGCGGAAGGTGACCTTAGGCTCGCCGAAGGCGCCGCGCGCGGCAGCCTCCTGGAGTTTTTTCTGCGCTGCGGCGCAACTCAGGCCGTTGTACTCCTTACCGGAATTGATCAGCACGCCGTCCTCGGAGCAGAAGGGAAGCTCTTGCGGCACGGCTGGATCTGTCGGTTTGATCACTTGCACAATCGGCAGATTGTACTTGGTAGCAAACTCGAAGTCGCGCTCGTCGTGGCCGGGAACGCTCATGATGGCGCCGGTGCCGTAGTCGGCCAGGATGTAGTTGGCTACCCAGATGGGCACGCGCTGATTGTTGTATGGATTGACGGCAAAGCGGCCGGTGGGGACGCCATGCTTTTCGATTGCGCCCAAGTCGCCGGCCTCACGTGCGCGCTTCTGCTGCTCGAGGAGCTCCGCTACTTTAGCGTTCAGGTCGGGATCCGTGGCAGTAAAAGTCGCCACCAGTTCGTGCTGCGGGGCCAGTTGCACGCTGGTCGCACCGAAAATGGTGTCGACGCGGGTGGTGAAGACGCGGATGCGCGTCTTGTCTGGTTTCTGTTCATCCAGGAAAAAATCGACATCCGTGCCTTCCGAGCGACCGATCCAGTTGCGCTGCATGGTGCGGACTTTTTCCGGCCAGCCGTCGAGCTTGTCGAGGCCGTCGAGCAGCTCCTGCGCGTAGGCGGTGATGCGGAAAAACCACTGCACCAGATCGCGCTGGTCAACCGGGGTGGTTTCGTGCCGCCAGCAGCAGCCCTCGACGACCTGCTCGTTGGCCAGCACAGTGGCGCATTCGGGGCACCAGTTGACTTTACTTTTTTTGCGATAGACCAGACCCTTCTCGTACATGCGCAGGAAAAACCACTGGTTCCAGCGATAGTACTCCGGGAGGCAGGTGGCGATCTCACGGGCCCAGTCGTAGCCCAAGCCGAGCCTGTCCATTTGGATTTTCATCGCGGCGATGTTGGAGAGGGTCCACTCGCGTGGCGGGGTGTTGTTCTTGAGCGCGGCGTTCTCGGCCGGCAGACCGAAGGCATCCCAGCCCATGGGATGGAGCACGTTGTAGCCGCGCATCCACATGTGGCGGGCCAGCGCGTCGCCGATGGAGTAATTGCGCACGTGGCCCATGTGCAACTGGCCGCTGGGATAAGGCAGCATCTCCAGCACATAGTACTTGGGCTTGCCGCAGGAGGCGGGCTCGGCCGCGTAGAGCTTGGGGTCCGCGGCCCAGCGCTGCTGCCATTTGGGTTCAATCGTTGCCGGGTCGTAACGCTGTTCGTTCTCTTCCGCCATAACTACTTAGTGTAAACGGAAGACGCATCCGGTTCTGGGCTACTTCACCAGGCCTAGCAGCACGTGCACATTGCGCTCTTCGTCGGCGGGTTCTTCGACCGGGGTTTCGGCGATGAAGGCGGCATGGTCGAAGCGCTTGTCATTGAGCAGACGGCGGAAGGGCTCGAGGC
>CAWJDN010000190.1:0-13276 GCA_963840985.1 uncultured Acidobacteriaceae bacterium
CCATGGTGCCCTTGCCGATGTTTTCATGTCGGTCGAGCTTGGAGCCGCGCGCGGCTTTGGCGTCGTTCATATGCCAGACACGCACGGCTTCAAGGCTGACGGTTGAGGCGGCCTGCTTGATGGTTTGCTCGTAGCCCTCGGGGGTGACCAGATCGTAGCCGGCGACGTGGGTGTGGCAGGTGTCGAGGCAGACGGCGACGGGCGCGGTTGGCTTGAGCCGCTCGACAAGCTCAGCGACCTGCTCAAAGCTGCCGCCGAGGGAGAACTCAGCTCCGGCGGTGTTTTCGATGAGGATATGAAAGGGAGTTCCCTGCCAAGGCAGGCCGTCGATGGCTTTGGTGATGGAGTCGGCGGCCAATTTGAGGCCTTCGTCGCGGGTGAGTCCCTTCCACGAGCCGGGATGGAGGACCAGGTACTCTGCGCCCAGGGCCATGGCGCGCTCGATCTCGCCGCGAAAAGCGGTGATGCTTTTTTGGCGAATCTCGTCGGACTGGCTGCAGACGTTGACCAAGTAGCTGGTGTGGATGACCAGCGGGCCGACGTCGAATTTGGCGCGCAGCTCCTTCATGCGGGCGCATTGTTTGGGGTCGACCTTGGAGGCGCGCCACATGCGGGGACTGGCTGAGAAAATCTGCAAGGTGTTGGCGCCAATTTCACGCGCCCGCTCGATGGCGTTTGATGCGCCGCCTGTTGTGCCGAGATGGATGCCGATGCGTTTGGTCATGTAAACAGTTTAGAGTGGTTCTCCAATATATGCGGCCTTTCCAGTGCAGGGTTGAGCATTTTCCGAATTACTGTAGACAGAAGCCACTCTCAAGTGGCTTTTTCTTCCACCCCAGCGACAAAGACCAGCATTACATCAACCTCAAAAACCTCTTATGTGTGGTATTCTTGCCACGGATTATTTCGGAAAGAATTTCGATTGAAGATTAATGCTCCGCAACAGACTTTGGTTTTGACCGACCCGCAACATACGACGGGCTGTTCCGCCGCCTGCCACCGCCTTATCCCCTATTCCCTGGTGGCAATCCTCGGATTGATTTCTATTCTTCCGATCTGGATTCCGTCATTTCCGGCCATGTGCGATGCGCCCCAGCACGCCTCGCAAGTGGTCATCTTCTCGCAACTCGATCATCCCGGGTTTGCCTATTCGCAGCTTTTCTACCGGCACACGCGGATTCCAAATCTGGCTGGCTATCTCCTGTTGTTGCTGCTTAAGCCGCTGGTGGGCGTGGTGGCTGCCTGCAACCTGGCGGTCTCGGTTGCGCTGCTTGTTTTCCTTCTCTCCACCTCTCAGCTCATCGCGGAGTTCAATGGCGAACCGTTGTTGGCTTTACTGACGATCCCGGCGCTCCTCGGCTATTCTTTTCAGTGGGGCTTTATCGGCTATCTTGCCGCCGCACCGCTGGGAATCTATTTCCTGATCCTTGCCATGCGCTATTTCCGGCGTCCCAGTCTGCGCCGTGGCGTGGGACTTATACTTTTCTTTCTATTTGTTTTCTTTTGCCACGCATTGATTGCGGCCTATGCAGCCGCGCTTGCAGCCGTCTATGCGCTGGCAAATCTGAATTCCGCGCGGCAATTGTTCGTCCGCTGGCTGCCCTTGCTGGCGACCGTGCCTGCGTCTGGCGTCTGGTGGGTACTTTCGGTGGCGCAGAACCCTCACACCCATAAGCCAATGGAATGGGACCTTGACTGGGACCGCATCCCGAATCTATTTCAAGATATCACGGGATGGCCCGACCCGCTGCTTGCCTTCCTCATTGTGCTTGTGCTGGTTACGCCGCTGGTTGTTCTTCTTGGCTTGCGGCGGCAACCGCGCTATTATTATTTGCTGGCCTTCTGCATTGTCACCGCCTTCTTATGCCCCCACGGCATTTTTGGAGTAACGTCACTCTACGAGCGATTTGTTCTGTTCGTTCTGCCGTGCTTTGCATTGACCTTGACGCCCTTCGCGCTGGTCACACGCCGCCGGGCAAATCTGGCCGTAGCCTGGCTCGTGCTGGTCGCTCTAGCCTGGACCGCCAGCGCAACTTGGCGCATGTGCGTTTTTGAGCGCGAGGCAAAAGGATTCTCCACTCTGCTGCGCCAGATGTCTCCTGGCCAGCGCGTACTCTCCATCAACTTCGAACCGAGCTCAAGCGCGTTTGATGGAATGGTGTTCCTGCACTATCCGGTTTGGTATTCGGCAGTGAAGTCCGGCGTGGTCGATCCCAGCTTTGCCTGCGGCAATGTCGATCTGATTCTCTATCGCCGTGAAGCTATGCCAAAAGTCCGCTTCGACGATTTTGAATTCCATCCCTCGCTCTTCAACTGGCAGGAACACGAAGGTTGGCGCTATCGCTATTTCGTTCTCCACTCGCCCGTCGAGATGGGGGCAAAGCTGTTCAACTCGGCGGGAAATCCCGTAGTTCTGCGCGTCCATGAAGGCGATTGGTGGCTCTACGAAAGCATGCCAGTGCTCCGGCCCTCTTCCGCTTCACAACTTCCAGCTTCATAACGGGCCATCCGATGATGACCGTGAGCGCCGTGCCGTATTCCACATCTCCCCTTGTTGAGGATTTTCCGAAGTTTATACAATGCCGTAAGTCAATGTGTGCAGTGATTCTGCCCTCGTTGCCTGACTACATCCTGATTCCGTTGCACCCGCCGGTCCTCATTACTGCTTTGGCTCGTTCGGCGTCGTGGGCGTGGCCTCGATGTGAATGCCGCACTCGACCATATAGCCCGCCCAACGACCGGAGCGCGGAGATCTGAGCGGCAGTTTCGTCCATGCCAACAGGTCATATTATCTATACCAATTATGGAAGCCCGGCAGCGCGTATCAGCCGGTAGCAATCAGCTTGCAGCCGTAGCTGACAAGCCGCAATGACTATGGAGATCAGGCAAGTGGCGGAGTTATGCAAGGTGTTAGCGCCGATTTCGCGGGCGTGTTAGGTGGCGTTCAATGCGGCGCATACTCGGAACGGCACGATGGAGCCGGAATGCACAACGCTGATTCATTGAGCCGCGGCCTGCAATAATCTTGTGATATGCGAACCGTGCTCACAGCGGAGCGGCTTTGGGATGGGAGCAGGCTGCTCGACCGGCCGATGGTGGTGATCGAAGACGGCCGGATTGTATCCGTTTCCACGCGCGCGGAAGGCGAGTTGCCGCGCGGGGCGCGCGTGCTCGATTTTCCCGGTGCGACGCTCGGGCCCGCTTTCTTCGACGTACACATTCACGGGGCCAAGGGCCACGATGTGATGGAGGCAACTCCGGCGGCGCTCGACGCCATGGGCAGCTATCTCGCCGCGCACGGCACGGGCAGCTTTCTGGCTACTACCGTCACCGCGCCGCTGGATGCGACGTTGCGTTCGCTCTCCGGGCTGGCAAAACTCGTGACGCGGCCGGCGGTTGCGGGCCAGGCGCGGTCCATCGGCATTCATCTGGAAGGCCCGTTTCTTTCGCACACCAAGCGTGGCGCGCAGCCGGCGGAAGACCTGCTGGCGCCCGACATCGCCACCTTTGATCATTTGTTTGAGGCTGCCGAGGGCCGCATCCGGCTGATGACGCTGGCGCCAGAGCTGCCGGGAGCTGTTGAGCTGACAGCGCACGCTACAGCGCGCGGAGTTAAGGTTTCGCTGGGCCACTCTGATGCCACCGCCGCCGAGACATGTGCCGCCATCGAAGCTGGAGCCGTCAGCGCAACGCATACCTTCAACGCCATGCGGCCGCTCGACCATCGCGCGCCGGGGATTCTGGGGACTGTGCTGACCGACGATGCGCTCTTTGCCGAGTTGATCTGCGACGGGATTCACGTTGCTCCGGAGATGGTGAAGCTGTGGTGGAGGGCCAAGAAGCCGGAGCGGGCGATTCTGGTGACCGACGCGATGAGCGCTACAGGAATGCCCGACGGCGAGTATCGGCTGGGAGGCTTTGCCGTGCAGGTGGCCAACGGCCGAGCTACAGCCAAAGGCGTGCTGGCAGGCAGCGTGTTGACGTTGGACCACGCCCTCGAGAATTTTATGGAGTTCACCGGCTCGCCGCTGGAGCAGGCTCTGCGGTTGCTCACCGTTAACCCGGCTGCGATGACCGGCTTGGGCGATCATGCGGGTTCGGTCGCGGTTGGAATGCCGGCTAGCCTGGTGGCCGTAGATGGGACGGGGAAACTAGTTGGTTCCATTGTGAATGCCACCTGCGGTGGGGCAGACCCTTCGACTACGCTCAGGGCAGGCTCTTCGGCTTGCGCGCCATAGAGTTCTGGTTTCCCAGGTCAATAAGCGGGAGCCGAAAAACCAGCGCGCTTGCTTGAGAATGCTCCTGTCTCTTGCGACGGTGATTCGCTTTCCAGATTGGGCAGAGTTCAAGGATGGGAAATTCCGGCGCTCCAACCCTGAAGCCACACGCAATCTGCCCTTGCAGAGCCAATCAGCATTGATAGCATCCTCATTGAGCCGGATATTTCTGGCCTTCATGAATGCCGGTATCATCCGGTTGAGTATCCGGGCAGTGAGTACCTCTTGTTTTGGCTCAAGCCGGATTTAGGATTCGCCTATGCCTGTTCGACCTGCTATTCAACATGCCGCCGCCAAACTCCTTCCGCGAAGGCTGAAGAAGGCCGCAAAATCGGCGGCGTTCCAGTTCTCTGAGGCTTTGTCAGAAACGGGCGGAATGGGCCGTGCCTCAACGCTGAGAATTCGCAACTTCGACGGATTTGAGATGGCTTATCGGCCGGGAACAGTGGATGAAGCCGTTTTGAAGGAAAGTTTCAGCCACGACATCTTCTTCTCCGGAGTCCCCGAGTATCAGCCGGCAGAGGCCGACGTTATCCTCGACGTGGGCGCTCATATAGGAACTTTTGCGATGTTGGCGGCATCGAAGGTTGCGCGCGGCCAGGTCCACGCCATCGAGGCCTGCCAGGATACCTACGACTTTTTGCGCATGAATGCGGCGCTCAACCGGATGGAAAATCTTCATGCGCATCACCTTGCGCTTTCCGGCAAGCGCGGCCTCTGCACTCTCTACCACGATGCAGAGAACTGGGGTCATACGGTTGTGCAACAGCAATCGGCGAGCAGTGAAACGGTGGAAAGCCGCACATTGCAGGATTTTTTCGAGGAGAACGGAATCACCCGATGCAACTTCGTCAAATTCAATTGCGAGGGGGCGGAGTTTCCTATCCTTCTAAGCTCCTCCCCGGAGCTGTTGAGGCGGATCGATAAGATGCTGGTGCTCTACCACAACGATTTATGGACGGAGAACACGAAAGAAGAGCTGATTGCTCACTTGCAGGCTAGCGGCTTTGCGTGCATGATCCGCAATCAAACCGAGAACCGAGGCTGGATTGTAGCGATGCAGCGGGGTTCATAAAACTGGAGTTCACGGAACAATAATCTCTAGGTGGCGGCATCGGCCAGCTGCTGGGCCCGCCACAGCGCTCCATCGAGAGGGATTGCCGGCTCGCGGCTGACCGGCATCTGAGGAGCGGCGGCATGGAGGCCGGCAAAGAATGCCTCGCGCACCAGGGTCATGTGCTCGATGACGCCACCGGTCCAGGCTACGGGTACCTCGCCGGCAATGGAGTGCTTGCGGCGCAGCTTGGCGCGGACGAGAAGGACAAACTCGACGAGATCGGATGCGGCCTGGGCGAGGGTTTCTTTGGCGACGGGGTCGCCGGCATTGGCCAGTTTGTTGATGGCCGGGGCGAGGGCGGCAAAGTCAGGTCCGGGTGTGCTGTCACCTAGGTTTACCAGGTCGTCCAGCCGCGGCGTGCCCCAGATTTCGCCAATTTTCTCAAGAATTTGCGTCGGTTGCTCACGATCCAGAGCTTTGAGCGCGCGGCGCAGGCTGTGCAGGCCAATCCAGTAGCCGGAGCCTTCATCGCCCAGATGCGAACTCCAGCCGCCGGCGCTCTCACGGCTGCCGTCAGGCGCGCGGCCAATGGTGTTGGAGCCAGTGCCGGCAATCTGCAGGATTCCGGGGCCTCCATGGAAGGCCGCGTCGAGGGCGATTACCTCATCGCCGACGACCTCGGAATGCTCGACTCCAAAGTCGTTAAAAACCGCCGTGATCCACTCGACGACCCCCGGCATGGAGACAGAGGCCACACCTACCGAAGCGGCGCGTACGCCACTCACGCCAGCCTTGGCGAAGGCCTCTTTGAGCAGCGCGCGCAGGTTGGCTTCAGCGGCTTCGGCGCCCACGCGCAGGCGCTTGATGGAACCGCTCTCGGCATGAGCCAGAACCCGGTCTCCCGCCACGATGGAGGCGCGGGTGTGCGTTCCCCCGCCATCGATTCCCAGAATCACGTTCATCGGTTGCTTGCTCCTTCGCACCAGCTTATCGCAAAGTACCAAGGACCGGTTCTGGAGACCAAAATGGCATTGCATTCTTCAAATGAACCCATCGCAAGATCACGTCCTGCCTTTGACCGATTATTCATCACAGCCAGGCGCGCCCGGCCTTATCTTTGAAGAACAGCTCTCCGCTTGAGGGATCTGCCCGCCTGTTCGGGGAGACGAGGAATACGATGAGCGAGATTCCAACTGTAACGCCAACACAATCCGGATTGCACCAGGCTGGCTCGAACCAAGCTGGAACGATCAGGGGCCAGAGAACCGAGATGAGCGTGGAAGCGCTGGCGCAGTCGTTTCTGGACAACTTGGTCTTTGTGCAGGGCCGGTCCACCGAGCGGGCGACGGTGAACGACCTTTACATGGCGCTGGCCCACACGGTGCGCGACCGGCTGGTGGAGCGGTGGATTCAGACGGTGAAGAACTACCAGGCGCAGGATGTGCGGGTGGTCTGCTATTTGTCGGCGGAGTTTTTGACCGGGCCTCACCTGGCTAACAACCTGATCAACCTGGGCATCTACGACGAGACCGAGCAGGCCATGCGGCAGTTGGGCATCAGCCTAAACACGCTGATCGAGCAGGAGGAGGAACCGGGGCTGGGCAACGGCGGGTTGGGGCGGCTGGCTGCCTGCTTCATGGATTCGCTGGCCACGCTGGATATACCGGCGATTGGTTACGGCATTCGCTACGAGTACGGAATTTTCAATCAGCAGATTCGCGATGGCTGGCAGGTGGAGTCGACCGACAAATGGCTGCGGCTGGGCAATCCCTGGGCGCTGGAGCGGCCCGAGGATGTTTTTGAAGTGAAAATGGGCGGGCGTACCGAGCGGCATACCGACGCCAAAGGGCGGATGCGCGTCGAGTGGATTCCGCAATGGGTGGTGCGCGGGGTTCCGCACGATACGCCGATTCTTGGCTACCGGACCAACACGGCCAACACCATGCGGCTGTGGGCGGCGCAGGCGGTGGAGAGCTTTGATTTTGGGACTTTCAACCAGGGGGATTTTCTGGGCGCGGTGGCCGCCAAGGTGTCGAGCGAGAATATCTCGAAGATTCTCTATCCCAACGATGAGGGTTTCCAGGGCAAGCAGTTGCGGCTGGAGCAGCAGTTCTTCTTCGTCTCCTGTTCGTTGCAGCACATTGTGAAGATCCAGGTAACGCAACACCGTCCACTGGCCGAGTTGCACCGCAACTTCGCCATCCAGATGAACGACACGCACCCGGCGATCTCGGTGGCGGAACTGATGCGCCTGCTGATCGACGAGCACGATATGGAGTGGGACGCAGCCTGGCACGTGACCGAGAATACGCTCTCCTATACCAACCACACGCTGATGCCGGAGGCTCTGGAGCAATGGCCGTTGAGCCTCTTCGGAGCGCTGCTGCCCCGCCACCTGGAGATTATCGACGAGATCAACCGGCGGCATCTGGACAATGTGCGCTTGAAGTTTCCCGGCGATGAGGGGCGCGTGCAGCGGCTTTCGCTCATCAACGAAGAAGGCGGGAAGTTCGTGCGCATGGCGAACCTGGCCTCTTTGGGAAGCCATGCCATCAACGGCGTGGCCGAACTGCACACGGAACTGCTGAAAACCCATGTGCTCAGCGATTTCTACGCGCTGACGCCGGAGAAGTTCAGCAACAAGACCAACGGAGTAACGCCGCGGCGCTGGATGGTGCTGAGCAATCCGCGGCTGGCAAGCCTGCTGAGCGCGCGGCTCGGTCCGGGCTGGATCCACGACCTGGAAAAGGTGCGCAGGCTGGAGCCGCTGGTTGACGACCAGGAGTTCCGCGAAGAGTGGCGCGCCATCAAGCGGGAGAACAAGCTGCAACTAACGACCTACATCCACGATAAGCTGGGCATCGCGACCGATCCGGAATCGATCTTCGACGTGCTGGTGAAGCGGCTGCATGAGTACAAGCGGCAGCACCTGCTGATTTTGTACATCCTTACGCTCTACAAGCGCATTCAGAGCGACCCGGACGCGGAGGTGATGCCGCGGACCTTCATCTTCGGCGGAAAAGCCGCGCCCGGCTATCGCATGGCCAAGCTGATCATCAAGCTGATTCATTCGGTGGGCGAAGCCATCAACTCCGATCCGCTGGTACGGGGCCGGCTGAAGGTGGTTTTTCTGCCTGATTACAACGTGAAGCTGGGACAAAGAGTGTATCCGGCAGCGGACCTGAGCGAGCAGATTTCATTGGCCGGCAAGGAGGCCTCGGGAACCGGGAACATGAAGTTCGCCATGAACGGCGCGGTAACCATCGGTACGCTGGACGGAGCCAACATCGAAATCCGCGAGGAGGTGGGCGCGGAGAACTTCTACCTCTTTGGGCTGACCGCCCCCGAGGTGGAGAGCCGAAAGCGAGAAGGCTACAACCCGCGCGCAATCTATGAGGCGAACTCAATGCTCCACGAGGTTCTCGATTCACTTTCAAACGGCGAATTTTCGCGCGGCGACAAGGCGCTCTTCGAGCCGCTGGTGAACTCTCTGCTCACCACGGACGACTACATGCTGCTGGCCGATTACCAGTCTTATGTCGATTGCCAGGACCGGGTGAGCGCGGCCTACAAAGACCAGGAAGCGTGGACGCGCATGTCGATTCTGAACGTGGCGCGCATTGGCAAGTTCTCTTCTGACCGGGCGATCCGCGACTACTGCGCTGAGATATGGAAGACCTGGCCGGTGAAGATACAGCTATAGGCTTGTATGGAGCACCGGCGAGTGTGGTATCTTTCCCGCATGGAACTCCGACGCTGTTTTTTCGCCACTCTTGTTTTCGTCGCCGCCACAACCCTCACTCCCGCGCAGAGTCCCGCGCCTACGCCGCCGATGGGGTGGAACAGTTGGGATGCCTACGGGCTGACTATCAACGAGGCCGACTTCAAGGCCAATGCCAAGGTGCTGGCCGGGTTCAAGCTGTTCGGCTGGCAATATGCGGTGATCGACGAGGGGTGGTACATGGAGAACCCCTTCGGCGCTAACCTGGCGGAAAGAAAATACCTGCTGGACGGGAACGGGATTCTGCTTCCGGTGGTGAGCCGCTTTCCTACGGCGGCGGACGGCGCGGGCTTCAAGCCGCTGGCCACGTGGGTACATAAGCAGGGGCTGAAGTTCGGCATTCATATCGTGCGCGGGATTCCCAAGCAGGCTGTGGAAAAGAATCTACCCATTGCGGGGACGAGTTTTCATGCCGTTGACGCCGCAGACCTCAACTCCCCCTGCGGCTGGGATGACGGCAACTGGGGCGTGGCCGATAACGCCGCCGGGCAGGCCTACTACGACTCGATGCTAAAGCTCTATGCCGGCTGGGGACTGGACTTCATCAAGGTGGACTGCATCAGCGACCACCCTTACAGGCCCACGGAGATTCAGCAGATTGCGGCGGCGATCCGGAAGACGGGGCGGCCAATTGTGCTGAGCCTTTCGCCGGGGCCGACGCAGTTGGAACACGCTGCCGAGGTCGCTGAACTGGCGCAGATGTGGCGTGTCACCAATGATCACTGGGACGCCTGGAGCTTCCCGCGCAAGTCGGGCGACGACGAGTATCCATTCGGCCTGAGGGACGAGTTCGACCGGCTGGCCAAATGGTTTACCTATGCGCGGGAGGGCAATTGGCCGGACGCGGATATGCTGCCCTGGGGCTGGCTGGGGCCGCATCCGGGTATGGGCGAGGCGCGCCAGTCGCGGCTGACACATGACGAGCAGAAAACCGAGCTCACGCTGTGGGCGATTGCGCGCTCGCCGCTGATTCTGGGCGCGAATCTGACCAAGCTGGATGAGTTTACACGGTCGCTGATCTCCAACCAGTCGATCCTGTTTATGAATCAGAATGTGACGTACAGCCATCCGGTCGATCTGACGAGCCTGGGGGCAGGCTTTGAAAACGCGCGGGTTTGGCGGGCCACGATCAACGCTCCTGGGGCAAGGAATTACGCGGAGTACTTCGGCTTTTTCAATCTTGACGACAAGCCGGTAACGCTGCGTGTGAGCTGGACGCAGCTTGGGTTGGACGGAAAAAAGCATCTGGCCCAGGATATATGGAAGGAAGACGGCTTCAAGGAATCGAAGGAAGTTACGGTGACCTTGCCGGCGCACGGCAGCGCGGTGTACGAGATTCGATAGGCGAGGGTTTTACCGTGCGGCGACGGAGCGTTCTTAGCGGACTTGCGGCGATTTGGATTGCGTCGAGTAGGCTTGCGTTTGCGGCCTCGACCAACGGCCAAAAGTTAGCTGATGCAGCGCGGGCGCAATTGGGCGTGACGACGAGCTACGATCCGGCCTGGACAAAGCTGAGTTATCCAGGCGGCGATGTGCCGCGCTCGACTGGCGTCTGCGCCGATGTGGTGATTCGCGCGGCCCGCGACGGGTTGGGGCTGGATTTGCAGAAGCTGGTCCACGAAGACATGGTGACCCACTTCAACGCCTATCCGGCGCGCAAGGTTTGGGGCTCGCGGGAGCCGGACGCGAACATCGACCACCGGCGGGTTTTAAATCTGGAGACGTATTGGACGCGGGCCGGAGCGCGGCTGTGGGCCACCGATAAGCCAACTTCGGGGGATGGCTTTCCAAAAACCATTGAGGTGGGCGATATCCTTACCTGGCTGCTGGATGCGCGGTTGTCGCATGTGGGCATCGTGGTGAGCGTTGGCCGGCAAACACAGGTGGTGCACAATATTGGCCGCGGAGTGGAAGAGAGCCCGCTATCAGCCTTTGCGCCCCATCGGGCTGCGGGCCATTATCGTTGGCCTGCGGCAACCTGGACGTAGTACCGTCCTTGAAGTTCGCATTGCGGAACGCCGGACGGTATGCCAGATGAGTCCGTCACCGCCCTCCTGACTTTTATGTGAGAATCTAGTTGTTCCGGAATTTGGCCGTTACGTCAACGGCAGCCTATTCCGGCAGGACTGTTGTATGCCTATTCTTCGCTCCTTCTTTATTGCTCTCTCTCACAATCGCCCTCTGCGCCAATTCAGCGAACGCTCCCGCCTGGGGGTCCGGGTCAGCTCCCGTTTTATTGCCGGCATGGAGATAGAAGACGCACTGCGGGTGGCCGATGAGGTTAATAAACAAGGCATGAGCGTTACGCTGGACTCGCTGGGCGAGAGCGTGACCACGGAGACCGAGGCTCGAGCGGCCGCCGATGTCTATCACAAGCTGCTGGATGCGATTGCCGCGCGCAAGCTGGACGCCAACATCAGCATGAAGCTGACGCAGATGGGGCTGAACCTTTCACCCGCGCTGGCAGAGAGCATTGCCGAGAGCGTAGCTCAACACGCCAAGGCGACGGGCAGCTTTGTCCGCATCGACATGGAGGATTCTTCGCTGACGCAGGTGACGATGGAGATAGTCAAGCGGCTCCATGCCAAGCCTGAACTGCACGGGGCAATAGGCATCGTGATTCAGGCATACCTTTTACGCTCAAAGAAGGACATCGAGGAGCTGATTGCTAACGGCATCCGTGTGCGGCTATGCAAGGGCGCTTACCAGGAGCCGGCGGAGATCGCGTTTCCGCGCAAGGCGGATGTAGACGCGAACTTTATCAAGCTAGCGAATCTGCTGCTGGAGAGTCCGATCTATCACGGTCTCGCAACCCACGACGATGCCATGGTCGCCGCGGCAAAGCGCTTCGCAAATGAGCATGGCATCGAGCACAATCGCTTCGAGTTTCAGATGCTCTATGGGATACGCCGCGACCTGCAGCGCAAGCTCGTCGAGGAGGGATACAGAGTGCGCGTATATATCCCCTTCGGCAACGACTGGTACCCATACTTCATGCGCAGGCTGGCCGAGCGGCCGGCGAATGTGATTTTTTTGGCGAAGAACTTCTTCCGGTTCTAGAACGACTGGAAAAGGATTGCAGTTTCCCATCCTGGTTCACCCCAGCAAGCAAAAAATCGCTCTCTGGGAACCCCGGAAACGCGGCAAGGATGGAGCACCCATCAACAAGTTTCATAAGGACAAACCGACTCTACGGAATCGATTTTTCTGGCGATTTCGGCAGTGAGGGTATCAACCGTGGCATGGAAGAGCCTGCGCTCCCGTTCAGGCAGCTCGTCCATCAGATCGGGATAGAGCGTGACCTCGCAGCCAGGAAACGCGGCGCAGCCTACGGTGTCGGCCATTCGGCAGCTGACATTGATCACATCGGCCATGCCCCAGGAGCTATCCTTCTGCCGTGGCGCATGATGTTCGGCGACAATGGGTTCAAATTCCGCGGGCATCTTCCAATCTTTGACCAGTTGCCGGCCGGCCTCGCAGTGATCCCATCCGAAGATTTCCTGTTCGGCATTGAGAATGCTGGCGGCAGAGCCGCTGTGAGCGCCCAGCAGGAGGCTATATTCTTTGGGCCGGATTACGGCCAACGCCAATCGCCCGATGTCGTGCATTATGCCCGAGGTGAAAGCAACGTCCCTATCAAGGAAGCCCACGGAAGCTAGTTGATCGGCGATCAGGGCACAGGCCAGATTGTGGCGCCATATAGCCCGCATAGCAGGCTGATTCAGCGCTTTACCCATGTAGGCGCGTACCCCTACTGTCAGACAGAGTCCCTGCAGGTTATTGGCGCCCAGCACCGCGATGGCCTGCATCACGCTGCTGGCGGGAAACCGCGGAGCATACAAGAGTGAATTTGCAATGGTAAGGACTTCGCTGGCAAAGGCCGGATCGGAGGAGATCAGACTGCTCAACTCGTGCAGTTGCACATTCTCATTGTGGGCTAGTTGCAGCACGCGGAGGGCGACTTGAGGAAAAGGCGGAAGGCGAAGATGTGCCCAGGACGGAGCGATTGCCTCGTTCCTTCGTCTCTCATTCTGCAACATCTGAGTTTCCCTTCGTTCCGACTCTGAACGCAAACCTCATGATTGCCCTGCCGATGCAACACGCGGGTGCGCACAATTCGTCACGCCGCGCAAGAAATACCGGTACTAATCTCTTCGGCGC
>CAWJDN010000191.1:0-3475 GCA_963840985.1 uncultured Acidobacteriaceae bacterium
CTGTTTTCATGCCCAGCTTGACATTCGGCTCGGGGCTTCCCGCGGTGCCCTCGATAGGCTTCACCGGCACTCCGCCTTCGATTGTTACCGCTACTATGCAGTCTGTGGTTTACAACACTCCTCAAAAGTTTTACATTTCAGCGGCAAGCGCCGGTTTACAGGCCACAATTCTTCGCCTGAAGGACACCCGCGAACAGGTGGCGCTGGACGCATCCACGACTTACATTGAACTGGATACAGTCGATCATGAATTGGATGCGGCGCGCCAGCAGGAAACATTTGCTGAAAAACTGGTGACCATCGAACAGCAGCGCGCCGAGGCCGGCGTGGATCCGTTGAGTGAGTTGTTGCAAGCGCAACTGACGGCGGCCCAGTTGAAGCTTCGGCGTCTGCACCTGGAGAACCGTGCCGGCACTTTGACCAAGCAGCTGGCGGACCTCACCGGCCTGCCGTCCGGCTCAATCACGCCGGATCACGCCAGCATTCCTGAGATTCCCGCAGTCAAGGCGGATCTAACAGTACGCGACACGACGGGTATTGAATCAGCACGCATGTTCGCTCTCTCAAAACAAAGGACGGCACGGGGAGACACGGTGCACACGTTTCTTCCCCAAATCAGCTTCGATGCGCAATATAGCCGCGACACCAAGCTGTTGAACAACGCTGACTCCTACTTTGCGCGTCCCCTGAAGTCTGACAACCTAAGTTCAGGATTCTCGGTTCAAGTGCCGCTCTTTGACCTTGTGCATCACGCCAAGAGCAAAGAGTCGTCTGCCGATGCGCTGCGGGCTACGGTGGAAGTCGAACAGGCCCAGCGGCAGAACGAAGTACAAATTGCAGAGTTGACCGGCACCTTGCGCGAGCTGGACACGCTGGCGGAGATTGCCAGCCTGAAGCAGCAGATCGCCAGCTCTCAGCTTCAGACTGTGCAGGCACAATTGGAACTGGGCAACGGCGCAGGCACCAGCCCTGGCGCACAGCCGCAATTGACGCCTAAAGCAGAGCAGTTGGCACGCATCGATGAGCGCCAAAAATATCAGGACGCGCTGGATGCAGGCTTCGACCTGAGCAAAGCGCGGTTGAGCCTGCTGCGCGCCCTCGGCCACATGGAAGATTGGCTGGAAGAACTGCACGCAAAGTAAGTCTGGCAGACGTAACCTCTCGTAAAACCGCCGGAATCCGAAGAAAATGCCAAAATGTTAGAATGAAAGGGATGACTATGCCCCTGAAAACACTTTTCCTGAATCCCCCCTCCTTCGAGAATTTTGACGGCGGCGCGAGTTCGCGCTGGCCGGCAACACGCGAGATTGAGTCCTACTGGTACCCTGTCTGGCTGACCTACCCGGCCGGATTGCTGGAAGGCTCGCGCGTGCTCGATGCGCCCCCACATCACGTCTCCGCTGATGAGACCATCAAAATCTGCAAGGAGTACGAGTTCCTTGTGCTGTTCACTTCGACGATGGGATGGGATGGCGACCAGCGATTGGCCGAGGCCATCAAAGCCGCCAATCCTTCGATCCGCATCGCCTTCGTCGGCCCTCCGGTTACCACCTCGACGGATAAGGCCCTGAACGAATGTTCGGTGCTGGACTTCATCTGCCGCCGCGAGTTTGATTACTCCGTGGTGGAGTTTGCCCAGGGCAAGCCGCTCAACGAGATTCTCGGCATCAGCTACAAGCAGAACGGCAAGATCGTCCATAACCCCGACCGCCCGCAGGTGGAGGATCTGGATGCGATGCCCTGGGCCACCAAGATCTACAAGCGCGACATGGATGTAACGCGCTACAACGTGCCCTTCCTGCTGCATCCCTTCATCGCGCTCTACTCCACGCGCGGCTGCCCGGCGCAGTGCACCTTCTGCCTGTGGCCGCAAACGCTGAGCGGACACGCATGGCGCAAGCGCTCCACCGATGATGTGGCCGCCGAGCTGGCTTGGGCCAAGGAGAACTTCCCTGACGTGAAGGAGTTCTTCTTCGACGACGACACATTCAACATTCAAAAGCCGCGGACGATTGAACTCTGCGAAAAACTCAAGCCGCTGGGCCTTACCTGGAGCTGTACTTCGCGCGTAACCACCGACCGCGAAACCCTCAAGGCCATGAAGGATGCCGGCTGCCGGCTGCTCATCGTGGGTTTTGAATCCGGCGATCCGCAAATCCTCAAGAACGTGAAGAAGGGCGCTACCGTGGAGCGCGCGCGCGCCTTCGCAAAGGACTGCCACGACCTGGGCCTCTGCATTCACGCAGATTTTATCCTCGGCCTGCCCGGCGAAACCAAAGAGTCGATCCGCAACACCATCAACTTCGCCAAGACCCTGGATTGCGAAACCATCCAGGTCAGCATCGCACACGCCTATCCCGGCACTGAATTTTACGACTACGCCAAGGCCAATGGCTTCATCGTGAACTCAGCGGCGATGATGGACGAGGGCGGTCACCAGATGGCGCACATCGAGTACCCCGGCCTGCCCACGGATTATGTGATGGAGATGGTGCATCGCTTCTACGACGAGTACTACTTCCGTCCCAAGGCCGCATTCCGCGTGGTCTGGAAGGCGTTTGTGAATCGCGATCTGCCCCGGCTGTATGTCGAGGCCAAAGCCTTCTTGAAGCTGCGCTCGCAGCGCAACAAGATGGTGAAGACCGCGCGCAGCAAGCAAGCGGATCCACCCGCCCCGGCAAGCGCGAGAGCGTAGCCCCGATTATGAATGTGTGCCTCATCCTTCGCACTCCCTGCGAAGGGTGGGAAATCACGAACCGGCGTCCGATCGTCAGGACAGGAACACCAATGGCTCACGCTAGGCTTACGCAGCGACAATACCTGATCCTGGGGCTTGTTTCTCTCTGCGCTCCACTGGGCGACACCTGTCTGTCGCGCGGCATGACCGGCCTGCCGAATATATCCCTGACTCATCCCGCCGCGCTGATCGCCGCGGTCTTCACACCCTGGATCGCGCTGGGCATCGCGCTGCTTATCGGCTTCTTCGCCAGTTATCTGACAGCTCTGTCGTGGGCCGATCTTACTTTCGTGCTGCCCGCCACGGCCTCAGGCAACGTAATCGTCGCTCTGTTCGCACGCTTTTTTCTGCATGAGGCAATTTCGCTGGAGCGCTGGGCGGGGATTGTACTGATTACCGTAGGCGTGGGTTTCGTAGCGCAGGGGCCATCGCTTACCGTAAGACCGTCAATTCCAGCCCTCGCCGATACAGCGGATACAGGAAAGGAGCAGGCGCGATGATGACTCCCTACCCTGCCCCGCAACCCGGATTCTGGGCCGCAACCTCCATGATCGCTGCCATCATAATCGCCTCGACCGCCGGCGAAGTGTTTACCGCCGCGGCTATGAAATCTATCGGCGACCTGGACGAGATTCGCGCCCACTCAGGACTAAAAGGCGCCATCCGCGCCGTCCTCACCTGTCCGTTGTTTTTTAGTAATAATGTTGTAACTGAAAGTTGAGTAAATATTACATAACA
>CAWJDN010000192.1:0-4073 GCA_963840985.1 uncultured Acidobacteriaceae bacterium
AGGCCGATGAACTTCTGTTCATAGTAAGGGGAGTGCACCAAGCCTACCACCGGTATGCCCTGCGCCAAAGCGAAAACTCCTCCATGGTAACTTCCAGTCACGACGACTCTGCAACTTCCGATCAGGCGAATAACATCCTCTGGACTCTCGATCCTAGCCGGAGAACCGGTGTTCTGTCCGTCTAGCAACCTCCTGTTTGCCTCTATGTCAGAGTCATTCTCGTGGAACGATATGGGTATGGGAACCAAGGAGGAGTTCAGAGTCTGGGCAGCGATCCGCAAAGGTTCACGCAGCTTGTCAACCATCTCATCATTTGTTTCCGCATATTTGGCGAGTCGCAAGTTGATGCCTATAGAATTTCCCGGAGAACTGGGACGAAGTCGATATGCGAGTTCAATAGCGTCATCTCCAGTAACGGAAATTCTGTCTCTGGGCACGCCGAGAGACTCGAGAAGCGGTAATCCTGTATGGCCTTCACGCAAACCGATCAGTTTGAGCCGGGGAAGCACGGACCGGGCCCTTGCCAACAGCTCAGGATCTGTAATCGGGCCAACACCCTGGCCGAAGGCAACAATAGGTATACCTGCCTGCAATACGAACTCCAACTCGTCCAGGAGCGGGCAAGCGGAGTCTGCAAATGCATCGTTAAGCATGCCCGAACCACTCACAACCAGGAGGTCTGCACCTGTCACGCATTTGCGAAAACTGAATGGCGACGAAACCGGCCTGCGCTTAATCAATGTTTTTAAGAGGAAACCGAAGTCCGTTACCACCGGGTACCGGAACCAAAGCAGTCTCTCAAGACTCCGCAAAAGGACCGAGATGCCTGCCGGTAACCTCTGGTGAAGGCCACCGATCAAAGATTGGCATGATAACCAGGCATTACGCTCTTCCCCTGAAATTGGCGTGACGGAAGGACAGAAGCGAGAAAGACGGTCTGGGCGATTGGTTACGACACCGATCTCAGCGTGGGGCCATAACTCTTTGAGGCGAGCGACGGTAATCTGCATCATGGCCACATCACCCAGATTTTGGCAAGTATAACTTCCGGGTTCAAGAACAATCTGCCTGGTCATGACTGGACTCCATGTCTTTAGAAACGATCTATCGGCGCCGTCAAGGCCCTTCCAGCGTTGCGCAGGGCGAATAGCCATCGTTTGACCTCTCGCTTCCATTTGCCTGTGCGCACCGGCAGGCCGGTTTCGTAACTATGGATAGCCGATCGCACCGCAGCGTAAAGGGCTGACGGCAGACTAGGACAAAGCAATTCACGCCAATACAGCACGGCGTTATGATTAAGCGTCTGCTGTCGCACTAGCTTTGGCGTGAGTGTATTTGGAAACACGGCGCAGCGTTCAATACCGAGAACGCGCAAACCCAGCATGGTCCTAACGCATTTCTCGCAATGGCCGCAGTTGTAGTTGCCCAAATTCTCCCAACATACCCACAGGCGCGCCAAAGCTTCAGGATGCTGAACCACTATGCGCAATTTATCCATACGGGTTTCCCCGATATCGAAGACAATCTGAAGTGCCTCAGTGGACCAGAGCGGATCCAGCAGCGGATGCGAACCCCACGGGTGCAGAATGTCATACGAGTAGGACGATGCTATGTATACCTTGCTATGATTGGGCGCCAGCGCATGAGCGACAGCTGCCAGCGCCGCACCAAAGTACATTCCCCAACTGCAAGGAATCCGGGGTTGCTCTGTATACAAACGGGATTCTTCCCAGTGCAGATTAGTCCTTACCACGATCAGACGTTTGCTGAAGAGACGTGCCACCTCTCGAGCTTGTTCCAAAATCATTTCAAACGTCTTTGTTTCAGCCAAAGGCACGTCGAAGCCGTGAACCAGCACGAGATTGTCAATCTCGTCCCGGTGCTTGATGAGGGAATAAAAACTATCCACGCCGCCGGAAAAGAACAGCGAAACGCCACTGGCTGGGAGATCGGAATCGGAGGAGATCTCAAAAGTGAGTGGTACCTTGTGGCCGGGAATCCAAGCGGCGTAGATATCGCGGATGGTTTCCAGATTGGTTGCCATGCGCGGCGAGACGCTGCCCAGAGTTGCGGCTTCTCCCGCTGCGACAGCCTTCACCAAACGCAATGGTATCGACCACTGAGAAGTGTTGGCTAAGGGAAAATCGGATTCAATCCAGATTCCCTGGTTAGAGACGCGGTTCATGGTTATGTTCTCTTCCGTAAAGTCGGTTTCGTATGCTCACCGCAAACGCGGCAAAGCGGCGCGGCCGCCAAAAGGGAGACGGCCACGCACACAGCGACTGAAACATGTAGCGAAGTTCACCTTTGAGCCCATTGTTCCGCGCAATCAAACCAGCGCTGCACAACTGCTCTGCGCGGATACGACGCTTCCAGGCCCAACGCTCGAAGCCCCGCAGATCGGCTGTAAGTGTCGCATCAATGATGATATCGGCAGCATGAAGCATATTTTCCGGATTCGCACTGAGGCTTTTGGGGTGAATGTAATAGTCCGTCAGAGGGTCAGGAACCGCTTCGAAGCGCCCCAGAGGTAGCAAGCGGAACCACAACCCCCAGTCCTCGCAAGCGTCAAGGCCTTTGCGGAAACCTCCGACCTGCATGAACGCCTCACGCTTGACCATGACAGTCGAGGGCGTAATCGGATTCATATAGCGCAGCATCTTCCTCGCAGAGATTGCGTCGATTGCGGGCCGCAAATCACGAATACCGCCATCGTCGAAGACTCTGATACCGGTGTACACCAGCACGGTCTCGGGACGAATGAGGGCAGCCTGGCGCTCCAGTTTTTCCGGCGCCCACAAATCGTCGGCGTCCAGCAGCGCGATCCAATTGCCCGATGCATTTCGTATTCCCAGATTTCTAGTAGACGCGACACCGCTGTTTGTCTGGCTGATCACGGTTGCCCCCAGCGCCGCCGCTACAGCCGCCGTGTTGTCTGTCGAGCCATCATCGACGACAATAACCTCCTCTGGCTTCAGGGTCTGAGCGGAGACAGACTTTAAGCAGCGCGGCAGAAAACGCTCCACATTGTAAGCGGGAATCACCACGCTTATCTTGATGCCAGAGTTTGTGGCCGCCATGCCTACTCCCTATCTGCGATAGATTCCATTTTCATAAAGGTATATTTGGACGAGCACCTGGCAGAATGTTACTTCACGTGACCACTGCGACCTCCGCTTACGCGCTCAGAAATTTATTCTAAATGAATAACCGCGACAGCATCGATTCATCATAGACGAATCATTACGTCCAGTAGCGAGTCTGCCCTAGTGGCTAATTGCTTCGGCAGCATCTTGACCAGAATTTTGAGACGGTCATGGTCTTCCGGTTCCAGCACGCGCATCCAGTAGAAAAGCCCGAAGAGAACGATCAGGGAAGCGCATCCGCCGAACAGGATGGCCCATAGCAGCTCCAGTTGACCAGCAATGTGATGCTCGGTCAGCGTTGCAATGTAATGCGCGGCCAGCGCTGCAAGAAAGCTGATGAAAACGATCTTTGCTACCTGCAGCCAGGGAAGCTTCACCTTGTAGAGATGGATTGCCACAGCCCACATCACCAGGACGGCCGCCGCTTGCGCTGCTCCGTTACCAATGCACGCGCCGACCGCTCCGTGCGCTGGAATAAGCCACCAGGCCACTCCCCAATCGACGACGCCCGCGAGTACCGTTGCCGCGATGACAAAGCTCTGGCGCTCGGAGCACTGGAGGAGGCTCTGTGCAGGCGAGATAAAGGCTTTGAAGATACACAGCAGCGGAGCCAGCATTACCACCATGGCAGCGTCTTGAAATTGGCGGCCGTAGAGTAGCAGTAAAGCCGAAACCGCGAGCGATGCCGCGACCAAGTGCAGGGGAATCGCGATCAAAGCAAGATAGCGAAAAGTGGAAGCTGTAATGGCTGGAAGCCGGGACTTGTCGCGTCCGTACTGAACGAAGATTGTGGCGCCGGCTGCCGTTCCGAAAACGGTCGCGGCCAGCAGCAACTGTTCGGCCATGGTAAATGCCAGCGAATAGAACGAAACCTGGCGGATATCCGGGCAGAGAGTCTTCAGCAGAATGATCTCCGACCTGCCCCAA
>CAWJDN010000193.1:0-7232 GCA_963840985.1 uncultured Acidobacteriaceae bacterium
TCGAATGGGAGTTGATTCCGGCCAACCCTGCCCACGGCATTAAACCGCCCCGCGTTCCGGCTGGCCGTGTGCGCTATCTACAGCCCACAGAGTTGCGGGCCGTCTTGGAGGCTTGTCCTGAATGGCTTCGCCCGATTGCGGGCCTTGCCGTTGCAACCGGAATGCGGCGCGGAGAAGTCCTGGGGCTGCGCTGGCTGGACATTGACTTCAAGGGCGGACGGATCATGCTCCCACAAACGAAAAACGGAGACGGGCGGATTGTCTACCTGAATACGCTGGCGCAACAGGCTCTCGCTGTCGTGCCACAGGGAAAAGCCAAGTCAACTGACCTTGTTTTCAACGATGAGCCAATGACACCAGAGAACGTGTCTCTGGCATTCTTGCGGGCTTGCCGTTCCGTGAAAGTCTCTGACTTTCACTTCCACGATTTGCGGCACACCGCTGCCAGTTGGATGCGAATGAAGGGAGCGGACATTCACACCGTTGCGCTCATCCTGGGTCACAAAGATTTGCGAATGGCGGCACGGTATCAACATCTCAGTCCGGCCTTCCTTTCGGACGCTGTGAAGCTGCTAGATGGGGCCTATGCGGAGACCACGGAAAGCCCTGAAAAGGGGTAAAGTTCATGTTCTATCGTTACCACAGCGTTACCAGCGAAAAAATCAGGCGAGGCTGAATTTCCCATAAGTATATGATTCTAAATTGGCGTCCCCGACGGGATTTGAACCCGTGTTATCGCCGTGAAAGGGCGGTGTCCTAGGCCGGGCTAGACGACGGGGACTTGAGGCAGGGTCAACAGACGGCAAGGAGTGGCCAGATGCGCCCTAATGAAGGCTACCAACTCAGAAGGGCCCTGTCAAAGAATCCAGAACCGTTTAAGGAACAATCCGGGCAGGCTGGCCGTAGAGCATTCTATGAATTTTTACATCAATTCTCCGGCCGCAGGCATCACATTACAATAGGGAAGGCAACACAGAATGAGGTTGATCGACTTGAAACGCTTTTTAGGAATAGGTTGTTTTGTTCTTCTTGGGTTGACGGCTACCGGCTGCCAGAGCAAGACAGAGGCTAAGACCGCCGCAGGGATGCAGGCGATGCCGGTGCAGACAGTGACAGTCACTCTTGCCCCAGTGCCGCAATCAAGCGAGTATGTGGCCACCATCAAATCACGCCGTTCGGCAACGCTGCTGCCTCAGGTGAGCGGAAACCTGACGAAGATTCTCGTCCACTCCGGCGATCACGTAAAAGCCGGCCAGGTGCTCATGGAGATTGATTCGCGGCTGCAGATGGCCACCGTCGCATCTGCGCGCGCCACCGAGCGTCAGAAGAAAGCCATCTACGATTACAACGCGGTAGAGGTCGAGCGGCAGCGCAAGCTTTTCGAGGCCGGCGTGACCAGCCACGACGCTTACGATCAGGCGCAGCAGTCCTTCGGCAACACCAAGGCGGATTACGAGTCGGCGGTTGAGTTGCGCAAAACGCAGGAGGAGCAACTGGCCTACTACATCATCCGCGCGCCGTTTGATGGAGTGGTGGGCGACATCCCGGTGCATGTGGGCGACTTTGCTTCGCCTGCGAACTCGCAAGCGACGATGCTCACCACAGTCGACGAGAACAAGGATATGGAAGCCTACATCTACGTTCCCACCGAGCGAGCCAGCCAGGTGCGCATGGGACTGAATGTGGAGCTGACGGACAACTCCGGCAAGTTGATCGAGAAGACAAAGATCGATTTTCTCTCTTCGCAGGTGGACAGCACATTGCAGGGCATTCTTGTAAAGGCCCCGGTCCACGCCACACCGGAGGTGCTGCGCAACGCGCAGATGATCAAGGCGCGCGTCATATGGAGTAACACACCCATGGCTGTGGTGCCCGTGCTGGCGGTTTCGCGCCAGGGCGGGCAGAGCTTCGTCTTCGTGGCACAGGGGCAGAACGGCAATTTTGTGACTCGCCAAGTCGCGGTCTCGCTGGGCGATACAGTGGGCAACAACTACGCCGTCACTTCGGGGCTGAACGCGGGTGACCGGGTCATCGTGTCGAGCACGCAATTCCTGGTGAACGGCATGCCGGTGATGCCGATGGGCGGCTGAGTGCTGCTTAAAGAACGCGCATTGTTGAAATACAGATTCTTCGACTTCGTTTGATTCAAATAGCGCACCATACTTCGCTCAAGGTGACAGTATTTATCGGAAGGAAGGCAACCATTGTTTGTTGATTTTTTTATTCATCGGCCAGTCTTTGCGACAGTCTGCGCCCTGCTGATTATTCTCGCGGGCGCGGTGTGCATTCCCAACCTTCCGATCGCTATGTATCCCACGCTCGCGCCTCCGGTGGTGTCGGTGGACTGCAACTATGTAGGCGCAAACGCCGACACCGTCGAGAAGGCCGTCACCATTCCGTTGGAAGAGGCGATCAACGGCGTCGAGGGAATGCGCTACATCAGCTCGTCCAGCACCAACAGCGGCACCAGCTCCATCACCACTACCTTCAAAACCGGCTACGACCTGGACATCGCCGCCGTGGACGTGCAGAATCGCGTGGCGAGCGTCACCGGCCGCCTGCCCGCGGCAGTGAACGCAACCGGCATCAGCATCACCAAAACCAACTACAACTTCGTCTTCGGCGCGGGCTTCTACACCCTCGACGGTCGCTACTCGGCCGAGTTCATCTCCAACTACCTCGACGTTTATGTAAAGGACGCCTTGAAGCGCGTGCCCGGCGTGGGCGACGTGATGATCTTCGGCGAGCGCAAGTACGCCATGCGCGTCTGGCTTGACCCGGTGCGCCTAGCCGCGCGCAATCTTACGGCCACCGATGTGGTCAACGCGCTGGTCGAACAGAACGTGGAGATTCCCGCCGGCCAGCTTGGCCAGCCACCCACGGACTCGAAGCAGGCCTTCCAGATGCCGGTGCGCGTGGTGGGCCGGCTCACCTCGCCCGCCGAGTTCGACAACATCATTGTCAAGAATTCCGGCAATGGCCTGGTCCTGCTCAAGGACGTGGGCCACTCGGAAGTGGGTGCGGAGGATTATAGTTCCTCGCTCAAATACATGGGGCACGAGGCCGACGGAATCGGCGTCTTACAGCTTTCCAATGCCAACGCATTGGATGTTGACCGCCAGGCTAGGACCGCGCTGGCCGAGCTCTCGAAGAGCTTTCCTCCCGGCCTGCAATACGCTATCGCCTTCGATTCCACCACCGTGGTCGGCGACTCCATCCGCGAAGTGCTGGTCACGCTGGCCATTGCCGTCTTCATCGTTATCACCGTCATCTTCCTCTTTCTGCTCGACTGGCGCGCCACTATCATCCCCGCCGTCACCATTCCGGTTTCGCTCATCGGAACCTTCGCCTTCATCAAGCTCTTCGGCTTCTCCATCAACTCACTCACCCTCTTCGGCATCACGCTGGCCACGGGACTCGTGGTCGACGATGCTATCGTGGTCATCGAGAACGTGCAGCGCCACATTCATCTGGAGCACTCCGACCCCCACGCGGCCACCTCGCGAGCCATGGGCGAAGTCACCAGCGCCGTCATCGCAACCTCATTAGTTTTGATCGCGGTTTTCGTGCCTGTCTCGTTCTTTCCCGGCACCACCGGCATTCTCTATCGCCAGTTTTCGCTGACCATCGCGTTTGCCATCGCCATCTCGGCCTTCAACGCGCTCACGCTTTCGCCGGCTTTGTCGGCCATGTTCCTGCGCGGCGAAGAAGATCGTCCCAAGCAGCTCGACTTCCTGCGTATCGAGCCGGTCTCGCGCCTCTTTGCCCGATTCATTCACTCCACCGACCGTCAGATTAGCTGGCTGTCGGCCACTTACGCCAAGGCGATTCACGTTGCGCTACGCCTTCGCTATGTACTGCTCATCGTCTTCTTCGCTGGCATGGGCGCAACAGTTTGGATCTACAAATACGTTCCCACCGGCTTCATCCCTCAGGAAGACCAGGGTTATCTGATGGTCATCGTTCAGGCCCCGCCGGGCTCCTCGCTGGATTACACCGGCGCATTGGCGAGCCGCGCCGAAGCCATCATCGCATCCAATCCAGACATCGGCGGAGCTTTTTCGGTGATGGGCTACAGCCTGGCCGGCAATGCATCGAATGCCGGCATGATGTTCATCTCCACCAAGCCGAGTGATCAGCGCCGCGGCAAGGGCCACTCCGCAGCCGACATCGTCGCCGACCTTTCGCCCAAACTGCAGATGCTCATGTTCGCTCCCAATGGCGGTCTTGTTCTGATCGTCGAGCCTCCTGCCGTCTCCGGTGTGGGCAGCTTCGGCGGTTTTCAGTTCATGCTTCAGGATCAGGGCGCCAACACGCTCAGCGACATGGACCGCGTTGCCCATCAGATTGTAGGCGCGGGCAATGCGAGCGGGAAGCTCACCGGCCTTTACACCTCCTTCTCGGCCAATGACCCCCAGGTGCTGGTCAACATCGACCGCGAGAAGGCCAAGGCGATGAACATTCCGCTCTCCCAGATCACCACCACCCTCGGCGTCTTCATGGGCTCGGAATACATCAACGACTTTGACTTCAACAACCGCACCTATCGCGTCTTCGTACAGGCCGACCAGCCCTTCCGCATGTCGGCTCGCGATCTGCACAACTACTACGTGCGCTCGGATTCCAGCCAGATGATCCCGCTCGACAACCTGGTCAAGGTGACAGAAAGTTCCGGCCCGCCGGTCATCACCCACTACAACCTCTTCCGCGCGGTTGAAATCGACGGCAAGTCCACGCCGGGTTACAGCTCGGGCCAGGGACTCGCCGCCATGGAAGACGTCGCCCGCAAGACGATGATGCCCGGCATGAACTTCGAGTGGACCGGCCTGACGCTCGACGAGATCGAATCAAGCGGCCGCGCTCTCATCATCTTCGGCCTCGGCCTTCTGGTCGTATATCTCACCCTCTCGGCGCAATACGAGAGCTTCGCGCTGCCCTTCATTATTCTTCTGGCCGTGCCTATGGCGGTGCTCGGCGCGCTGGGCCTGGTGGCATTGCGCGGCTATGCGAATGCGGTACTCAGCAGGTTGGGCCTGGTCTCGTTGCAAGGATATTCGAATGATGTCTACTGCCAGATAGGCCTGGTTATGCTTATCGGCCTATCGGCGAAAAACTCGATTCTGATTGTCGAGTTTGCCGAGCAGTTGCGCCGCAAGGGCCGCTCCATCGCCGATGCCGCCGCCGAGGCCGGCGCGCTGCGCCTGCGGCCCATTTTGATGACCTCCTTCGCCTTTATCCTCGGCGTTCTGCCGCTCTACTTCGCCACTGGCGCCGGTGCGCTCGGTCGCCGCTCCGTGGGCACCACCATCGTCGGCGGAATGTTGCTATCCACCGTCCTCAACCTATTCTTTATCCCCGTGCTCTATGTGATTTTAAGCAGGCTGCTCAGGCGCGGCGACGACCCTGAACCGCAGCCGGTCGAGGCGTAACGCAGGTGATCACTGCGCCTTCTGGTGCGCAATCACATAATCTTTTATCCGGCCGTAGACCTGGCTGGTCACAATGCCGTATTCCAACAGGTCCTGCTTGGTGCGATAAGGCCGGAAGCGAATAATCCGCCCCGCCCAACTCGGCGTCATGCCGGGAACCTTCAGCAGTTCATCCACGCTGGCGTGATTGATGTCCACCCTCGCCTCCGGCCGCGGAGCCGTTGCCGATGTTTTGGGCACGCCGCGGGAGTCCCGATCCTGCCCCTGCGCCATCCCAGCCGGGCAAGCGCATAGAATCACAATCAATAAAGCCGTAAATCGCGTCCCTGCTCGCACGGCTTCATTCTCCGCCCTGCCCCGCCTTATCCGCAAGAATAGATTTAAGTAGAAATTGGATTCTCAGCCCCGTCGCATAGCTTGATATCGGCTGGGAGTGAGGCATCTTTAGTAGAGCGGCGCGCGTAAACCCACAGATAGAAAATGCCCATAAATAGCAAGATGAGTGGGGTTGGAAAGGTTTGCACGATCAGATATATCTGTTCGGAAAGCCGTGTCGAGTGCAGGTGCAGGTTGCTGATGAAACTGAAGAAAATTGCCCACGAAAGAAATCCGGTCAACACGAGCCCCATGATATTTATCAGGAGTGCGAGCCGCCCAATCAATCCGCCCTCGGCCCAGAGTATAGCGCAAGCGGGAACCGTGAGCAGAAGAAGCATGGTGTCCAGTTGCCGATGATAGAAAGGCAGCATGGTGAGCGGTGTGATTGCCGCCAGCGCCAGCCATGTTCTCGCGGGCGTGGGGCGGGATCGCAGAGTGACAAATATCCAAACGAGCAGAAGCAGCGCCAAGACAAGATAACTGATCGGATTATAAATGCGCGGGTCGTCCCGGAAGAAGCTGATTACCACTTGCAGGTCCAGTAACATACCAAGGCCGTGGCCACCCGTTGAAGCGGGGCCAGGGTCGCTTAAACCGCCGTGCACCGAATAGGTTGAGATAATAGAGTGCAGTTCCTGCATCCAGTTCGGCGCGACGTGCCAAACCCATAGAACTGACGGTAGGCATAGGGCAACCGTCGCAAGAAGGGTTTGTAGAGCGCGTTTGCGGTAAACTCCGCCCGCCAATAAGAAGTAGAGCCAGACAAGACCTGTATCGTGCGGCTTGAGTGCGAGGCTGATCGCAAAACACAGGATGCCAAATAGGACAAACCGCTCCCAGAAAAAGCACACGACGGCTATTACGCATAAGCCTATCGCAATTCCGGCCGCATTGCCTGTCATAACGATTATTTCACCGTTTGCCAGAAGAAGGCCGATCAGGCCGCCGGAGATGATCGGATCGTAATTTGCTCCTATCTTCCAAAGCAAAAACGAGGCAGCAAGCAGGCTCACTATGGTGAACACCATCCAAAGTATCTGTGCAGGCACCCACGGCAGCATCGCGAAGGGAACCGTAAACGAAAATGCGGTTGGCAGGTATACATATCGCGTCGCAATCAGGCGACTCTTGGAAGGGACTGCTGCAAGATATCCCCCCTCCGCCTGATAGATGCGCAGCACCTCGCTTTCCTTGTATGGGTCGCAATGCTGAATAAGGCATCGCGCGGGGTAGTAAAGCCCTCTGAAATCAATCATCGGGACATGAGAGGCGTTCTCCCAAGCAGCACCCAGGCAAAGAAACGTTAAGCTTCCTAACAGTAGTAAACGGAGGCCATCAAGCCGCGCGCTGGTCATCGAATGCCTCTCAATCTTCTCCGCAGAGAGCCGTTTGTGTAATCCTGCCGCCGGTCAGATTCAATGATCG
>CAWJDN010000194.1:0-7784 GCA_963840985.1 uncultured Acidobacteriaceae bacterium
GCGTCCAAGAGGCCGGATTTGCGCGGGTTGGGCAGGTCGATCTGGGTGATGTCGCCAGTGATGACCGACTTGGAGTTGTTGCCCATGCGGGTGAGGAACATCTTCATCTGCTCGATGGTGGTGTTCTGGGCCTCGTCCATGATGATGAAGGCGTCGTTAAGGGTGCGTCCGCGCATGAAGGCCAGGGGGGCGACCTCGATGACGTTGCGCTCGAAGAGCTTGTCGACCTTTTCGGGATCGAGGAGGTCGTAGAGGGCGTCGTAGAGCGGGCGCAGGTAGGGGTCGACCTTTTCCTGGAGGGTTCCGGGAAGGAAGCCAAGGCGCTCGCCGGCCTCGACCGCGGGACGGACGAGGACGATGCGGCTGACTTTTTTGGCGTTGAGGGCGGAGACGGCCATGGCCACGGCGAGGTAGGTTTTGCCGGTTCCGGCGGGTCCGACGCCGAAGACCATATCGTGCTGCTCGATGGCCTCGACGTACTTGCGCTGGTTGATGGAGCGCGGCTGGACGGTGCGCTTGACGCCGGCGGAGCGCTGCTTGCCTGAGTCGGAGAGCGACTTGAGAGTAATGGCCGGGTCGGCGACGACCAGGCGCAGGAGGGCGTTCAGCTCACCGTTGTGGGGGTTGACGCCCTGGCGACGCAGCGCCTCGAAGTCGGCGAAGATCTGGCGGACGCGCTCGACGGCGGCTTCGGGGCCCTTCACATGGACGGCGTCGGAGCGCAGATCGATGCGCACGCCAAGCGAGTCTTCCATGAGCCTGAGGTTTTCATCGCGAGTCCCGAAGAGGGGCTCAAGGTTGGGCGTGATCTCCAGGTCGATCTTCAAAGGGTTCGATGGCCTCCAAAGGGGTTAGACAGGGCGCGGGGCAGGCCGACAGCGTCAGGCTGCGGGCAAGCCGCTGAATGAGGGGGAAACAGCGGTATGTGGCACAGGAGGGAGCCGAAGCTCTGGGCTGGGGGTGGAAACGGCGGGTTTGAGTAGGCTACCAAATGTGGTGTCAGTATTCGGTATCTGGGCTTGAGAGTAGCGCCGATGGGGCCAGGAGTCAATGCGGAAGAGCAGAATTTTATATCAAAACGTGCCATGACGGGTACCTTTGGCCGACGAGACGGCTGCCATATCCATTTGATGCCTGAAGGGATCATCTGGTTGTACTTAAGGCTTCCTTTCCAGAAAGGATGCCTCGTAGGTCTCGGCAAAGGATTCGTCCGGGGATGTAGCCGGCCAACCGACCATGACCAAAAACACATCGAGAACGAAAAGAGCGATGGCAATGTCGTTGAAGAGTGTCGCCTGGCGGAGATCCGGCCAGAGTTGGTTGGCGGCCCAAAAGAGAAAGGCAACTGCCAGCAGAATTGCCTTGACAACTTCAAGGCGCGCAGGCCGATGCGCGGACTGGTAGACGAGGTAGGCGAAGGCGATCATAGCGAGTGGAAATGCGGCCAGAAAGTCATGTGCCCTGGCAGGAAAGAGTTGGGGAAAAGCATCCCATACAAACAGCACCCCAACGCCAGCCAGCGTGACCGCGCCAAGTATTACCGGCAGAGCTCGATGTGCCCGGTTCAGACGAATATACATAGGCCATTATCGCCAACACGACAAAAAGAATCCATAAAGAGGAGAGGGAGAGCCAGGATTGCGTTGCTGCGCTGACGCATTAACCCGCGAAAAGCGAACTGGCCGTCGCTTTCGCAAATACTTCTCGCTGCCATTCATATCCCCACCATAAAATGAGAGTACGGATCTTGTGGCAATCGGGAGGCTGAGTGAAAGTAGTAAAGTTTGCGCAGAAATGCCTGCGATCAATGGGTTATGAGGTCGTTCCCTATCCGCCGAGCGATTGGGTGCGCTTACGGGACTCGTTGCGCAGAGTGCTGAATATGCTGTCCATCGATTGTGTTCTCGATGTGGGGGCGAATCATGGCCAGTTTGGCAATCTGCTTCGCGACATCGGATACAAGGGCTGGATCGTATCCTTCGAGCCGGCTCGCGAGCCCTTCAAGGATCTCTCAATCCAAGCCATTGCACGGCCGCCGTGGAGAGTATTTCAATATGCGCTAGGCTCGAAAAACGGCCAAGCTGAGATTAACCTCATCGAAAGCGACGATATGACCTCATTCCTTACCCCGCTTGGCCCCACGAAGGCTCTTCCGGAGAATCGAGTTGTCGGCAAGGAGAGTGTTGAAGTCAGACGCCTGGATTCTATCTTCGATGAGTGTATGGCTGGGATCGATGCGCGCAACATCTATCTCAAAATCGATACACAGGGATTCGACATCGAGGTTCTGCGGGGCGCGGAGGGAGTCCTGCCGCAGCTCAAAGGCGCGCAGACCGAGGTCTCCTTTATCCCGATCTACCACAGGATGCCGCATCACATTGAGTCCATTCTAGCTTTTGAAGCGCGCGGCTTTAGCGTGGTTGATTTCATGCCGGTCTCGCGCGATGAAGGCGGTCTGCTCATGGTGGAGATGGACTGCATCCTGGCCCGCGTGCCGGAGTAGGCCTGAGACGTGGTTGTTGAAGCATCAGCCGCGGTTCATGGAGATTGACCCGCTTACCCATTTCCAGTAGACTAAGAAATTGCTAGGGATGCGGCAATTTTTCATCCTGGCCGCATTCCACACTGAGATAAGGAAGAATAATGGCAAACCATGTATCGTCGCTGAAACGCGCCCGGCAGACCGAAACCCGCTCCGAAGTGAACCGCGCCGGCAGGAGCCGCGTGCGCACCAGCCTGCGGGCCTTGCGCGAGGCGCTGGTCAAGGGCGACGTGAAGGCCGCCCAGGCGCAGTATCGCGAGACCGTTTCCACCCTCGACAAGAGCGTGCGCAAGGGCGTTTTGCACGACAACACCGTCTCCCGCTATAAGAGCCGCCTGAACACGCGGCTAAAGGCCCTGGCCACCGCCAAGGCGTAACGCGGCGAGAGCCTTCGAGGCTCCAATGCATTGCGGAAGCAGCCGGAGAAATTCGGCTGCTTTTGTTTTCCGGAGATCCAGTTTCAGAGGCAATCTCCCGCATCCGGCGTTTGCGAAGCGGGAATGGTCAGTAGTAACTTAAAGCGCATGATGCAATTATTGATTCAGTCGCGATTCAGGCACACTCGCCTGGCCAACACGGGCAAGAGCTTCCGGGCTTTTCTGATGATTTTCCTTGCCGTCTGCGCTGCCCTAAGCCTGGCCCCTTGCGCTTCGGCCAGAGAGGCAAAGGAATTTGCGGCGGCGACACTGGTGGAGACGGCGGATTACCAGCCCTGCCGCAATGGATGTTCGGCGAAAACCGAGCCGGTCAGCGCCTTCTGCTTCAGGCAGGGCGATAAGGTTTTAGTCGGAGACGGAAGCAGCTTTCTTCACGAGAAGAAGTTCTCCGGCCTGGAAGAGCTTGCGGGAAAGCAGGTTCAGATTCGATTCAACGAGCGATTTGTGTGGGTGATGCCTCCCGACGGCCCGACGATGAAGCTGGAACGCGGGTCGAAGTACGAATACTTCAAGGACGCAGGATGCATCCGCGAGGTGCGCAGGCCGATTATCGACACCGCCTACGCGCATAAACGGCCGGTCAAGGTTTCCACCTATGCCTTTGCGCTGGCCGGTTCGGGCAAGGAGGGCGATCTGTATATGTGGTTTCAGTGCGACCTGAGTCCCGACAAGTCGGTCATCGCCTGCCAACGTTGGTTTGGCGACGGCACTCCATACGGCAAGGATTGGTATTGCGCGCGCACGGTGGATGGAGCGCCTGTGGCGGCGGATTTTGAAATCGATGAGCTGCTCAGCCAGGAAGGCAGGCTGGTGCTGAAGTCGGGAGCCGTGGTGCAGCAGGACCACCGGGCAAGAACCAACGATGTACTCGACCGGCCGAATGAGGCTTGCCGGTAGGGACTTATTTGCAACGCAAGAGCCGCTCGGCCGCCTTGCTGAGTTTCAAGCGCATCAGGGCGCATCGCGTGACTGATTGCGCTTATTCAATTCATGGCAGGGTATGATGAGAAGCAGGGAAATCCTTGTCATGAACACATTTCCAATCGACAGCAGGGGCAAATGAAAGAAGCTGGAACCAGAAGAATCGAGCTGTTCGACACAAGTCTTCGCGACGGAATGCAACAGCCAAATATCGCTATATCCGTGCCGAATGCGGTCAACCTGCTTCAGCGCATGGCCGATTTTGGCGTTCAGTATGCCGAGATAGGCTTTGCTGGCGCAAACCGGTTTGTGGGAGATTTGGCAAGCGCTCTCGATTCGGTTGATACAAAGGCCATGAAACTGGCCTTGTTCGGCAGAACGCGCGGCCGCGGCGCCAAGGTAAAGGAATGGCCCGACGCGCAATTCATGGTCGCCCATAAAAAGCGCGTTCCTGTAGCTGTCATCGTCGTCAAATCAAGGCTGCTGGATGTAATTAGGTCTCTGGAGGCAACTCAGGAAGAAAGCCTGCTGATGGCGTATGAAACCGTCGAGTTCCTTCACCAGCACGGCCTGGAAGTGATCGTGGACCTGGAACACGCCATGGACGCCGCTTGCGGCCGCGACGAATACGGCAACGAATGCAACGCTGATTCGAAAAAGCGCACACTGGAGTACTTTAATCAGTTGACGGAGCAGTGCGTTCGCCAAAAGGTCAGCCGACTGGTTGTTTGCGACACCACCGGCGGCGCCAGCTCTGAAGAAGTCGCTCGGGTGATCGGCGGCCTCGCGCGGAGTTACCCCGATGCAAAAATCGGATTTCACGGCCACACCGATCGCGGTCTTGGAGTCGCCAATACACGAGCCGCCATTTTTGCCGGCGCCGCGCAAATCCAAGGCACCCTTATTGGAACAGGTGAACGCTGCGGCAATGTGAACCTGACAACCGTTATCGGCGGTATGCAACTTAGAGGCGAAGCTGAATTCGTCGCTCCAGAATCGCTACAGAAACTTACCAGCCTGGCACATGCGGCGTACGCAGCCTTCGGACTTGAGCCGCCGCATGGCGCTGCGATTGTCGGCTTAGGCGCGTTCGGCACATGGGCCGGAATGCATGGCAGCAGCGAGGGAAAAAATCCGGGAGCTTACCTGTGGTGCGATCCGGAAAAAGTGGGCGCCAAACCGTTTATTGGAGTAAACGCTCAATCGGGAAGAGCCAACATTGTGCTGATGTCCAAGGCGCTCGGGGTTCCTCTGAACTCCCATCAAGCGCAGGCTTTGATGGACGCCAACCAGGCGATGATCGAGGGCGGCGGCTACACGGCAAGTGAAGTTTCGTTCCGGCTGGCCTGCATGAGGGTGCTCAATACTTTGCGCGATCGTTTCAGCATCAAAAGCTGGAGAGTTCTGGACGAATCCGACGAAACCAGGAACCGGTACGTTCAAGCCTCGATGTTATTGTCCATCGGCGACTCGAAGGTGACGGTAACACGCGCGGAGGGCGCCGGCCCGGTGGACGCGCTGACCAAAGCTATGAGGGGCGAACTGGAAAAGTGGTACCCGGCTATTGCGCAAATGCGATTGGGCACCTTCAGCGTCGAAGCCCTTGACGTTTCCGCCCATGACACCGAGGCCTACGTCCGCGTCACGGTCAGCTTCAACGCCGAGGGTCACGAATCGTGGAAAACCGCGGGAGTAAGCAGCGATTTGAACCAAGCTGCGCTGATGGCCATCGTGGACGGTTTCAATTATTGGCTACTAAAAAGCGCTGAGTGATAGAGATGGTAAAGATGGAAAGCCATCCACGGGCGTGTATCTACTTGCCGATCAGCCCGCAGGCTATGGAGTCCAATATTCCCATTGAGGAAATTGATGGGCACGGGGGCAGAATAGCGGCGGCCTATTCAGAGGGCCCAATGAGGCCAACGCTCGCGTATAGCGTTTCTGACCAGCATAGATTAGAAAAATCTGCGAATCCATTACAATGCCTACGAATCTATTAATAGTACGAAAAGAGGAGGTACGTTGTGAAACAGGCTATCGTGGAAAAAGTGTCTTCGTCTTCTCCATCCCTAGTGAAGATTAGCGGCCAAATGAAGTCCCATTCACCTAGAGTCGCGGGAAAGGTTAATCATAATAACGGATCCCATCCTTCAGCAGCAGTGAAAGCGAGTTCCAACCACAATAAGACTGCGTCCCATACAGGCGTGGTTACTCTGGGATTTGCCTTCGCAGGAGGGTGCGGCACGAACAATGCCCGCCGCTTTATGGCAACCGTCGCACCGGAAGACTTCCCCTACCTCTATGTTCTGGTTGCGAACACCGACGGCCCCCAGCTCAAAGAATTCTTTAACCCATCGGCAGATAATCACGATCTCAACGAAACAGAAAAAACGAACCTTAGCAAATGGGTTGCATCGATTGAGGGGAACATGCAACTGACCATTCTCGAACTAGGGGAATCGGGAAGTGGCGCGGGCGGCGATCCAGAGGTTGGCAGGATGGCGGCCGAGGCCAGGAAGGAAGAGTTTGAGCAATGGATGAAACCTCTCCGTGCGGTCATTGTTGCGGGAGGCGCGGGAAAAGGCACCGGCAGCGGCGCATTGCCAGTTATCCAGAAGATTGCGAACATTCTCGACAAGAGCCCGCTCACAATCGTTACGATGCCATTTGCCTACGAAGGAGGCGGCCGCATGAAGAAGGCGATAGCCACCTTGAAAACCTTGTACGAACAAGGCCCGACAATGCCCATATACAACGAGAATGTTCCCAGAAGCGTGTCCTTCGGCAAGGGGTTCAATGAGGTATTCGACGAGATCAACAATGCTTCGTTTCAGCCGGTGTTTTTTGGCATACGCGAGGTGACACAGGTCGTTGGAGATATGCAGAATGTCGATATCGCCGATTGGAGAAAAGTACTTAGCGTCGGCAATTATGTCACTTGCGATTACGCCAGACAGACTGTCGTGAATGAAGGCACAGATGGTATATGCGAAAAGAACCTCGAGGATTTCATCGAGCGACTTTTCTGCCAGGATCCTTACCAGGATCATCGGCCGCGGAGAAATGCTACAGGAATACTTGCATGGGCGCATGGGAAATGGAATCCCGATGAAGTCAAGTCTGTAATCGGCGTCGCCACAGAAGAACTCGATCCCGATCTTTCGGAAGATCTCGAGGTTTTCCCGGGAATTCACATAGGAACCGACGGCGCTAAATGGATGATGATTATGTCGGTGGCATCAAAAGGGGTGGATTCCAACTTCATGGACATAGTGAAAGTCGCAACACCCAACGATAGCAAGGCCGTTCCCCATCATGAAAATACTCATCCTTCTGGCCGCAATCCTGATTTTACAGGCCATTTCCGCCCACGCCGCGGAATCCATTTATGACATCCCGCTCACGGACATTGACGGCAACAGCACTTCGTTGAAGCCATATCAGGGCAAAGTGATGCTCATCGTCAATGTCGCGTCCAAATGTGGATTCACCCCGCAATACACTGCGTTGGAAGGGCTTAACGGAAATACAAGGACCAAGGCTTGGTCGTGCTCGGTTTTCCCTGTAACCAGTTCGCCCATCAGGAATCCGGCACAGACGCGGAAATCAAACAGTTCTGCAGCTCCACGTATATGTCATGATAAAGAAAGGTTACAAAAAAAATATCGCATTTGTTGTTCTTACACCACACACAATATATCATATATTATATATGTAAGGCTTCTACCTAAGCAATGTCGTCTACACATAATGTATATGTACAGGTCGGAGTTGGTTATTATTATAAGTTATTATATTGGTACGAGAAACTGTGCATGTGATGTGGACGCGTGGACGGTGTCAGACATTATATTATATAAGTTTTTCCCTTTCTTTTTCCTCCG
>CAWJDN010000195.1:0-10765 GCA_963840985.1 uncultured Acidobacteriaceae bacterium
CGACCACCCGTTCCTTGAGGGGAATGATGGCATTGTCAGTGATGTGAATATACTCGGGGCAGACTTCGGTACAGCATTTTGTGATGTTGCAGAGGCCCTAGGCGATGCTGCTCTTTTAACAAACCTGTTCGGTCCAACGCGTCGATCGGGTGCATTTCCAGTGAGGCGATTCGGGCAAAAAAGCGCGGTCCGGCGAATTTCCCTTCCATGTGATGCTCACGCAAAACATGGCAGGTGTTCTGACAAAGGAAGCATTCGATACATTTTCGAAACTCCTGCGACCGATCCACATCCCTCTGTTCCCACTGCCACTTCGCGCCCTCCTTTGGCGTAAAAGGCGGAATCTTTTTGTTGACCTCGTAGTTATAGGAAACATCCGTGGCCTTATCTTTCATGAGGGGAAAAGTTTTCATGGGCGTGATTGTGAGGGGTTGGCCCTCTTCAAATTCGTTGAGCCGGGTCATGCACATCAGTCGGGGCTTCCCGTTCACCTCGGCGGAGCAGGAGCCGCACTTACCCGCCTTGCAGTTCCATCGGCAGGCCAAGTCGGGAGTCTGGGTGGCCTGAAGTCGGTGAACAGCGTCCAATACCACCATCCCCTCATCCACCTCCACTTCGTAATCCCGCAGTTCTCCCCCTTCGGAGTTTCCGCGATAAACCCTCATGTGGACCTTAGCCATCAATTCCTCCCCAAATCGATGGCCATGGCCCACGGCAGGCAGCGACCGCGGTCATGATGCCGTTCCCAGGCGAATCGGCTGACTCTGCTGGCCCACGCCCACCACCCAGCCTTTATCTTTCGGCGTGATCTGCCAGATGGCGCCTGTCGGGCAAACCTCCGAGCACATCACGCAACTTGGCTCGCAGTAGCCAATGCGCGGCACCAGCGTCGGCGTCCACAACCCTTCCAGCCCTGCCTGGTCGAGCGTGGGATGCAGCGCAATGTTGGGGCAGACCTTCATGCACTCGCCGCAGCGGATGCAGCGAGAAAGAAAATCGCTTTCGTTCAGCGAGCCCGGCGGCCGCAGTAGCCGCTCGTTGCGGCTCTTGCCTAGCCCCGTGTTGGCGCGCATTAGCGGAACAATCGCTGCGCCGGCCGCAAGGCCAGTGATCGTCCTGCGCCGCCCCAGATCGGGCGAGGCAACCTCACGCTCCTTGCGAAAGAAACGGAATTTAAGTCCGTCGTGCGGGCAACTGCCCACACAGTTCATGCACATCAGGCACTCAGCCTTGTGCCACGGAACGCCGCCGACGGGATCGTCGCCACCCTGGCAGTGGAGCAGGCAGCGGTTGCAGTTGTCGCAGTTCGACTCGTCTTTGTGCAGCCCCAGCACGCTCCAGCGCGAGACCGCGCCCAGCAGCGCGCCTAGCGGGCAGATCGCCCTGCACCATAGCCGCGTCACGCGCAAGCTGGCCGCCAGAATCGCAATGAACAGAATGCCCAGCACCAGGCCTTGTTCGTAGTGCGGCTGGCGAAGATCAAGCACCGTGTAGTGCAGAATCGAATGCAGCGTCGTGCCAGTCACTTTGATCGCCGCCACATGGCTGTGTTCGAGAGGGGTAAGCAATGCGCGCGCAGCAGCGTTGATGGCCGGCAAAATCGACAACCCAAAAGACCGCACCAGCAAACTGAAAGGATCGATCCAGCCGATTGCCGCCGAGCCGAAGCAGGCAGCCACCAACCCGGCAATCAGCACAACATATTTAACGGTCTGCCAGCGCTTATAACGATTCGACTCGATGCGCTGCTTGCCGCGCTTGGACTCCGAGGGCATGTTGCCGACGAAGTGTTGCAGCGTGCCCATGGGGCAGATCCATCCGCAAAAAAAGCGGCCCAGAAAGAGCGTCGGCAGCAGGATCAGCAGGCTCCAGATTAGCCCGCGATAAAGTGCGTGACCGGCCAGCGCGTTGACCACCGCTACCAGCGGATCCCACTCGAAGTACAAACGCACCGGCGCGCTCAGGTGAATCTCCGTCACGCCGTTGGGAAAGAGGCTGATCGATGTGAAAAGCAGCAGTATAAAAAAGAGCAGCAGGAAAAATACCTGCGAAATCCTGCGCAACCGCGGCAATCTGGACCGGTTCACGAATCGCCTCCACGCGCGGGGGAGCTACTCCTGCATAATTTATGATTAATGCTCAGACTGCTGTCAGACTGTGATCTGCATCACCATTTGGCGTCAATGGCTAACCTATTACATTGGTAGTTTGCAGTACCCATGCAACAGCCAGCACAACCTCACAAGTGATTGATAAGCGAGGCGATGCACGCCGCTCCGAAGCCGTTGTCGATGTTGACCACGGAGACGTTGGGCGAGCAGGTGTTCAACATACCCAGAAGCGCGGCGATGCCACCAAATGAGGCTCCATAACCCACGCTGGTGGGCACGGCGATTACCGGCGCATTCACCAGCCCGCCGACGACGGTGGGCAGAGCGCCCTCCATGCCGGCGCAAACGATCAGCACGCGCGCCGATTGCAGTCCTTGCTTTTGCGCGAGCAAACGATGAATGCCAGCCACGCCGACGTCGGCAATCAACTCGACGGTGTTGCCCATCAACCGCGCAGTGACCAAGGCTTCTTCGGCCACCGGCAAATCGCTGGTGCCTGCGCAGACCACGGCGATGGTTCCAACTCCCGGTATGGTTGGAACCTGGGTGAACGTGATGGCGCGAGCTGTCTCGTGGAACTCGGCGCGCGGCTCCTGCTTGCTCAGTTCCAGGGCATGAACAGCTTCAAACATTTCGCGCGTTGCGCGCGTGGCCAGTACGTTGCCGCCCGCCTTAGCCATGCGTGCAAAGATTGTGGCAACCTGCGCAGCGGTCTTGCCCGAAGCAAAGATCACCTCCGGCATTCCGGTGCGCAGTGCGCGATGATGGTCGAGCTTGGCGAAGCCAATGTCTTCGAAGGGAAGATCCTTCAAGCGGTCAACTGCTTCGTTAACCGCCATGCGGCCTTCGCGTACTTCATTGAGCAGAGCTTCAATACGTGCGCGATCCATAAGTGACCTTTCTTCAAGAGGGTGAGGATAAGTTGAAACTAACTCCGTAGCATTCGTCTGTTACAAAGCTTAATTACTTGGGCGCTTCACCCTGACTGCATTTCAGAGAATCCTTGCGTACCCAATCGGTCACCTTCACGGCGATTCCCTGCATGCAGTAAGTAACGCCGTCAAACGGCACGCCGGTAAACTCGATGCTGTCGCCGATGTTAGGCCGCGGCTCCTTGACGAGAAGGTTATACAACTTGCCGCTCTTCATGTCTTTTAGTACAAGGCAGCGCATTTCGACGCCTGCCTCCACGCATCCTTCCGCGCGTACCTGTTTGGGTTCCTGCGCGGGGCTGGCGGCGGATGCTGTTGCAGCTCCAGCAAGTATCATTGCCGCAACGGTGAGCAGAACTCGTTTCATGCTCGTTCTCCTTTGTGGATTTTCGCGTAGGCTTGCATGGCTTCTTCCATCACACGTTTGAGAGGAAGCGAATGTTCCGCGGCAATCTTGCGGCAATCCTCATACTCCGGCGCAGCGTTGGCGATTTTTCCGGAGTTAAATCGGGCTATCTTAATGCGCACCTTACCTAAACTTGTTTTGATTTCAACAAACTCGCGCGCCAGTGCAACCTTGTTCTCCAGTCTCCAGCGCAGGCCTATGGTAGTGGTCTCGCGGAAGAGCAGTTCTTGCAGCACGGGCACGAGATCGGGCCGGCAAAGGACGGTCACCTGCACGCCCGCGCGCCCCTTCTTCATCTGTACCGAGGCTCGATAAACATCCCATGCGCCGGCAGCCAACAATAACTCGCTGACATAACTCAATAACTGAGGGTTGCAATCGTCGATAACCGTCTCGATCACAGCAATCGATTCAGCAGCGGCAGTCTCCGCAACCCCTTCTTCGCCCACCAATAATCGCAGCAGGTTGGGCTGGCCCTTCGTCTCGCGTCCGCCCGCGCCATAACCTGTTTTCAGGATGCGCATAGTCGGTAACGTCGCGTACCGCACATCGAGCATCCGCAACAGAGCTGCTCCGGTTGGTGTCACGCGCTCCATCGCTTCGCCAGCCGCATAGACCGGAGCATCGCCTAGCAAAGCCAGCGTAGCCGGCGCGGGAACGGGAAGCGTGCCGTGCTGGCAGACGACAGTTCCGCTGCCCACGTTGAGCGGCGAACAGAGCCAGCGGGCAACACCCAACTCTTGGCCCAGCGTCTCAGCGCCAGCGGCGGCGCAGACAATATCGACGATGGTGTCCACTGCGCCCACCTCATGGAAATGCACCTGTTCGATGGGGACGGAATGAATGGCCGCTTCGGCCTCGCCCAGCAGTTGGAAAGCGTGAATCGAGCGCTGTTTCACTGCGTCCGTAAGCGATGCGGAATGTATGATCTCGACAATCGCCGACAATGGGCGGTGCGGCGCATGGATGTGCGAATGCGCAGGATGATTGTGGTGAGAGTGCTCGGATTCAGCCGCGGGAGTGTCGGGCGTAATAACGTCCACTTTGATTGCGGCAATTCCGGCGCGGCTCACCTTGCGCATCTCCAGGTGAGCGCCAACATTCAATGCGGCCGTCGTTTCCTCAAGGCAGGCGAAGGGAACGCCCGCATCCACCAGGGCACCCAGCAGCATGTCGCCGCTGATGCCGGAAAAACATTCAAGGTAACCAATACGCATGGCAAGATGATTCTAAACCGCCGGCTATGCCCCGCGCCGCGCAAGGACTTCGACAGGCAGAACGGCATTCATCGATCCCGACCGAAAACCAGTACAATCCAGCGTGATGTATTGAAAGCCGGCCAGTTTAATAGCGGCAGTGATAGCGTCCAGCATCTCCATGGTGAGGGCGCGCGGCATCTCGGCACGGGCCAGCTCCACGCGGGCCAACTCGCCGTGATGGCGTACGCGCAACTCGCGAAAACCTAACTGCCGAAGACTCTCCTCGGCCTTTTCCACCTGTTCGAGCACCTCGCGGGTAACTGTGCGGCCATACTCGATGCGCGAGGAGAGGCAGGGCGCGGCCGGGCGGTCCCACAGAGAATAGCCCGCTGCTCGAGCCAGCGTGCGTATTTCAGATTTAGTCAATCCAACTTCGGCCAGCGGCGCTAGCACGGCATGCTCGACGGCTGCCCGTTGCCCGGGACGAAAATCTCTGGTGTCATCTGCGTTCATGCCATAGGCGATGTGCTCAAATCCCAGTCTTGGACCCAGCGCCTCCATAACCTCAAAGAGTTCGTCTTTGCAGTGGAAACAACGATCCGCATCGTTGCGCTGATACTCCGGGCGACTCAACTCTTCGGTCGCGATAATATGCAGCGGAATCCCTTGCGTGCGCGCAAAATCGCAAGCCTGCTCGAAATCGCGGCGGGCCAGACTGGGTGAGTCTGCCAACACTGCGATCATGCGGTTGCCGAGAACTCGATGCGCCGTGGCTGCCAGGAACGCGGAATCAACGCCGCCGGAGTAGGCCACCATCAGGCTGCCCAACTGCCCCAGGCGATCTTCGAGCGCGCGCTGCTTCAGCGCCGTCGCATCGCCGCTGTCGGGCGTACTCTCAATGTCTCCGTTCTGCGGTAGATTCGTTTGCGCACGCGCCTTCATAGGCCAATTATACGCTGCTGACGATTTCTAGGCTGAGGGTATCCGGAGCAATCTTCACTGATCGTGCTTTACGCAGTTGGCCGTCCCGCTGCCCTCTGGCTGGCAGCGCGGTCAGGCATAAATGAAACTACAGGCTTTCTGGCCGTGGGTGTCTGGCCGTATAGAACTTCATGCCAGCGCGCCACGACACTAGGCTCCGAGAACGGCTTCGATACACTCCTCGCCATGTACCCAAGCCTTTGGCGCAGCAGTGGATTCTCGGCAAGTTTCACTATAGCTTCTGACAGGGAATCCGCTCGTTCCGCAGGAACAAGTACGCCATTGATGCCGTCCCTGATCACTTCCCGCGGTCCATTCGGACAATCGAAGCTGATGCAAGGCGCGCCACAGGTCATCGCCTCGATAAGTACAAAGGGCAAACCTTCGAAGCGCGAGCTGAGAACGAAGATTCCACACTCTGAGTACAAGGAAAACGGATCATCGGAAAATGGCGCGAAGATAACGCGGTTCGTGATTCCCAGAGTGCTCGCGAGACGTACTAACTGCTCGCTCATCTGCCCGTCGCCCACGATGCGAAGGTTCCAATCTGGCATTCGTGGGATGGCAAGCGACCAGGCTTCGAGCAGCAGATCGAATCCCTTCTCGCATGAAAGCCTTCCCATGGCCAGAATTTCATTACGGCGAACCGCCCCGTTGGGACCAGGCGAGAGCACAATGTTAGGAATGCGGGAAACAGTTCCGGCCGGCGCGTAGAGAGTCCGGTATAGATCTTTATCACACTCTGTCAGCGTTACAATATGCGACGCCAAGGCAGCGCCTAGCCGTCTAGCCAGGCGGCTTAGCGGTCTTGTGACATTGTTTGAAACCGGAAACTTCTCCCAGATAGCCACTTTTACGCCGGGCACAAAAGCCGCCAGCGCAGCAATAATCAGCCGGTTTGCCCCGGTGCACACAATCCATTCTGGCCGCAACCGGAGGGTATAAACAGCGAAGACGCACGCCAGCCATGGATAGTCCAAAAAGTATGGCCATGGCTTCTTGAGGCCATAACTCACCTTGATGACGTTTGCCAGTGGAAATCCCGGAGACTTTCCCAGACCGTACATCGACCAGACCGATATCGACTCACCGCGAGTAGAGAGTGCATTCGCGAGACTGGCTTGCGCCCGTTCTGAGCCCGCGCGCGCCGTAACATCGTGGATAATAAAACATATTTTCATTGCAGCCTCGGGAAACACTCGATCACGAAAACTGTCGCGTCACTTCGCCGTCAGGACTGGAGCACCGGTGTTCGCAATGCCGTCTTCAGGCGGAAACGAAGAAGGAAATAGCGCGCTTGCCATGGTGATACCAAGGCAGAGACCGCCAGGAGAAAATATCGCAACATCGAGCTATGGGATAGAAGCCCCCAGTGAACGCATTTCAGGGCAATCCGAAATACCCATTTCTCCAGCCTGCCCGACTTGATAGCACGTTCATAACCTTCCCGGCTGAAGTTGTCTTGACCATTTCTCATGCGTTCTCGATGCAAGTTGGCTATGTAGTAGTGAGCCTTCCTATGTTCAAGGCGCGAAGAGATATTACCGGGCCGGGTTCGTACTTGCATGAGGGCCTCCAGAAGGTTGCTTAGTAAGAATCCGGCACTCGCTGTACGCAGCAGAAAATCGTAATCTTCGGAAAACGCCATCTCGCGGTAGCCCGACAACTTGTCATATACCTCGCGCCGCGCAAGCCAGATATGGCTGCATGGGGAAGCCAGCAGCATCGTACGGGCCACCTCTTCCTGAGTTATCGGTTTTGGCGAGATGCCCAGCCCTGGAATGGGACGCCCGAACTGATCGATTGCCTCGGTTGCGCAACCCACAAGAGCAATGTGGGGATTTTCTTCAAGGAATCGGAGTTGTTTTTCCAGTCTGGCCGGCAAGGCAATATCGTCCCCATCCATGCGGGCGATGAAGGGCGTCTGGCAAAATGTGAGACCGAGGTTGAGAGCAAGCGGAAGACCCAGATTCCGGGGCGATCTAACGATCTTGATACGCGAATCATTGCAGGCGATTTGCTCGACTATCTGCAATGTCCTGTCTGTCGAGCCGTCGTCGACTACCACTATCTCGATGTCGGTGTAGGTTTGCGACTGGATGCTGGCCAGCGCTTCGGCAACATAGGCTTCGACGTTGTAGACCGCCATCAGTACGCTGATTCTGGCCATGCCTATCCTTTCTGATTTTCTCGGTTTACAATTTCATTTCCCACCGCTTTGGCTCCATCGCGTGCCGTGCCGCGCAATGCTGCCAGCAGGCCGAGCGCGGCAAAAAAATACGGCATGGTTGTGCTTACCAGGGAGAATCCGTTGATTGCGATGGGAAGAACGAGTAGATACATCGATGTTGGACACTTTCTCGAGAGAATCCACACATATGCGGCAAACAATAATGAGCCGCCAATTCCAAGTTCGAGAACGAAGGTGGCCACAATGTTATGAGCGAAGATTCCAGCCAGATTGAATAAGTTGCCCACGCCAATGCCGAATATTCTTTGCGCTGCATCTGCCTGGCGATATATATCAGTCATGAGCGACAGAATGAAGAACTTGGAGGCCAGACTGCCATCAATGTCGTGTATTGCCTCAGATCCCTGCGTTGCATAACTCGTGAATAGATGGACGATAACGATTCCTTGCGCCGCCAGCAGTCCGACTAGTGTCCATATTCTCCAGCGCCAGAGTTTGAACACCACAAGCTGACAGATGCCGGAGATGATAGCCGCCCTGGAGAAAGTGGCAAGCAAAAGCAAGTAAACCAGCAACCATGTATTTCGCCCAATTGTTTTTCTGAACACAAACATAATCGCAAGAAGGCAGAGAATCTCTATGCCAGCAAAGTTGGAGTCGAAAAAGAAGAGGCTAGCCTTGTAGAGATAGAAGCTGTCGGTGACATCCCTTTCCACGCTTGCGGGCATAAGGGGAGAGAAGATGAGCCTCGATACACACTCGATGGTTAAGAAGACAAGAATCCAATGGATGATACGGGGCATCAGGCGACTGAGACGCTCAGGCGAGTACGATCTGGCCAGAAGCCTCATGGTGGGCCCGATCAACAAAGATGTAAGAAAGAGAAAGGGCGTCAGATAGTTTTTTTCTCCGGCAGGACTGTGCGCAATGCCGATCGCCTGCGAGACAGAGATCAAGAGAATCAAAAATAACGCAGCTAAAATGTCGGCTTCAAGGCGAATTAGAAAGCAGCACAGTGCGGCCGCGCAGAACGCCAGCAAAAAGATTTGCGATAGATTGATATAGATAAGGACCGGCACGAAGGAAAAAATTAGAATCGCGCAGAAAAAATATACCCTGGCGGACGCCGACAAGGAGCCGGGGAATTCGAGGAGCCGCTGAGCGAAGCCGATAGAGTTAGAGGCCATTGTATAGCCCCCGCGCACGTGGTTGCGCGCTGTCGATCGATATGCCTGAAGCCTGGGCGACTGCGCGTTTCAAGGGCGCCGCGAAATCAGACCACACGCTTTCTGGCGAAGGATTGCAGCCGTGAAGCAATTCGTTGCGTGAATATCGGGGGTTCATGCCGCTTCGCCTCCACTCACGACCAGCGAGCCCATGGACGAATATCTCCTGCGGGCACGCGCAAAGATCGTCAATGCTGAAGGAAGACCGATACCCGCCGAGACGGCCAGGTAGCCAAGAGTGACTCCGGCATTGCCCCATCTAGGAGCCGCGAACACGGCCAGCAGCAGGGTGAGTGAGGCCACCACAATTGACTGCACAAGAAACGGCTCCCGCTTGAAAGAGCGCAATAGCGTGGCCAAACACTGCACCACGCAGCTGGCGCCGGCGGCCAGCACCAGCACTGCAAACAGTTGCGGCGAAACCATGCGTGCGGCCAGCTTTGGAGAGACAACGGTCAACAACGCTGCTATTGCATCCGCGGCTAGCGCGATCATGACGAAAACAGCCATGGCCTGGCTCAAAGCGCGCAGAAATAGCCGGTCGAGCCCGTTGAATTCGCGCTGCGCGATCAATTGTCCGAAGGGTGTAGCCTTGGTAGTAATCCAAGGCAGCACCAGGCTTGTCATGTAGCCGGTGATGGAGAGCGACATGCCCATCTGTCCGGCTTCGATGGGCCCGCGCAGCGCAAAGAGGATAGGGATGAAGACCTGGATCGTGAGGTAGGAGCACATCCAACTGACAGCAATGCGCCATTGAAAGGGCCAGACTTCGCGGCTCCAACGAATGGAGGCGTCGTGGGCCTGATGACCAAGCAGTCCCGTCAACAGATGGTGGCGCGTGGCCAGAAAGAATAGGCCGACTATAACCTGGCCCGCGATAACCAGCGTCGGCGAGTAAAGACCGTGATGCAGGAGCATGGCGGTCCAGGCCAGCGCGATTCCAACCACCGCCTGGCGCAGCCGCAGCGCAGCCACTGCGCGCACTTGACCGCATCCATCCAGGAAAGAGTAGAAGGGCTGGCACCACAGGCCGGCCATCGATGCCGCTACAGCCAGAAGCCAAGGCCCCTGCCAGGCCACATGTACCGTTGCTGGCCCGGCGCGGTGCGCAAAGAAGAGCGCCCCCAGCGGCGCCAGAATCAAGCCCATTGCCACAGCGGCCAAGCTGTACCAGCGCACACTGAGCTGGAGCGCGGAGGCCAGCCGTGCGTGAGCCGCCGGATCACCGCTCACTCTGCCATCCTCGCGCAATTCCAGGTGAATGCACTCGTGCGCGGCCAACTGCTGAATGACAAACGAAAAGCCCAGTTCGAAGACCATCTGCAATGCGACCAGGCTGAGAAGCGTGTAGTAGTAGCCCTGCTCGACGGGCGACAGAAAGCGGACAATCAGCAAAACTGTGACGGTGCTGCCCGCAATACTCACTGCCCGTGCCAGTGAGGTAAATGCAACGGCGTCATCCAGACCCAGCATCCTCCGCAGCCTCATCACGCCCTTTCTCCCCAAGCCTGTTCGAGCGCCATAGACCAGGAGCCTGCGTGACGGCGGAGATTGCGCAGAACGTCAACTGCCTCGGTTACCAGCGCGAGCACCAGCGCCAGCGGCAGGGACGCCAACAGCGCTCCCAGCACAATCCAGATTCTGAACAGCGATGTGGAACGATCTGGAACGGCCGCCGTATCGACCACCTGCGCTTGCGCGCCCTGCCTCGCCTCGTCA
>CAWJDN010000196.1:0-15555 GCA_963840985.1 uncultured Acidobacteriaceae bacterium
GCCCAGTTGGCGCAGGAGAAGCTTCGTCTGCGGCAGGCAACGCGGTCCGCGATGTCCGACGATGCCGCCCTACGGGGCTCGGATGATGAATGGTGAGATTACCCAGTGCTTCTCCACCCCAATCCGCGGTAGTGGGCTACTTTGAAATTTCTTCTTGAAGAAGAACGGATTCGGACGCCATCATCGCCGACAGGTACAGCTAAGACAGCTTCCCATACTGTCGCTGCCAAGTTGATTGGAGCTGGCTTCGACTTGCTCTGGTCGAGTCGCTAGAGGTACTTGACCGGTTCCGACGTGAAAATCCACTTCATTTCTTGCCTCCGTCGTGAGTTACGCTGCGCTTTTGCCGCCCTCCGCTCCAGCAATCCTACCAGTTCCTCAAGCGACCACACATGGTCGGCAATGCCGGCCTGCATCGCTGGCGTAACCCTGAGAGTCTGGTGAATCCGGCAGAAATTGTAGTGCATGTAATTGAGAGCGACCGCATGGCGGAGGTTCTCAATCTTCTTGCTGAAAGCATTCGTCAGACGGTGAACCGTCTCATCGACATTCGCATGGAAAGATTTTGCCGCTCGACGTAGCTGGTTGAAATGTGGCGCGGGTCAGGGTCGCCAGTAATCACGGCCAGTCGAGTCTCGATGATTTGAGCGGGGCTGTAGCGCGTCTCCGGCCTTTCGGGAGCCGAGCCGTAGATTTTGATCAGCATCGCGTAGTCGATTTCCATGCCGAAAGCACCTTCAACCGCCTCGACATAGCAGCGATGGCCGTCTGTCGTTAGCTGTACTCGATGGGCCAGCCGGCTGGCGACATCCACCATGAATGCGTGCGCCCAACTCGCGTCACGCCCGCCCGTCAGATACGCCACGACCAGCTTGGAATCAGCGTCGAGCGCAATCCACGTCCAAGCGCTACCAGCGCCGTCCGCCTTCTGCTCGTCCGTGACGTTCTTGTCTTTGCCATAGCAGAAATTCCACGTCTCATCACATTGAATGCGACGGCTGCGAAGTTGCGGACGTTGGCATCATGATAGCGCTTGCAGGCCGCGCCCAAGTCGCATAGCAACTTGAGAACGGTATCTTTGCAGATGCCAGTCATTCTAACGGTTGATCTGATGGAATTGCCTTCGATGAGACATCCAACAACGCGGGCACGATCAGATACGCTCAAGCAATTCATGAGTACAGAATATGCTTGAGCGGTCAAGTAGTCAAGGTAAAAGTTTACTCGGCTAGAGACTGGTAAGCATAGCGCTCGTGAACATGCGAGCGTACGCTTTTCGCTAGCTGTGCTCTCTTCATCGCGTCTAGCGCCTGTAAAATTTCCGGATTCTCTTCCAGATACTTAGCGAGGGCAATCTCTCGCTCCTTGCGAGTTGCCTCATTGGTCTGCACCTTCGTTCTCCTTTTTTTGGTCATCTGAGAGCCCCCTTTATACATCAGTCCGCCCGTCTGCGACTGACAAGGATCTCGTTCTTAGATTCGATGAGTTTAGCAACAGAGCCGGACGATAGCGCCACGTCGGCTCTTACGTAGTAATGCCATAGCGTATCCCAGAGGGGATTGTCCTTCCCAAGCAAGGTTACATTCAATTTAAGATCGGTCTTCGCCGCATTGCCGTTGATCATTCTTCCGTGAACCTTGAAATCTCGGACGGAAGAAAGTTGCTTCAGTACATGATTGACCGCCGCAACCCGCTTCGCCTTCGGTTGGATGCCAGAAAACATGTGACGCTCAAGATATTTCTTCGCCACTTCTCTGCCAAAATCCATCAGCTTTTCGCAATGGTCGATGAACGGCGAATCTAGCACGGCAATCTGTTGCAGTATTGCCTTTGTGTCCTCGCCTTTCTTCGTGGCGTCGGCAAAACGCTTCTCTAGGGATGCCCTTGAGTCAATGAACGATTGTGCGGAAATCCAATATGGAACACCGCCAACAATAGTCACCACTTGGGCGTCGATAGGACCCAATTCAGAGCAGTATCCCATTACAATCTCGTCTGCCCCCAATGCGACGAGCGTTGCGGCACTCTTGGCGCGGTTTGGAACGATGACTCGGAACTGCTTGCAATATGCCCTGCACAGCTCAATGATTTTCTCTGCAACCGTTCCGTCTCCGCCAGGGCCGCTGATAATGAGATTTAATTGGTCTACATCTCCGACGGACATGAGAACGTCACCGATTGCCGGAATGTCGCCGCTGTCTATAGAGGCGGCGGCAGCCTCTGAACAAAAGAACGAAATATAGGCGGCTTTTGTTCCGGGTTCTGCCTTCTCTTCGAGAGATTGCAGTAATTCCTTACGGCGCTGCCGCTGAGCAGTGAGTACATCGTGCTCCTCAAGCACACTTGCCAAGACTTGCTTGACGATGCGATCTGGCTCTTTTATGAAATCGCCAGGCCCAACGGCTCCGCCATCGGCCTTCATCCACGCATTTGTCATTTTTCTAGCTGCCATCTCGACTGCGCAGCAATTCTGGCAATCGCGCTTCGTTGTTCGGGGGTCAATTTTGCCGCCCGAGCCTTGCCACCTTTTAGTCCCCCACGACGACCTAGGGCGACTGCGGCTGGATTCTTACCGCTAAGATCAATCCCCGCTGTTGCGCGAACCATCTCCGCAGCGATTTGATTTACATCCCTCTTGCTTGAGCGCTTCTGCATATACCCAGAGAGTACCACACGCTTGACACTTTGATTTATCAAAAAGTGGTAGAAAGTGTGCACCGTCCCACTACGGGAACGCAAGCCTTTTCTCTAGCAATTTAGATGCCAGACCGCTCAAGCAGGATGTTCAAAGTCGCCCACTACCCCAATCCGCGCAAAAGAGGCGCGGCTTGGGGGGCCCGGTTCAAAAAGGGATCAGTTTCCAGCCGGAACAACCTACACGACTGACCAGAATGGTGACAGAAGCTACACCTTTCCGGGGACTACAGCTAAACTCCTGAGGGACGCTTCCGGTGAAGTATGGCTCGTATCTTCTACCCATAATTTTTCGTCATTTACTCTACCTAGCGCGAATAAGATTACTGAGAGATTCGAGACTTCGATCATGATCCATCTTCCCGAGACTGATATTGTGAACGGTCCTGAACGCATGAGATTGTGGATTTGGGGAAACTGTGCAAGCCGCACATACCAGATTGTACTCACGTGGGTTTACGACGAGAGCGGAATGCCCGATCCATACCTAGCAAGCGGTGCAGAGAATTTCTTTCATAAAGTTGAACCGGATACTCCACAGGAAGGTGCTTTCGATTTCATTTGTAAATGATAAACTGCGCGCACCTGCCCGCATGCGAGCGGTGATGGTTCCCCATGCCGGATTCGTGGGAGCGCGTCTGATGGCATCTATAGGGTAACTGCTCAATCACCATCTGCATTGACGTCAAATGCTCCATATCCATCTTTTCTGATATGGCACTCTCATCTTTTATTTTTCTGACCTAGACCATTTGCCAGATCAATGCTTCACAATGACGACCGATACTCCATGAGTAGACTCGATATCCTTCTTAAACTCTGCTTCGTCCTGGATGGATGATAAATCGTATAAAACGTAAAGTTGACGATCATACCTTGTTCCGTAACTTCGCACATCTGCATTTATCTCATCCACTATCCTACGCAGATCGTCCTGCGATTTGGATAACTTCACTTCAAGGCAGAGTTTGAGATTCGGGAAGATGAAGTCAGGTATTGATTCTTTGCCAGAGGTTTTTACTCGGCCAGTTTCCCTATCATAGTCAATCCCCTTCGCCATTCCTCGTCCTATGAATAAACACTCTAAGATATTCTGAATCTCAATCTCTTTTTTTGGCTCAGTGGAGACGGCCCTTCGCAGGTTTGCCTGAATGAAATCCTTCAAGTTTTGAGTTTCATCCTCTGCATATCCAATGGTGACCTCTAAGAGCGAACGTAGCATGACAACATTTGCATAAACATTGTCAAAAAGCTCTTTCTCATGGCCCCAAGGGTAATGTGATTTGATTTGGTCCATATTAAATGTGTCGAGCATCGCTGGATTCTGTAGGAATGGGGTGGCTACTTTGGCAATGAGATTGTATTTACGCATGAAGGTCTTGAAGCCGGAGTATTTGCCAAGATTCGCATGATTTCCAGTTGCACTCGAAACACTCTCAAGCATGGCATCTTGCAGGGCCACCGTAATCCTGAGTAAACCCTTTAACTGTTCTTTCGCATCCATTATTCAACACTCCAGCGCGCCAAAATCATTAGCACCTGCGTTTTTGGCCGATAAATCCATCTCAGTACATCGTAAGGGTGGTCTGCCGGGTGCCCCAGGTCCCTCGCTTTTGGGAACCTGGGAATTCACCACCCTCACCCAAACAAAAACTCCTTCTCCCTTAAATCTTTGATGCTGTCCCGCAGCTGCGCCGCCCGCTCGAACTCGAACTTCCGCGCCGCCTCCCGCATCTCCGCCTCCAGTTTCGCAATGTACCCATCCAATTCCGCCTGGGTGGCAAACCCCTCCGGCATCCCCGCCGTCTCTTCCACTTCCACATCCCCGTACTCCGCCTTCAGAATCGCCGCCAACCCCATCTCCACCGGGCTGATAATCGACTGCGGCGTAATCCCGTTCTCCTCGTTGTAGGCCCGCTGAATCCTCCGCCGCCGGTCCGTCTCGTCAATCGCCCGCCGCATCGAATCCGTCATCCGGTCCGCGTAAAGAATCGCCCGCCCCTCCATGTGCCGCGAAGCCCGCCCCATGGTCTGAATCAGCGAGCCCGCCGAGCGCAGAAACCCCTCCTTGTCCGCGTCCAGAATCGCCACCAGCGAAACCTCCGGCAAATCCAGCCCCTCGCGCAGCAAATTAATCCCGATCAGCACGTCGAACTCGCCCTTGCGCAGCCCGCTGAGCAGCTTCACCCGCTCCAGCGTCTCAATCTCCGAGTGCATATAGCGGCAGCGCACATTCACCTCGGTGTAATAGCCCGCCAGATCCTCAGCCATTCTTTTCGTCAGCGTCGTCACCAGCACTCTTTCGCCTCGTTGTGCCCGGTCGCGAATCTCCCCCAGCAGGTCGTCGATCTGCCCCTTCACCGGCCGAATCTCCACCTCCGGGTCCACCAACCCCGTCGGCCGAATCACCTGCTCCACCACCACGCCCGCCGACTTCGTCAGCTCATACGGCCCCGGCGTCGCCGACACATAAATCGCCTGTTGCACGCGATTCTCAAACTCCTCAAACTTCAGCGGCCGGTTGTCCAGCGCCGAGGGCAGCCGGAATCCGTAATCCACCAAATTCTGCTTGCGGCTCCGGTCCCCGTGCCACATCCCATGCACCTGCGGAATCGTCGCGTGGCTCTCGTCCACAAACAGCAGAAAATCCCGCGGAAAATAATCCAGCAGCGTCGGCGGAGCCTCGCCCGGCAGCCGCCCGCTGAAGTGCCGCGAGTAATTCTCAATCCCGTGGCAGTAGCCCATCGACTTGATCATCTCCAGGTCGTAGCGCGTCCGCTGATGAATCCGCTGCGCCTCCACCATCCGCCCCTCGGCCTCCAGTTGCGGCACCCACGCATTCAGCTCCGCCACAATCGAATCAATCGCCTGCGCCTTCGTCTCCGGCTGCATCACGTAATGGCTCTTGGGATAAATCGGCAGCCGCGCATACTTCTGCTTCACCGTCCCAAACAGCGGATCGATCTGCGCCAGCGACTCAATCTCATCGCCGAACAACTCAATCCGGTAAGCCGTCTCGTCATACGTCGGATAAACCTCGATCACGTCGCCGCGCACCCGAAACGTCCCGCGCCTGAAATCCGTATCGTTGCGCTCGTACAAAATCTCCACCAGCCGCCGCGTAATATCTTTGCGGCTGATCTTCTGCCCTTTCTCCAGCAGCAGCAGCATCCCGTAGTAAGCCTCCGGCGAACCCAGCCCATAAATGCAGCTCACCGAACTGACAATGATCGCGTCTCTCCGCTCAAACAAACTCCGCGTCGCCGACAGGCGCAGTTTGTCCAACTCCTCGTTCACCGTCGCTTCCTTCTCGATATACAAATCCCCGGCGGGAATGTACGCCTCCGGCTGATAATAGTCGTAGTAACTCACAAAATATTCGACCGCATTGTTGGGAAAGAACTGCTTGAACTCGTGATAAAGCTGCGCCGCCAGCGTCTTGTTGTGCGCCAAAATCAGCGCCGGCCGGTTCGACGCCTCAATGATCTTGGCCATGGTGAAGGTCTTGCCCGACCCCGTCACCCCCAGCAGCACCTGGTGCTTCTCCCCCGCCGCCAACCCCCTCATCAGCTCGTCAATCGCCCTCGGCTGATCCCCGCGCGGCGTATAGCTCGTCACCAGTTGAAAGTCCATGGCAAACATTATAACCGAATGGCGAAGATTGAGCGAAAGCGCGAGGAAAATCTCCCGTGATTTTTTATAGAACCTTCACTCTAAGATTGACACCGTCGTAGATGGGGAAAAGACCTACCGTTTCAAAACCTAGCGCAATTACTTCTTCAATTGAGCTGAAGGGCTTTGGTTCCCATTCAGTGTAGTTTTTTGAATATAGAGTACGGATCGACTGAAAAAGCCGCTCGATTACTGGCTTCCAGCACACTGCACCATTGTAGAGACTGACTAGTCCGGCAGACATTTCCTGGCCATTTTCGATGATTGAAAGACGCGCAATCGCACGACCGAGATTTGCAAAAACGTCTGATAAATCGGTAAGAGATCGACCCCAGAAAGCTCCAAGATCACATTGGTGCAAATTGTAATCATGGATTGATTGCCGAATACGCTCGGTTACGCCTGCAAGATGCATCTGATCGTTGCAAGCAAAAGATTCCAAATCTTCATTTGTCATGTACGCAGTTGCGACATTCTCCGCTGCATACTCGCTCCATGTTATTTCAGCAATAGCAGCACAAATTCTGGGCCAGTCATTCAAGTTTGGAGGCTTGATCGATTTTGGAAAACCGAGGACCACACCGCGAAGAAATGTATCATGCACATGACCCAATTCATGGGCAAGCGTCGAAATGGCAACGGAAATATTTGCGATGATACCAGCAGCTATCCCGTCGGAAAGAATGATGATTGATCTTGCGGATTCCTGATCATCTCCCCAAGACAATGTCTTCCCCATTGCGAAACCTTCAGGCTGACTAGACAGGCCTGATTCCGGCAGACCGAGTGCACTTTGCCAGCGGCATACGATTTCTCCCAGGTTTGCGGTGATAAGAATGAGGCGAAGGGGGTTCAATATAAGGGCACAGTCATCCTGAATTTTTTGATAAAGTCGCCAAAGAGCTTCGTCGGCAGCATCTGTCTGAATATGAACGGATGCATCTGTACTGATCGTTAGTGTTCCGATTTGAGAGCTATCAATTGTGGTCTTATCAACCACTTTATCTTTTGTTTCCTCTGACTGTCCCATTTCGAAAGAATACTACTAGTATTCGAGAGTGTTACGTATATCGATTTGAGACCTAGGATACAATGGACTTCACGAGGCATCGATGAAAAGCGTGAAATTCACAGTCGGCGGCGCGATGGAAGACGATGCCTCGCGCCAGTTCATCGACGCATGGCATCGCGCCGAGCGCGGCGAAACCTTCCAAGAACGCCATCACGCATTTGAAAGCTGGAAAGCCCTCATCCGTTTCCTCGTCCATAAATGTATGGAATTGCTGCGCATCTTTCGCCGCTAAAATCCCCTTTTAAATACCCCTCCTTCGCCGCGCTCTATGCGGCGAAGGCGAGGTATTTCCATTTGTGACACCCATCACGACCCCGCCCGCTCCCCCACCCCCATACTCTCTCCAGTTGCTGATTTTTCACCTGCCGAGGTGTTTCCATGAGCTCCCATCCCTCCCGCCGCGAATTTCTCTCCACTGGCCTCTCCGCCGGTCTGGCGCTGCCTGTCCTGGGCGCTACATCTGTCATAGACCCGCAATCCGCCAAAGCCGCCGCTCCCGCCAAGCTCGACTACCGCACCCTCGGCCGCACCGGCCTCAAGGTCACCACCGTCGGCATGGGATGCATGATTACCTCCGACCCCAGCGTGATCGCGCGCGCCGCCGACCTCGGCGTCAACTACTTCGACACCGCGCGCGACTATCAACAGGGCAACAATGAACGCCTGGTGGCCGCGGGCCTGGGAACCCGCCGTAAGCAGGTGATTATCTCCACCAAGTCGAGTTTTATTCTTGCAGGTGAGTCGCACGCCCCCAGCAAGGAAAAGCTGCAGCGAGATCTCGAAACCAGCCTGCGCGAACTCAACACCGATTACATTGATATCTCGGTTTTTCCACGCCAAGAGCAGCCCCGACGAGATTCCCGACGAGATGATCGAAGTGCAGCAGCAGGCCAAAAAGCAGGGCAAGGTTCGCTTCACCGGCGTCAGTACACACAAAGGCCAGCAGATACTGCTGCCCTGGATGGCGCAGAAGGGCGTCTTTGATGTGGTGCTGACGGGCTACAACTTCACCATGGACGCCGGCATGGATCAGGCCATCGCCGCCGCCGCGAAAGCCGGCATGGGCGTAGTGGCCATGAAGGTGATGGCCGGCGGCATGCGCCGTATCAAGCCCGGCGACCCGCTCTACAAGAAGCTCACCCAGGAAGGCGCGATGCTGGCGGCGCTGAAGTGGGTTATCAGCAAGCCCAACATCGCCACCACCATTCCCAGCATCACCGACATGGACCAGTTGGATGAGAACCTGAAGGCCATGGGCAATCCCCTCTCCGCCGGCGACCAAAAAATTCTCTCCGCGCATCTGGATTCCATCCGCCCGCTCTATTGCAGCATGTGCGGCCAATGCGACGGCGCTTGCCAGAAAGGCTTGCCCGTAGCCGATGTCTTGCGCTTCCTCACCTACGCCGACGGCTACGGCCAATTCGCGCTGGGCCGCGAGCGCTTCCTCGAATTGAGCGCCGCGCATAAGTCCGTCCGCTGCGGCGATTGCGCCGTCTGCACGGTGAACTGTCCTCACGGCGTTCAGGTAACTCATCGCATGGCCCGCGCACAGGAATTATTTGCATGAACTCCGCCGCTTTGCTGCTGGCCGTCTTACTCTCCGCCGGAACAGCGCACGCCCAGCTCTCCCTCGACTGCCATCTCGCGCCTGGATGGGAAGCCTCCGGCCCAATCCGTCAATTCACCGCCGAAAATCTCTTCGAATACAAAGATGGCGCAGCGGACGGCTACCTAAGCTACGGTTTTGCGCGCATGTCCACCATCGATTGCAAGCTGGAGGCCGACACCCTCACCATCGACCTCTCCGAGATGAACGATCCCGATGCGGCTTACGGCCTCTTCTCCGCCAATTGCGATCCTCGGCTGCCCATCGCCCCCATCGGCATGGGCGGGCAAATCCAGCCGCAGAGTGCCACCTTCGCCAAAGGCAACTACTACGTCGAAATCACTGAAGTTGCCGACAACACGGAGGCCGATCACACCGCTGTCATGCAGGCCTTCGCCGCCGGTATTGCGCAACGCATCGAGGGCCGCGCAACCGCACCGGAAGCTTTGCAGTGGTTTCCCAAAGAGAACCTCGACTCCGTCCGTCTCATCCCCGAAAGCGTTCTCGGACTAAAGCTGCTCAAGCGCGGCTACGTGGCGAAATACTCGCAAGGCCAGGCCTTCGTCGTGCTCGAGGCCACGCCCGAATCCGCCGCCGAAGTCTTCAAGAAACTCCGTGTGCACTTTGACGGTGCAACGCCGGCACAGATTGCCGACGAGGCCTTCCAGGCCAAAGCACCCTATCTCGACGGAATCTGCATCTTTCGTAAGGGGCGCTTCCTGGCCGGCTACGCCAACCTGCCTGATGCCCCGCAAGCCGCCGCTCTCTCCGTCAAACTCGCCGCACGCATTCCCTAAAATCTCAGGCCTTACCAGGGAAGCGGTTGCCCCAGGTGGAAGAAACCTCCCGTCGGTCCGTCGTCGGGCAGAGTGGCTAGCGCGGCGCTGGTTTTCCCGCCCTCACTCAACTCCATCGGAGCATTCGGGCCGCCCATATCGGTCTTTACCCACCCAGGGTGCGCCGAGTTTACCTTGATCTTGGTGTCACGCAAATCCCAGGCAAGGTGAATGGTGAAGGCGTTGAGCGCCGTCTTCGAGGCATCGTAGGCAAAGGATTTGGCGTCGTAAATCGGCGATGTTGGATCGGCGTGCAGCGTCAGCGACCCAATAATGCTCGACAAATTCACGATGCGCCCCGCCGGGCTCTTTTTCAGCAGCGGCAGCAGCGCGTCGGTCAGCGCCACCTGCGCAAAAAAGTTGGTATCAAAAATCTTGCGCAACAGCTCCAGCGGAACTTCGGAAGCCGAATGTTCAGGGCCAGTGCCGGGGAAGCTGCCGCCGGCAATTGCCGCATTGTTCACAAGGATGTCGAGTTGCCCATATTTAGAATTGAAATAATCAAATGCGACCTTCGCATCGGCAGGCTTGGTAATGTCGAAACGGAGCACGTCCGCGTCTACGCCCGCGGCGCGCAGCTTGGCGACGGCCTGCTCGCCTTTCGCCTGGTCGCGTGAGCCAATGACAACCTTCGCGCCGGCATTCTTCAATTCGAGCGCAGTCTGAAACCCGAGTCCGCGGTTTCCTCCGGTTATAAAAGCGATTTTCTGAGACATGGGGATGTTTCTCCTGTGCTGTTTGGATTCTCAGGTCAAAGGAGAAGGTGCAGAAAGTTGTGGTTACTCGCCCTTGCTGGTCTGCGTGGTCAGATAGCGTTCGTAACCAAGCTCTGCGATCTGGTGCAACTGCGTTTCCAGCCAGTCCACGTGCTCTTCCTCGTCCTTGAGTAGCTTGATAAATAGATCGCGCGAGCCGTTATCCTTTTCCTCCGCTGCAATTCGCACGGCCTCGTTGTACATCACGACGGCTCCGAGTTCCAGCTTCAGATCAGCCTCGATCATTCCCTTGACGTTGGAGCTAATCGACAGAGCCAGCGGTTCCATGCTCGGCATGCCGTCCAAAAAGAAGATGCGCTCCATGAGCGACTCCGCGTGCTTCATTTCGTCGATGGACTGTTTCTTGATGAACTTGGAAAGCCGGTCATATCCCCAGTTCTCGCACATTTCAGCGTGCATAAAGTACTGGTTGATGGCAGTAAGCTCCTCGCGGAGTGCGCGATTCAGTTGCTCGATGACCTTCGGGGTACCCTTCATAGCAAATATTCTCCTTCACGCAAGAATTCTACAAGAGGATGGAACAATTTGGAAAACTCCGGAAAGGTGTGGACAAACAACGTCCATGCTGATCCCTAGCTCTGGCACACGCGGTCTTCCCGACACCCGCATTTCGTAAGAGTGCCGACGCAACTCCTTACATCCGGGTACCCCTCAGCTGCCGTGAGTCCGCCGAAGGCCTCTGCCTTGACGGCCAGTCCCCGCGTTACAATGCTCTCAGTCAGGAGGTCCCATGCGCCGCATCCTTCTCGCCGCTCTCGCCGTCGTCTTCGCCGCTTCGCTTGCCGCCCCGCTCCAGATTTATGCCCAAGGCGCGCCGCCGCAGGTCAGCGCCGACCAGCCCTACACCATCGAGTACTACTACAAGTGCCAGTGGGGCCATCAAGCTGAGTTCAAGGAACTCTTCCTCAAGAATCACTATCCGCTGCTTGAGAAGATTCAGGCCACCGGCCGCATTCTCTCCATCAAAATCGAATCGCCCGCCTACCACACCACCGAGGACGGCCGCTGGGACTACCGCGTCACCATCCGCTACAAAAACTCCACCGTGGCCACCACAGCCAACCCCGACGAAGAGGCCTTCATCAAGGAGCTATGGCCTGACCAGGCAACTTACCAGAAAGAAGAACAGCGCCGCTTTGAAATTCTCGCCGGCCACTGGGATCTGCCGGTCACCGACATCACGCCGGCAAAAAAGTAATTCAAAAAAGACAGCTAACAGTGGCCGGACTCAACTGTCAGCTGTCTTCCCGGTTCTTCCACAGTCTCACCAAGTCTTCCGCCGCCTCCGCCCACTCTGGATACTCAAACGTAAATCCAGCCTTCAGCAATCGTCTCGGAACCGCGCGGCAGCTCTGCAGCACTAACTCCGGCTCAGTGCGCAAAAAAATCGCACCCAGTTTGATGGCCAGCGACGGCGCGGGCAACCCGTTGGGCACATCCCACGCCCAGCGCAACGCCGCCATGAATTCGCGATTGGCCAACGGGTTGGGTGCAACAATATTGACTGGTCCATCCAGATCCTCACGCTCAATCAGAAACTCCACCGATCGCGCATAATCCGCCTCGTGAATCCAGCAGACGAATTGCCGTCCGTTCCCCTGTTTGCCGCCCAGGCCCAATCGCACCAGATTCGACAGCACTCCAAAAGCGCTGCCCGGCGCGGGGCTTAGAACGACGGCGCTGCGCAGAGCCACCTTGCGCGTCCGCGGCGTCTCCGCTCCAAAGAAAGCGGCCTCCCAATCCCGAGCCACGCGAGCCGTAAATCCTCTGCGCTCCGCCCATCGTTCCGCTTCATCTGTCGGCCCATCCGCGCCCAGTTCGCCCGCTTCATCCACCGGCAAATCGACCCCATCGTCGTCCTGCACGCGCCTGTAAATCGTGGCCGCCGAGGCATTCAGCCACACTCGCGGCGGCTCGCTGAGTCCCGCGATCACTCTGCCCAATATCCGCGTGCTGCCAATGCGCGACTCGTAGATGGCCTGCCGATTCGCTGCATCATAGCGGCAGATCACGCTGCGCCCCGCAAGGTTGATGCACACGTCGGCGCCCTCCAGAAATTCGGTCCATGGGCCAATCTCTTCGCCGTCCCAATGAACCGTCTGCCAGGGAGCGGTGTATGGGCCGCGTGTCAGCACCGTCACCTGGTGGCCGCGTTCGGTAAAGTAGCGTGCCAGCGCCTGGCCCACCTGACCGCTGCCACCGGGCAGCACAATTCTTAAAGAGTGAAGCGGGTGCGGAATGGCTGCAGCGATCGTAACCATAGATTCAGCTTACGGCGTCAGCCGCGCCAGCCTGCTCCTTTTGACAGCAAATTTAGCAGCAACGTTCCAGGAGATCTTCTCTTCGCCGCAGCCTTGCCGGTTACTGCCTAAGATCGCTCCTCGCGGGATTGAGCGCCTCTGTCCAATCCGCCGGTGAATCCACGATCACATCCGGCGGATTCATTGACAGGCTCTCCGGCGCAAGCCCGAAGGTGCAGCCAATGCACCACGCTCCCGCATTGCGCGCCGTCTCCACATCCACCTGGCTGTCGCCGATTACCACAGTCTCTTCGGGCTGTGCGTCGGCCTCGCTCATCAACGCCCGCAATCCCTCCGGATCGGGCTTCTTGGTGGCAAAGCTGTTGCCGCCGTAAATGTTCAGGAAGTAAGGCGCCAGGCCCAGCGCCGCGCAGATCTCGCGCGCCGGCCGCACCGGCTTGTTGGTCAGCACCGCCATCACCAAGGCCGTATCCCGTCCCGCCCCGCCAGCCAGATCGTGCAACTCCTTCAGCGCCGCCAGCGCCTCCAGAACCCCTTCATAGGCGTAGGTGCAATCCAGTTTGTGCTCGCGATAGTAATCCAGAAAATACTTGTACGCCTCGGCCAACAACTCCTCATTCGCCGCCACGCCTTCCGCTGCCGCAAACGACCTGCGCACCAGCATCATCGCCCCGTTGCCGATAAATCCGGCGATGGCCTCATCCGCCAACTGCTCGCGCCCAAATTCCTTCAGCGTTGCGTTGACGCTGTTGCACAAATCCTGCGCGGAGTCGATCAGCGTGCCGTCCAGATCGAAGACCAGCAGTTTCAGCCGTGCTACCGGAAGTGGGCGAAGAATGCGAACCATCTTTCTAGTGTAAAGCTCTAGCTGAATCTGACTCCCGACCGCTCTTCTCAGCCCATCAGCCCTCGTCCGATTCTGTAAGGCCTTCGCCAGCTTCTTCCGCCCGATACGCCCGCTTCCTCATATCCACAACAATCGTCTCCGCGAGCCGGTCCTGCGCGCACATCCGGTTGTGGTCCCAGAAATACTGCAAAAATCCCACGCCTCCCTCAAGCACCGCAGCGCCATACCCAAGCGCCCGCTCGAAGGACTGCCACAACCCCATTCGCTCGCTGGTCAGCGAGACGATCTTTGTCCGAGCGATCCACTTGCCGGGACTCCGGCCATTGCCAAAGTAGTTGAACAGACCCCAGTATAGGAGCATAACAATAATATTTCCCGGTTCGTGGAAATCCCATATGGCGTTAATATTCTCTTCATGAAGAACAAAGTGCCGCCATGCATACTCCGACGGCCCCCAAATCACCACTGCAAGGACAAGGTCGATCCAATGCCCCAGCCACCTCTGCCAGAAATATGCCAGCGGAAGCCCATTCAGCGATTCCATTCGCGCGCTTTCGTGAGCCTGAAATCTGCGCCTTTCCTCTTTATGTTTCTCGCTCATGGCTCACATCATAACTGATCCCTGAACCTTGATCCCTATCAATGTACCTGAACATCGCCTCAATCGGTTTTGACCCGAGCCGTCGGCCCGCCGCCATCGCCTTCACCATCCCTCCAGCGCCCTTCACCATCCCCGTCGACCGGTGCGATGATAAATCTAGAGTCTGGTGCTCGGTAATAGTGCCCTTCAATAAGGAGCGTTTCCGTGAAAAAGCAATTCGCAATTCTCGCAGCGATCGTTGCCGTCCTTCTTGCCCCTCTCTGCCTTGCCGCGCAACAGCCGGCGCAGAAGCCTGCCGCGACGAAGCCCGCCGTCCGTGTCAGCGTCTACCCGCCCGCTGAGCGCATCACCAACTTCGACATCCTCAAGAACCAGCTCCGGCAGTACCACGAATGTACCTGCACTTGCGGCTGCTACGCCAAAGACCTGGATCATCAGGCGGACCGTGCCATCGCGGTACTGCGCGCCCGCACCGCCCACCGCCATCCCCAGGAAAAACTGGCCCTGGTGCTGGACATCGACGAGACCTCACTCTCCAACTACGAGGAGATGGCCAAAGCCGACTTTGCCTATGACAGCGCCGTCTTCCACGCCTGGGTCGATTCCGCCAAAGCTCCCGCCATTCCCGGCACTCTGCGGCTTTATAACGAAGCCCAGAAGCTGGGCGTGAGCGTCTTCTTCATTACCGGCCGCGCTGTCTCCGAGCGCGAGGCCACCGAGCGCAACCTCCGCGAACAGGGCTACCAGAACTGGCAGCAGTTGTATCTCCGCCCTGCCGCGCAGGCTTCACAACCGGTGTATGTCTTCAAGTCCAGCGCACGTGCCGCGGTTGTCGCGCAGGGTTACCGCATCGTGCTCAACGTCGGCGATCAGTGGAGCGATGACCAGGGTGACCCCCAGGCGGAGTTCTTCGTAAAATATCCCGACCCCTACTATTTCATTCCTTAAGTTATATGCACCAATGAAAAAATCGGCGAGGCCTACCCAGTAGAGCGTCAAGGCCTCGCCGGAGGAACATACATGCGTGCCGGATTCTCTGTCACCGGCTCAAAAAAATGTCAACTCAATGAATGCGAATATCTCCCGAGCCGGTCTCGATGCGTACCGTAGGCCCACCGCCGTTCAGCTTGCCAACCACATGGTGGTGGTTCAACTCGCCCTGCATCGCTATTTCCTTGTCGGAGTGGATG
>CAWJDN010000197.1:0-4059 GCA_963840985.1 uncultured Acidobacteriaceae bacterium
GCGAGAAGCTTGCCGCCGAGCTCGCCTGCTCCGGGGCCGAGGTCGAGGAGATGGTCGGCGGAGCGGAGGATGTCGGCGTCGTGCTCGACGACGATGATGGTGTTGCCCAGATCGCGCAGCTCTTTGAGAATGCGAATGAGGCGGGCGGTGTCGCGGGAGTGGAGTCCGATGGAAGGCTCGTCGAGAACATAGAGCGCGCCGACCAACTGCGAGCCGAGCGAGGTGGCGAGCTGAATGCGCTGCGCCTCGCCGCCGGAGAGCGTGGAGGCAAGACGGTCGAGGGTGATGTAGTCCAGGCCGACTGCGTCGAGAAAATTGAGTCGCTGGCGGACTTCCTGGAGGATGGGGCCGGCAATCTCCTCGTGCATGGGCGAGAGCTTTAGCGCGGCGAAGAAGGCTTTGGCTTCCGCGATGGTGAGTGATGCGACCTGGCAGATGCTCTGGCCGTTAAGACGGACGCTGCGAGCCTCGGCGCGGAGACGCTGGCCACGGCAGTCGGGGCACTCGGCATAGCCACGATACTTGCTGAGCATGACGCGCACGTGCAGCTTGTACTTTTTGCGCTCCATCAGCGCGAAGAAGCCGAGGACGCCGACGAATGTGCCCTTGCCGCGCAAGACGATTTCGCGGGCGGCTTCGGGCAGATCGCGCCAGGGAACGTCGAGGCGAACGCCCAGCTCGGCGGCGTGCTTGCGAAACTCGGTGAACCAGGGGCGGTACTTGGGGCGGTTCCAGGGATCGATTGCGCCGGCTGCGAGAGAGAGCGATTTGTCGGGGATGATGAGGTTGAGGTCGAAGTCCATGGTGTTGCCGAAGCCCTGGCAACGGGGACATGCGCCAAAGGGATTGTTGAAGCTGAAGAGGCGCGGCTCCGGTTCGCAGCCCGGACGATGACAGCTCTTGCATTCGTAAGAGGCGCTGAAACGGTGACGCGAGCGCGATGCCACGTTGTCCCCCACCCCAGGGACCAAGACCTGTCCCTGGGGACCCCGGTCGCGGGGGAGTTCCTCGAAGATGACCTCACCCGATTCGCGATAGGCGATCTCGGCGGCGTCGACGATGCGTGCGCGATTTTCCTGGCTGACGACGATGCGGTCGAGGAGGACGAAGACGGGCAGCGTGAAGTCGAGGTCGAGGAGCGACTCGGGTGTGGAAAACTCGAAGATGCTTCCCTGCTGGTAGAGGCGGTTGAATCCGGCGGCGCGCAGCTCGATGAGTCGGGCTTTGAGAGCCTCAGTGAGTGGAGATTCGGATGCGGGTTTGTGTGCAGATTTGGCTGCGGATTTGACTGTGCGGCGGAGGGGTTTAGCATCAGATTCGGGCGCGGATTCGGCGTGGCGGACGGGAAAGAGCACGTTGAGGCGGGTTCCCTCACCCAGCGCCAGAGTGGCCTCGGCTATCTCGTCAATGGAGTCGCGCTTGACCAGGCCGTCGCAGTGGACGCAATGGACGGTGCCGCAGCGCGCGTAGAGCAGGCGCAGGTAGTCGTAAACCTCGGTAGCTGTGGCGACCGTGGAGCGCGGGTTGCGGGTGGTGTTCTTCTGCTTGATGGCGATGGCCGGAGCGAGGCCGTCAATCTCGTCCACGTCGGGCTTTTCGATGCGCTCCAAAAACTGGCGGGCGTAGGCGGAGAGTGACTCGACGTAACGGCGTTGTCCCTCGGCGTAGATGGTGTCGAAGGCCAGCGAGGATTTGCCAGAACCGGAGACGCCGCTGATGACCGTCAGCCTGCCGTGGGGAATCTCGCAGGAGAGGTTCTTCAGGTTATGGGTCCGCGCACCGCGGATGATGATGGCATCGTTCAAAGGGAAATCACCGGGCGAGAAGTTGGGCTACTGCGTCCCATAAGCCTCAGTGAGGCTTGGGACGCATAGTGCCATTCTTCATTATAGAGCTAGAAGCACCGTGGAGGATACGGTGCGATCCGGTCCGAATGAGCCCGGTTTATTGCAGCCCACACCATCATTATGCAACTGAGCGAAGTCGGATCTGTGCCTTTTCGAGATGGAGCGGCGCACGCCAAGCTGGGAACGCGGTGGCACGGGTATTGGACCTCGACCGCTTCTCCTGCTTGCGTTCAAGGACGTCCGACAGCACCATCAGAACAGCTGAGGCGCAAGCCGGGCAATGATCCGGGCAGTTGCCAATAGAACTACAGTCCTGACACAGATAAGCAAATGAGAGTGGAATGTGTTGCATGGCACGATATTTCATTGTGTGGCCTCCAGTATTTGTTTCAAGTCTTGGCACAAAGCATTAGGGGATTCTGTTTAAGTTTTCCCTTATTGGATAGATTCAGTCTACATTATAAAGATGGTGATATTTACATCTATTTTGGATATATTTTGTCTGGTTTGATTGAATTGCCATAATATTATTATTTTCAATTAGATGCGTCGAGAAGGTGTGTTTGATATTAGTCAAGTAAATATCAAAAACAAAGATGGGGATATACCGTTCACCTCTTTTTCGTCACTACGCAACAAGGATTTTTCAGTAGGCTAAATAAATTTGCCTGTTGTGCGGTTTGACTATCTGTCAGTATCCGCGGCAATCCAACGATTTCCTTCCCTGCCCTGACGCGTCCAACCCACAGCCATTTCTAGGATTCCTGTTAAGCTCTCCCAGTAAAATGTAGATTGAGGTATTCCGTGCATCGTTTCGTTCTAATTTTCGTACTGTTGGCATCGGTTGCCGGATTCGGCCAAGGTTCCGCGCAAAATCCAAAGAAGCCGGCACCAGAGGCCACGCCTACGAGCGCCGCGGCCCAGCCCGTCTCCGAAGAAGTGGCGGCAGCGGAGGGAGCAATCGTCAAGTCCGAGTGGAAGGCGGCGGAGGCCAAGCTCGATACCTGGCTGACGGCTCACCCGTCCGATGCGCGGGCGCTGTTTGACGCAGGCTACGTGGCCGATGCGCAAAATCGGCTGGAGGCGGCGGCCGGATTCTACCGGCGAGCGGTGGAGGCGAACCCACAGTCGTTTGAGGCGCATGTGGAGCTGGGAATGTTGCTGGCGCGGATGGGAAAGCTGGCTGAGGCGCGAACGGAGCTTGCAGCGGCGACGCAGTTAGAGCCCGGCGAGGCGGGACCGGGCGCCAAGGCGCGGGCGTGGCGGGCGCTGGCGGAGATTGACAAAGCTACCGATCCTGCCAAGTCGTCAGAGGATTTGCTGGAGGCGCTAAAGCTGTCGCCGGAGACGCCTAACGACACGCTGCTGGCCGCCAGCCTGGCAGAACAGACAGGACAACTGGACGCCGCAGAGCAAACTTATCGCCGGATGCTGGCTAAGGATCCAAAGTCGGCGGCGGCCAATGCCGGCCTTGCTCATCTGCTGATTGCGCGCAAGCAGTATCCGGAGGCGGAGAGCCTGCTGCGAGCAGCGCTGGAGAAAGCGCCCGAGGACACGGTGCTGACCGCGCAACTGGCCACCGTGCTGGCCGCCGAGGATAAAGCCGAGGCACTGCCGTTGTTTCAGAAACTGCACGATGCCAATCCCAAGGACGCAGCTATTACCCGCATGCTGGCAGCGGTGATGGACGACGCCGGAGACGTGGAAGGCTCGGACAAGCTGTACGTTTCACTGCTGGCGGCCAGTCCCGAAGATCCGGCCCTGCTGGTGGCACACGGACAGAATTTAGTTCGGCAACGCAAGTTTGCCGAGGCCGCTGCAACCTTTGACAAGGCAACCCGGCTGGATGTGGCCATCGTCGACGGCTGGAGCGGCCTGGCCTATGCGGCATCGAGGGCCGGGCAGCCCGCGATCACTATTCACGCGCTGACCATGCGGTTGAAATATCTTCCGGATATTCCGTCGACCTACTTTCTTTGGGCAATCAGCTACGATGCGCTCCACCAAAAGGAACAGTCGGCGGCTTACTACCATCGCTTTCTTGAATCGTCCGCCGGAAAGTTTCCGGATCAGGAGTGGCAGGCACGGCAAAGACTGATCGTGCTGGAGGGCAAAAAATAGCTAGCTAACAGTTAAAAACCAGCCGCGGATAATGAACTGTGAGCTATTGGCTGATCGCTGTAAGCTTTACTCAGTGGCTATTGATCTAGTT
>CAWJDN010000198.1:0-21830 GCA_963840985.1 uncultured Acidobacteriaceae bacterium
CCGCCGAGCCGCCGGCGTAACCGGCCGTCGTATTCAGCACGCCTTTGACGTGCTCGAAGACCGATTGCATGCCCCAGAAGCAGCCGCCGGCAAAAACCGCCGTCTGTTTTCCCGGCGTTAGCGCCAGCTGGGCATCGCTGGCAGCGGCGGGGATGGGGGATTTCGCTGCCGCTCTGCACCCGGCGGAGAAGAGCGTAGCGATCAGCAGAGAAATATAGACGCTGCGCAGTGCAATAGTTCTGAGCATGAGAGTCTCCTGGGCTGTTTCGCTTCGGACCGGCAGTTATTTGATGCATCTCAGAGACATAGAGACGCGCAATCCAGCTTCGCTGCACCGCGGTGCGCGAAGAGGAACGGAAATAGGGTCTCCTGGGAACTTACCCGGCAAATCTTTCGTACTAGCGCATATGCCAGGCGTGGGTACATTAAGCTGGAACGAGGTTGAGCCGAGTGCCCCGGCTCTTGTGCCAGCCGCTCGTCCGTCGCGCGGGGAGGCTGCCTCTCTGGAGATCGATTGGTCCCAAATCGTCCGCCGCTGCATGGACGGTGATTCCAGCGCCTGGACTGAGCTGGTCAGCGCGCAGCATCGGCGTGTCTACGGGCTTTGTTACCGCTTCACCGGTAACCCCACCGACGCCGAGGACCTGACCCAGGACGTTTTCCTGAAGATTTACTCCAACCTGTCCAGCTACGACACCGCTCGCGGCTCACTCCAGGTATGGATCACCACCATGACTCGCAACCTGCTGGTGGATAACTTCCGCCGGACCCGCAACCAACGCGCAACTTCTTCATTAGACGATGGTTGGGAGTCAGCCGAAGAACTAAAGCCGATTGACCGGCTCACCTCCAGCAGCCTTTCACCCCATGAGTCGGCGGCTAAAAACGAACTGGCGAAGATGGTGCAGGAGGCTCTGACCCGTGTCTCGGTCGATCTGCGTGAGGCCGTCATTCTACGCGACTTACAGGATATGGACTACAAAGAAATCGCTTGTGTGCTGGGAATTCCCGAAGGAACGGTCAAATCCCGCATCAGCCGGGGCCGCGCGGAACTTGCGAGGCTCCTGGAACGTAATAGACGGGAGGTAATGTAATGGCAGAGCGCAATCACAATCCGAACTCCCCCGCCTGCGGGCAGTGGGAGATGCTTTTGGCGGACGCGCTGGACGGGCTGCTGAAGCCTGAGGACGAAGCTCTCTTTAACGCTCACAGGGCCGTCTGCCCGGCCTGCTCGGCCCTCTATGAAGAGGCGCGCCGGGGCCGCGAGTGGCTAGAGTTTCTCTCCCCGGAGCCTGAGGTTCCGGCCGGGCTGCTGGCCAGGATTCTGGAGAATACCGGTCCCGGCCAGACGGAAGGGCGCAGGCTGGCAACCGCCGGCGGCAATGTAATCCCCTTCCGCCCGGTCTCCATTCCCCCGTGGCAGCGTCCCGGTCTGGTGGCCCGCGTCCAGCGATTTGCCGAGCCGCGCCTGCTGATGACGGCGGCCATGGCCTTCTTTTCCATCACCATGACGCTCAACATCACCGGCGTCCGTCTGAGCAGTCTGCGCATCAGCGACCTGCGGCCCAGCACTATGCGCTCCTACATGGAGAGGCAGTTGGCCATGGCCTCGACACCCATCATCCGTTATTACGACAACTCGCGGCTGGCCTACGAAGTGCGGACCACGGTGCGTGAGTTGCGCAAGACTACCAGAATAGGCGAGCAGGGTGAAGGCGAAGACGACTTGCAGAAACTGCAAGACCTGGCGCCCGGCGAATCAAAACAGCTTCCGGCGCCCGGAAAAGAGGGACAGCGAACTGTCCCTCCGCAATTACCTGACACTCTGGCTGCTGATCCTGCTGTTCAACCACCTGTCAACAACTCTGACTTTTTAGAAACTTCCCTCACGTTTCAGAAACGGTCCGCGCACTCCGGCGGCTCCCCAATGGACATACGGGAAAGGAGCACAAGATGGATTGCGTAAATCATAGTGGTATCACCGCGACGGCCTATTGCCAGAACTGCGGCAAGCCGCTCTGCGCCGGTTGCGTGCGCAACGCTGCCGGAGGTCAACTTCTCTGCGAGCCTTGCCTGACAGCCTGGCAGGGCTATCGACCGACGTTTATTCCGCCTCCCGTGCATAGCGGACCCAACCCATCGGCAGCCGCGGTGCTGGGAGTGATTCCCGGCGTGGGAGCGATGTATAACGGCCAGTTCGTCAAAGGCTTCGTCCATGTGGTCGTCTTCGCCGTGCTGGTCTCGATCACAATTGAATTCCATAGCCCGACTGACACCATTTTTGGCATTTTCCTCGCTGCCTGGATCATCTACCAGTCCTTTGACGCCTACCACACCGCCAAGGCGCTGCGCGATGGCCAGCCGCCGCCCGATCCCCTTGGGCTGAACGAGGTGGGCAACTGGTTGAATCTTGGCACGCGGCTGCGTAATCCGGGCCAGCCCGTCGCAGGTCAAGCTGCTCCAATGCCGCCTGCGGAGGGTTATCAGCCTCCGCCACCTTATCAGACCCCATTCCCGCCGCCGCCCATTTGCTATCCAAGCAGAACGCCGGTGGGAGCCATTGTGCTGATTGCCCTGGGCATCTTATTCCTTCTGGGGCAGTTGGATGTCTTCCGCGACCGTTTCTTTGGGTTAACCTGGCCGCTGCTGTTGATTGCACTGGGCGTCTGGCTGATCATTCGCCGTATTGAAGATTCAAGAGGAGGTTCCAAATGAGCCATTACATCATGATTCGCCGCCTGCGCGGCCCCGCCATTCTGCTGCTGATCGGAGGTCTTGCCCTGCTCGATCAGACTGGAGTCATTCACCACTTCTGGGGTTGGTTCTGGCCGCTGCTGCTGATCATGCTGGGCCTGTTCATGCTGGCTGAGCGCGCGGCGTTAGCCGCGGAAGGTGGCTATCCACTGTGGCCCTATCCGGGCCAGCCTTATCCGGGAACAAATCCTGGCGTTACTCCGCCGTATCCAACCGCCGAGAGCGCGACCAATGTTTCTGCCAGCGCACAAGAGTTTGGAAAGAACTCTCAGGGAGGACAGTCATGAGCAGCACACCTCCGAATATGCCCCCAAACACGCCTCCAGGAGGTGGAATGCCGCCCCCGCCCCCGTATCCGCCCTACGATCCTAAGACCCAGTGGCGGATCTACCGGGAGCAGCAGAAGGCCGCCTGGCGCGCGCAGCGCGATGCCTGGAAGGCCCAGCGTCACGCCATGAAGGCCAGCTACGTGGGCGCATACGGCCCGCGGATTCCCTCCATCGTCGGTCCCGTCATCCTGATTGCCGTCGGCGTTATCGCTTTGTTGTTGGTCACCGGCCACGTCAATTCCGGCCAGTTCTGGAGTTGGTATAGCCAATGGTGGCCGCTGCTGCTGATCGGCGCCGGCCTGGCCCTGCTAGCCGAGTGGGCCATTGATCTCAAGCGCGAAACCCCTGTCCGCCGTAGCGGTAGCTTTGTAGGTATTCTTATCGTGCTGGCCCTGTTGGGGTTAGGCGCTGCCGGATGGCATCATGCGCAACCCTGGTTTAACCATTGGAATGGCGACGGCGATGATTTCTTCAACGCCTTCGGTCTGCCGGAGCACAACATGGAGCAGCAGCTTCTCAGCCAGCAGATTCCCGCCAACGCCGCTATCCAGATCGAGAACCCGCGCGGCGACGTCAGCATCACCACGGGCGACGGCTCCGCCATCCAGGTGCAGGCGCATGAAGTAGCCTATGCCAACTCCGACACAGAGGCTAAGAAGATCTTCGATGCTGTAGCAGAGCACCTGACAGCAAGCGGCAACTCAGTGTTGCTGAAGTCGGAGAGCAACTCCTACGGATTTGTAAATCTGACTGTTACCGTGCCCAAGACCGCAAAGGTGACGGTAAACAACGGCAAGGGTGACGTGTCAGCCTCAGGCCTCGGCTCCGGGATTACTGTTTCCGCCCATGGTGACGTGCAATTAAACTCCATTGCCGGTCCGGTCGAGGCGCACTTCACCAAGGGTAATCACGACATTTCCGCCCACGATATTCAGGGCGACGTGGTACTGGACGGAGACTCGAGCGACATTACCTTCTCTGAGATCAAGGGCAAGGTCACGCAGAGCGGTGAAATCTTCGGCGGCGCACACTTGGAGAACATTCACGGGCCGGTGCATATGCACACCTCGCGAACCGACGTTGAACTGGCGGAGCTGCCCGGCGACCTTACTCTCGACTCCGGCGACCTGCGCATCAACCAGGCCAAGGGGATGGTGCGCGTGGTGACTCGCTCCAAGGACATCGATCTCAACCAGATCTACGGCGACAGCTATGTGGAAACCCGCAACGGCCGCATCGCGGTTGAGCCAGCCGGCGCCTACTCGGTGGAAGCCAAAAACAACAAAGGCGACATCGAGTTGACGCTGCCTCCCAACGCCTCCGCCACCGTGAACGTGCGCACCCACAACGGCGACATCCTATCGGATTATGCCATTCCCTCTACTCAAGGCGAGAACAAGCAGGCCACATTCACCATCGGCGCCGGCGCATCGAAGATCGTGCTGAACGCAAACGACGGCGACGTGCATATCAAAAAAGGCCCGGGCTTTTCCTCCGCGCCTTCCACGCCTTCACCCGCAACTCCGAACCAGCCCAAGGTTCCTATGCTCAACGTTCCGCCCTACCACAGGATTCCTCCGGGCTTCGAAGGAAAACAGTTGAAGGAACCCAAAGTGCCGCCCCCGCCGCCGGTCAAGCAATAACGTCTCTACCTTCCGAATGAACAACTCAGGCGCAGGAGAATTCACCTCCCGCGCCTGATTTTTGTTTGTTTGAAATTTCCCGCCTCTTAAACCGCAATCCGCGGGGCGCTCGCACCGATGCGCGTGAAGACCTCCCAAGGTATTGTCCCCGTCGCTTCGGCGTGATCGAAGGCGGTAATGTTTTCTCCGCCCTGTTCGCCCAGGATCACCACTTCGTCGCCCGGCTCGACTGCTTCGATCTCCGTCACGTCCAGCACTGCCGAATCCATGCTTACGCGGCCCACCAGGGGTGCGCGAGTCCCATGAACCAGCAGGCAGAAGCGGTTGCCCAGCTGCCGGTCGAGTCCGTCGGCGTAGCCCGCGGCCACCAGCGCCAGCCGCATCGGCTCGGTGGCCACAAAGGTGCCGTTGTAGCCCACCACCGCGCCGGCGGGAATCTGTCGCACCCCCACCACGCGCGTCTTCCACGCGAGCACCGGTTGCAACTTGGCGCGTGCGGTGGCCAGCGACGCCGGCTCCTCAGACTTGGACGGCCCAAACATCGGGTCGAAGCGCGGCGTCAGGCCATAGAGAGCCAGTCCGGGCCGCACCATCGCCTTCATTCCGTAGCGGGCGGCAAGGGCGGCAATCTGTCCGGCCTCACCGGCCAAAAGCGCGGCGGAGTTCCCCACGTGGAGCCACTCTGGATGAACTCCGGAGGCCGCGATCCTGCCCAGCAGCTCTTCTAACAAAGTCATTTGCTTGGCGGTCACCCTGCCGTCCGCCTCGTCGGCGGCAAACAGGTGGGTCATCACGCCCTCCAGCCGCAGCGGCGACCCCGGACGGAAACGCGCCAGAAGCTCTCCCGCCTGCCCGCCTTCCGCGTTGAACTCCTCGGGCGCAACTCCCTGGCGGCTCATACCGGTATCGATCTCCAGATGCACCGGAGCCGAACTCCCCGCCGAGCGCGCAGCCGCATCCAGCTCGTCCAACTGCCACGGCTGCCAAGCCACGACGCTCAACCGGTGCTCGACCGCCGCCGCTCCCTCGCCGGGAAGTGCGCCACACATCACCAGCACTCCGGGCTTCGGGCATAACGCGCGCGCGCGTACCCCTTCATCGACGCGGGCCACGCCCAGCCACCGTGCTCCGGCGCGCTCCACGGCCGGTGCGCAGATCTTCAGGGAATGTCCGTAGGCATAGTCCTTGACCACCGCCAAAAGCTCTACATGGGGCGCGGCCAAGTTCATTAAAAACCGGAAGTTGTCTTCTAGGGCGCGGGTGCGAATCTCCACCCAGCAGGAGTGTGTTGTCATCAGGCTATCCAAGCCTTAGTGTAACGCGAATGGTCGCCGCCGCTCTTACTCCAGCAGCGCAAACGCCATCACGGTCTTTTCCTTCATCGGAATCTCGTCCAGCAGTTCAGATTCGAGATCATGCGGGATGGTCATCTCGCAAGCCGTCACCTTCTCCTTGGCGGCGCCTTTAAAGCACAGCTCGCAGTGGCCAAGCTCCTCGCCCTCTCCCATGCGAACCGGAGGGCCGAAGACGCGGCAGGTCATGGGCCGCCAGGCGTATATATCGCACTTGCCGGTATCGGGATCTAGCGCCGGGCAGGCTGCCTCGTTGTCGAAATCCTCAAAGCGCTCTTCCTCTATTTTGGAATCGCCCAGCACGCCCGTCTTGGGATCGCCTGGAAAATTCGCCCCATGCTCGGCAACCCACGCCTTCGCACGACCCTCGATCTTGGTCGCAAGAGCAGGCTCTGTGGCTCGCACCATATCCATGCCGGCGCGCACCCTCAGTGTGTCCAAAGGATTAAGGACAAATGCTCCATGGCAGCATTGGCTACAACCGGGCTTGCATACCAGCAACTTGCCCGCGCTCTTCGCTGCCTGAGTGAACGCGGTGTCCATGATTTGCACCAGTAGTGAATCGCCTGAGGGCAAACGCATATCGGACAGAATAACGCATAATTGACATAGAATGTAAGCATTACTATGGGTAAATGAAAGAGTTACTATTGGCTTGGAGGATTCCCCATGCCTGATTTCCCCAGTACCATCATCCCCGGCCATCGCTACCGCAACGCATCCGCAGCAATCGACTGGCTTTGTAAAGTTTTCGGCTTTAAGCGCCACGCCGTCCATGAAGGCGAAAACGGCCTCATCCTGCACGCTGAGCTGTCCCTGGGTGGCGGCATGATTATGCTCGGCTCCGGCAAGGACGACGAATTTGGTCGCGGTTTTAAGTCGCCCGAGGAGTTAGGCGGCGTCGAAACCCGCAGCGTCTACATCGTGGTCCCCGACGCCGACGCGGCTTATGCCCGCGCCGTGGCAGCCGGAGCAGTGGTCATCCGCCCGCTCCAGGACACACCTTACGGCAGCCGTGAGTTCGCCGTGAAAGACCCCGAAGGCCACTCGTGGAGCGCGGGGACGTATGATCCGTGGGCGAAGCGTGAATAGGGCTGTGCGCCCAGCGAACGTTTCTTTGTGGATAGGAGTACCATAAATCACATGGCACAATATCGCGTCGTTCTTCGTAAATCCGAGGATGGCTATAGCGTCTCCTGCCCCGGCCTGCCCGGCTGCTGGTCGCAGGGAGCCACTGAGGAGGAAGCGCTCGCCAACATCCAGATCGCCATTCGCGAGTACGTCGAGGCGGCAGAGGAATTGGCGCGCAACGACGAGAGCCGCATTGTTGAAGTCGCGATTGCGTGAAGCGCAGATTCTTATTTGCTGAGGTAATCTGTGCCCAAACTTCCAGGAATTAACCACCTGAGGGCTGTTACCGCGCTGGAAAAGGTCGGTTTTCGTATTCTTCGTCAGGGCGCCCACATCGTTATGACAGATGGATCACGCATCCTCACCATTCCACGACACAACCCGGTCAACGCAATCACGATGGGCGGCATTGTTCGCGACGCCGGGTTAAGTTTGGACCAGTTTCGGAAGCTCTTATAACATTTCCTCACTCGACAGGCTTGTCCCAGCCTTCCAGCGTCCGCTTGAACTCGCCCATGAATTTTCCCGCGTCGGCTCCGTCGATGGTGCGATGGTCGAAGCCTAGGCAGAAGTACTGCACCGATCGAATCGCAATCGTGTCGTGGCCTTCTGAATCGGTCATCACCGCCGGCTCCTTGCGCAATCCGCCGATAGCCAGAATCGCCGACTCCGGCTGGTTGATGATCGGTGTGCCGAACTCCTCGCCAAAAATCCCCGAGTTGGTCAGCGTAAATGTGGACCCCGAGGCCTCGTCGGGTAACAGTTTCTTCGTGCGCGCCCTTGCAGCCAGATCCGCGATGGCTTTTGCCAGACCCACGAATCCGCGCCTCTCGGCCTCCTTCACCACCGGCACAATCAGACCCCACTCCAGCGCCACCGCAATACCCAGATGAATGTTCGGGTGATACTGAATCGCCCCATCCACCATCGACGCATTTACGATAGGAAATTTCCCCAGCGCCTCAATCGCCGCCGTGGCGATGAACGGCATATAAGTCAGCTTCACGCCGTGCCGCTGCTCGAAGCTGTCTTTCTCCCGCTCGCGCAAGCGCACGATGCGCGTCATGTCCGCCTTGTAAACGATGTGCACATGCGGGCTGATCTGCACACTCTCTACCATGCGCTGGGCAATGATGGCTCGCATCTTGGTCAGCGGTTGAGGCTCCTGCGGCACCTGCGGTGCGGCTAGAGGCGCCTTCGGCGCGTTACTTTTGGCGCTATGCTTGCTCAGATGCCGCATCACATCTTCCTTGGTGATGCGCCCCTCTGAGCCAGTTCCGGTGATCCGGCTGAGGTCGAGATTGTTCTCTTTGGCAATCCGCCGTACCAGCGGCGATGAGCGAACTGACACCTGCTGTACGGAAGACGGTGCCTTCGGCGCAATCGTCACAGAGCGATTTGCTGAAAGAGTGGGCGTAGGGACAGAAGCCGGCAACGTTCCTGATGCCGGGACAGCCGCCCTTGGGCCGCTCTCAGAGATTACTGCCACCACCGTATTGACCTCAACGGTTGCGCCCTCTGCAATCCTGATCTCGGCCAGCACACCGGCCACTGGCGCAGGAATCTCAGCGTCTACCTTGTCGGTGGAAATCTCAAACAGCGGCTCGTCCTTCTCGACAGCGTCGCCGGCCTTCTTGAGCCACTTGGTAATTGTGCCCTCGAAGATCGACTCGCCCATCTGGGGCATGATCACGTCGGTTGGCATAGGGCTTCTCCGCGAGGTGGGGCACTTAAACAGGCTTTCAGCGTGCTAGGGAAGTCTCTGAGGTGCGCCCGCTTCAAATCGGATTATAAATTGCGCCGCATCCGCCAGCCATACGGAGGCTCTATACGCGAATCTGTCGCTCGCCCCTGCCCCTCAGCCGCTCCACCTCCGCCGGAATCCGTAGCGGCGTGTCATCTGCCGGAAATTGCGGCAGCGCCGCCGCCTGTTCTCTCAACGCCACCAGGCTCTTCACCGCCACCACCTGCTCGCCGAAGACCTCGCCAAACTCCCGCGCCGCCATCCGTGCAATCTCTTCCAGTGTGGGCAATGCCTCCGCGTTCTGGACTTCTCGCGACAGGCTGGTCACCGCGTGATCGGTAATCCCGCAGGGAACAATCAACTCAAACTCCCGCAGGTCGGTCGTCACGTTGAAGGCAAATCCATGCGAGGTAATCCCCCGCGCCACATGAATCCCAATCGCCCCGATCTTCCGGGCCTTTCTACTACTCTCCTCCAAAGCCCCGCCGTCCGCAACGCACCACACCCCGGTCAGCCCGCAAATCCTTCCCGCCCTCACCCCAAATTCGCCGCACAGTCGAATCAGCGCCTCTTCCATCCCGCGCACAAAATCCACCGGCCCCATCCGTCCGCCGCCCTCCGTCCTCAGCGTACGCAGGTCAAAGATGGTGTAGCCCACCAGTTGCCCCGGCCCGTGATAGGTCACGTCGCCCCCGCGGTTGATCTCGTGCACGGTCACGCCGCGCTGCTTCAAAAACTCGTCAGACGCCAGAATGTTCGCCCGCTTGGCATTGCGCCCCAGCGTCAGCACCGGCGGATGCTCCAGCAGCAGAAGCACATTCCCCGCGCATCCCTCGGCCACCAGCCCGGCCATTTCCGCCTGCAAGCGCAGCCCCTCGTCGTAGCCTACCCGCCCGAGATAAATGTACTGAATCATCGCTAGCTCGATTGTAGCCAGTCAGCCCTAGCACGTTCCTCGGGGAGCCTTCATTCCTCCAGCCGCGCCGCAAAGAGCTTTTCAAACACGATCCGATGCTCCCATCCAACGATCAGCCACAGAAGCGTCGCAAACGCACCCATCCAAATGCCACCCGGATCCATCAGTAAGTGATACATGAGGATGTTGAACAGCACGGGGCCTAGCAGTGTCAGCCCCAGCCCCACAAACCGGTTAACCAGAAACAGAACTCCGGAGACGGCCATGACCGCGCCCACCACGTAAAAGTAGTGCGCGGCAAACAGGGCGGCCGTGAACTGTCCGGCCAGCCCTGTAGGCATCGGCCCCATGGGAATGAAATTCAAGAACATATTGGAACCGAAGACCAGAAACATCAGGCCCAGCAGATAGCGAGCGATCATCGCGACAATCTTCATGGTGTTCTCCTTGATTAGAGGTATGCGAATTAGGGTGAATCGAGCCGGGGAGCGGGCTCACAGCGTCGTAGAGGTGAACAAATTCTCCGCATGAAATGGATGGTTCTGTATCCTCTATGGATTCAATGAATCGGGACCGGAGCTTTCCTCGTGCACCTTGAGGAATCTCGGCAATTCTGATGGTCGAATGCTTGTAGCGGTTTTCGCGGTACACTAAAAGCTGGCAGGAGGACCGGGCGGTCGCTGCCGGAGGACGTGCGCAAGCACGGTTCGCCGGGAGAGGAAAGTCCGAACTCCGCAGGGCAGTGTGCCGGATAACCTCCGGGACATGGGCCTCAAAACCCATGGACGGCCAGTGCCACAGAAAAGATACCGCTGGATGCTAGTGCTTCGGCACGCGCAACTGGCCCGAAGGGCGATCGCCTGGACGGCCAGTCCAGTAAGGGTGAAATGGTGCGGTAAGAGCGCACCGCTCCGCCGGTAACGTCGGAGGCAGGGTAAACCCCACACGGAGCAAGACCAAATAGGGAGGGAAGCGCGAGCCAGGAGCCAGGCTCCGCTGCGCATCGGCCCGACGCGCTCAGGCGGCTCTGAACGATCTGCGGTTACCCAGCCCTGCAAGGGGCTGCCGCCCGCAGGACGCCGAAACCTCCGGGTAGGTCGCTGATGAGCGTCCGCGGCAACGCGGCGCCTAGAGGAATGACCGCACACGACAGAATTCGGCTTACAGGTCCTTTTGCCGAATGCTATGCACCACAAACGACAGCCCCGGCCGGGAGCGTTTCCTGCCGGGGCTGACCATTTTTAGTCGCGCCAGTTCCGCTCATTTACCATCAATCCATGCTGCGAGTGAAATTATTGGCAACCGGCGCACGCGCCCCCGTTGTCGCCCACCCCGGCGAAGACCTCGGCTATGACCTCTTTGCTCTCGAAGCCGTCGCGCTCGCCCCACACGCCACCGTCAAGGTGCGCACCGGCATCAGTGTCGAGGCCCGCCACCCCGCCACCGGCGCTCCGCTGGGCCTTCTGGTGCGCGACCGCTCCTCAATGGCCGCGCGCGGCATCGCCACTACCGCCGGGGTGATCGACGCCGGCTACCGCGGCGAGATTCTGGTGCTGATGATTAACCTCACCGATGCAGCCGTCGAACTCAAGGCCGGCGAAAAAATTGCCCAGATGATTCCCATTCCCGTTCTCACCGGCCCCGTCCACGAAGTGGAAACACTGGTAGACTCCGCCCGCGCGGAAAAGGGCTTCGGCAGCTCCGGGCAGTGACCACCTGCGGTGGGGCCAATCGCTCGCTATTCGCTCGCAGAATCTCGTGGTTTCCCAGGTCCCAAAATCGAAACCTGCGTCACACGCCAGAACTTGCCGCATCGGCAGCCCACCCTTTCGCCGAAAAAAGTGAAAGGATGGGCCGTCCCGCTAATTTGCTAACACGTGCACAGCGTGGCTAGTTCCGCTATTGCGTCCCCAGCCCATCCCCCTTGTGATAATTCGGATACGACGGAACATGAATCTCCGGCACGGGCCGTTTTTTTGGATTTTTCCCGGATTCCTGCCGGCACAGGAACCTGCAAGCGGCCCTTTGCGTATCAGAAATCAGCGCCCTCCCCGGCGACCAGGTTGCTATATGCCGCTGGATGGGTTGTTGTGTCTTTTTCGCACTTCTGGAGATTGCGTACACTGGAATTGAAGTAAGGATTTTACCGGCTGAAAAAACCGGCTCTGATTGGACGGACTGAAGCCGTCCACCTGAACGCTCTTCGTTTGCGGGGGCTAGGCAATAGAAAGCAGGACCATGCTCTTCGGTGAGGCAGTCAAACTCGCGCTGCAATCCCTGTGGGCCAATAAGATGCGCACCGTCCTCACGCTGCTGGGGGTGGTCATTGGCGTGGCCTCGGTGATTATGGTGGTCACTCTGACCAACGGCGCCAAACAATTCGTGACCACGAAAATCAACACCTATGGCGCGGATGTGGTGACGGTCAGCAAGATGCCGGAAACCTTCATGACCGTCGAGGAGTATTTCGACTTCCAGAAACGAAAAGACGTCACCTTCGACGACTACAAGGCTATCCTTGACGAATGCCAGATCTGCGTGTCGGTGGGCGCTGCGCGCGAGGCCATCGGCAAGGTTGTCTACGGAACCAAATCCACTACAGACACCGACGTTCGCGGATGGACCTGGACCATGCCGGCGCTTTCCAATCTCGATATTGAGGACGGGCGCTCCTTTACTGAATTAGAGGACGAGCATGCCGCACGCGTGGCCATCGTCGGCCATGACATCGTCGACAATATGCTGGGCTTCGGCGACCCGCTGGGCAAAGAGATTCGCGTCGATGGCGCGACTTACACGGTGATTGGAGTAGGCGAAGCTCAGGGCAAGATCATGGGACAAAGCCTGGACAACTGGGTCGCCATTCCTCTCACGTCATTTCTGCAAACGCACGGAGCACACGATAGCATGATTGTCTATGTCAATGCCGGCGGAGGCGGCGAGGTAATGGATGCGGTTTCCGATCAGTTGCGCGTTCTCATGCGTGCGCGACGCCACCTGTTGCCTAATAGCCCGGACACGTTCTCCATCGACACCAGTGCCACATTCCAGAACTTCCTGGGCAAAATCCTCAATAGCTTCGGAGCTGTGGTTGTATCCATAGCCGGCATCTCGCTGGTCATTGGCGGCATCGTCATCATGAACATCATGCTGGTATCCGTTACTGAACGCACCCGTGAGATCGGTGTTCGCAAGGCGCTGGGAGCGCGTCGCAACGATATTCTGCTGCAGTTTCTCATCGAGTCCGCCACCATGTCCCTGGCGGGAGGCGTAATCGGCGTAATCGCCGGCATCTGTCTGGCCAAGATTATTACTCTGGCGATCTCGTTTCCATCAGTTGTGGCACTCTGGTCGATTCTGGTCGGTTTGTTTGTCGCTACCAGCGTCGGTCTTTTTTTCGGCGTCTACCCCGCGCATAAGGCCGCACAGCTTGATCCCATCGTTGCCCTTAGATCGGAGCTATAGAGATGAGATTCAGCGACTCAAGAGAATCCGTGCTGCTGGCGCTCGATACGCTGCGCAAGAACAAACTGCGCTCCGGCCTGACTATTCTCGGCATCTCCATCGGCATCTCTACCGTGATTCTCATCTCTTCGGCGATCAACGGTCTGAATACCAATATCGAGCAATTCGTCAAATCCCTGGGCACCAACTCCTTGATTGTCTACCGCTATGACTTTTTTGGGCGGCAGCCCACGACCGCGGAGCTCAACCGCCCCAAGCTGACCTACGAGGATGGCCTGGCGATGCGCGCCCTGCCGCATGTGGTTGCCTCCGATCCCTGGCTTTCCTACCAGAATGAGCAGTTAGGCCTGGGGCTTGTCTCGCTCAAGTACGGCGGTCGCAAGGTAGAGAACGCGATTCTCGGCGGCTCGACCACCGACATTGAGCACTCCACCAACTTCGAGGTGAAGGAGGGCCGCATCTGGACCTACGCGGAGGAGACGCGCGCTGCCAGAGTGGTTATGCTGGGGCACGATACCGCCGAGGATCTTTTTCCCAACGAGTCTCCCCTTGGCAAGGATATCGAATGTCAGGGCGGCATCTTTACCGTCATCGGCGTCTTCGAACCGCAACCGCAGCCCTTCGGCAGCGGGCGCAATCGGAGCGATAACTCCGCGTACTTTCCCGTTCCCACATTCCGTCACCTGCATCCCGAGCTGGATGACTTCCATGTCACCGTGACATATGACGATCCGGCGAACAAGCACATTGTGACGGAAGAGATACGCGATCTAATGCGGATCCGGCGCGGGGTTCGCCTGCAACAGGACGATAACTTCGCCATCTCCGGCCCGGACTCGATATTGCGGCTGTGGGATGCACTGACCGGCGGATTGTTTCTCTTCATGGTCGCCGTATCTTCTGTAGGTCTCATGGTGGGCGGCGTGGGAGTGATGAATATCATGCTGGTCTCGGTCACCGAGCGCACGCGGGAGATCGGCGTCCGCAAAGCCATCGGCGCAACCAGGAATAATATTCTTCTCCAGTTCACTCTGGAAGCGGTAACCCTTTGCGTAGTGGGCGGCCTGCTGGGCATCTTGGCCGGGGCCCTGTTCACTATCATTTTGCATTACGCCGTTTCGTTCCTACATGCCGCGCTGTCGTTTACATGGGTGGTTATCGCCTTAGTGGTCTCCTGCGCCATTGGTCTGATGTTTGGCATTTATCCGGCATGGAAGGCCGCTTCCATGGACCCCATCGAGGCGCTCAGGTATGAGTAACGGGGCACTGACACTGTCCACAGCTTTCGTTACACTGACCTCTGTAATGCCGTATACCTTAGCCCTGTACTTGCGATTCTTACCACGATTCTGGCCGTGGCAGGGATGGGCCGTATTTCAGCTGCGGGAAACCTTAGGTCGATGGTATGCGTCTATAGAAGTACTGAAGATTGAGTACTGGGCTGCGGCACCATTAAGCCCCCGTCTCCTGTCATCCTGAGCGGAGCGCGTTCGAGTCGAAGCTCCTGCGCTTGTTTTTCAGGCGGAAAGCGTAGCAAACCAGGAACCTCAATCGAACCCGTTAACATAAAGCAGGACCATGCTATTCGGTGAAGCCGTCAAACTCGCGTTGCAATCCTTGTGGGCCAACAAGATGCGCTCCATTCTTACGCTGATCGGCGTGGTGATGGCCGTAGCCTCACTTATCATGGTCGTCACCCTGGTCAATGGAGCGAACACATATGTGGCCACCAAGCTCGTGAGCCATGGCGCGGACGTATTTTCGGTGGGGCGCTTCCCCTCCGCGTGCTGTTTCTCCGCCGAAGAGTATTTCAAATATCAGAAGCGAAAGGTTCTCAACTACGAGGACTATCAGACGGTGAGGGACGAGTGCGCCGACTGCACCGAGGTGGGCTCGTCGATTAGCCGCACCACTAATGTATCCTTCAACGGCCACTCCACTACCGATACCGAGCTTCGCGGCATTACCTGGACCATGGTTGATCTCAGCAACCTGGACGTTGTGATCGGGCGTGGATTTACCCCTACCGACGACGATATCGGCACCCATAACGTTATCGTTGGTTACGACATTGTGGACAATCTGCTGGGTGAGGGCGACCCTCTCGGCAAGGAGATTCGCGTTGACGGCATTCCTTACTCTATCGTGGGCATCGGTGACCGTCAGGGCAAAACGCTGGGCCAGTCGCAGGATAACTGGGTGGCCGTGCCCATAACCACCTACATGCAAACTTACGGTCACAATGACGCACTGGGCATCTATGCTCGCGCCAGCGGCGGTGCCGAGTCAATGGAGAGGGCCGAGGACGAGACGCGCGTGCTGATGCGCGCCAGCCGCCACAACCGCCCCGGTCAGCCTGACGACTTTGAGATCAATACCAACGACACCTTTATGGACATCTGGAAGCAGTTCAGTGCGCTTTTCTTTGATGTGATTATCGGCATCTCCTCTATCGCACTGATAGTAGGCGGCATCGTCATCATGAACATCATGCTGGTCTCGGTCACCGAACGCACCCGTGAGATCGGCGTCCGCAAGGCCCTCGGCGCCCGACAGCGCGACGTGTTGCTACAATTCCTCATTGAAAGCTCGACCATGGCCCTGGTGGGCGGAGCTATCGGTGTGCTGATCGGGGTCATCGCGGCCAAGCTGGTCACCATCATTGTCGGCTTTCCCGCCACCGTGCAGTTGTGGAGCGTGCTGATGGGCCTCTTCATGGCCGGAGCAGTAGGCGTCTTCTTCGGCGTCTATCCTGCCAGCAAAGCCGCCCGCCTCGACCCCGTGGTGGCGCTCAGAGCGGAGCTGTAATGGCACAGGGGCAGACAAGAGAATCCGTCAAGATGGCCCTCGACACCCTCCGGGCCAACAAGATGCGCTCGGGCTTGACCATCCTGGGCATCGTCATCGGCGTGACCACCGTCATCGTCATCTCCTCGTTCATCAACGGGCTCAACAACCGTGTCGCTGAAATTGCCGACTCGCTGGGTACAAATGTTTTGTTGGTCACCCGCCTGCCCTTCGCCATCGGTCGCCCTTCTACAGAGCAGCTTACCCGCAAATACCTCACTTTAGAGGATGCGCTGGCCCTGCGCTCGCTGCCCCACGTCGTAACCACTGACGCCAATGTCCGCTATACCAAACAGTTCGGCGTCGGCGACGTAAGCGCAAAATACCAAGGCCACAAGGTAGCCAACGTCATCATGCAAGGCAACACCGCGCAGGTCGCGGATGTATCGAATCTGGTCCTGCTGTCGGGCCGCATCTTTACTGACGAGGAAGATAAGCGTCATGCCTCTGTGTGTTTGCTGGGATATGACACTGCGGATAAACTCTTTGTGAATGGCGAAGACCCCATCGGCAAGGAGGTCAACGTCGAGACCGGCCTCTACACTGTTATCGGCGTGCTCGATAAGCGCAAACAGCTCTTCGGCAGCGGCCAGAATCCGCAAGACAATGCTATCTACTTCCCCATGGGCACCTTCCATAACCTGCATCCAGAAGCCTTGGAAATGTTCCTCACCGTGAAATACGACGATCCCGCTAACAAGTCCTTGGTCGAAGAAGAGATTCGCGAGATGATGCGCATCCGCCGCAAGGTCAAAATCTCCGCCGACGATAACTTTGATATCTTCGGGACGGACTCTATCAACAAACTCTGGGAGCAGATTACCGGTGGGCTGTTTGGACTGATGGTCGCCGTCTCCAGCGTCGGCCTCATGGTGGGCGGCGTCGGCGTCATGAACATCATGCTCGTCTCGGTCACCGAGCGCACCCGCGAGATCGGCATTCGCAAGGCCATCGGCGCCACGAAAAATACAATCCTGACTCAGTTCACCACCGAGGCCATTACTCTGTGCGCCGTAGGCGGCATAGTCGGCGTGATCCTTGGCGCCGCGCTTACCGGGCTCATCTATGTATTGCCCATCGGCCTTTCGCCCACCTTGTCCACCATGTGGGTCATAATCGGCTTCGGCGTCTCCTGCGCCATCGGCCTGCTCTTCGGAATCTATCCCGCATGGAAGGCCGCCAACCTCGACCCCATCGAGGCGCTCAGGTACGAGTAAGGCAGCTGAAAGCTGTATTCTTACCCCTGTGATGCCCCACGCCCTGGCCCAATCCGTCGCCATTCTCACTACCACACTGGCCATAGCCGGGATGGGCTACTTCCTCGCCTCTATCGTCGCCGCGCGCATCTTCCTGTCTGCTCGGCGCAAGCCGTTGGCCGCCTTTGCGCCCGGCGTCAGCATCCTCAAATCCCTCAAGGGCCTCGACCCTGGCATGATCGACGCTTTTCGCAGCCACTGCCGCCAGTCCTATGCCGGCGAGTACGAGCTGCTCTTCGGCGTCGCCTCGCTCTCCGATCCCGCCGCGGCAGCCGTCAGGCAGTTGCAAGCCGAGTTTCCCGCGCTCTCCATCAAACTCGTCGAGTGTCCCCAGCGGCTGGGAACCAATGGCAAGGTAAGCACTCTGATCCAACTCCTCCCTCACGCCAGCCACAACTTCCTGCTCATTAACGACTCCGACATCACTGTCTCGCCGCGCTACCTGGAGCGCGTCATGGCCTGCTTCGCCCCTGAAGCGGAACCCATCGCTGGCTCCGCGCAGGAAGTCGGCCTCGTCACCGCCCTCTATCGCGGCCGCGCCCACCACACCTTGGCCTCCACGCTTGAAGCTCTGGGCATCGCCACCGACTTCCAGGCCGGCGTGCTGCTCTCCAAATGGATCGAAGGCGGCCTTCACTACGGCCTCGGCTCCACGCTGGCTCTCCGCCGCGAAGCTCTCGACAAGATCGGCGGCCTCGTCCCATTGGTCGATCACCTCGCCGACGATTACGAACTGGGCGCGCGCATCTCCGCCGCCGGTTACCGCGTGGCGCTCTCGGCTGAAGTCGTCGAAACCAACATCGCAGCTTACGGCCTTCGCGGTTTCTTCGATCACCAGTTGCGCTGGGCACGCACCGTCCGCGACGCTCGCCCCTGGGGATACGCCGGCCTCATCTTTACCCACGGCCTCTGCTGGGCACTGCTCAATGTCATCGCCTGCGGATTGTGCCCACTCAGCCTCTGGCTGCTCGGCTTGAGCTTCTGCCTGCGCCTCACGCTGGCCATGACGGTTGGCGCCGAGGTGCTCTCCGACCGCCAGGTTCTGCCCAATCTCTGGCTGCTGCCGCTGCGCGACCTCGTCGCCATGGCTGTCTGGATTGCGGGCTTCGCCGGCAACACCATTGTCTGGCGAGGCGAGCGTTTCACGCTCAAGGACGGAAAAATGCAGAGCGGCAATCGAATAGATTGAAGAACATAGGCCTGTTTGGAACCATTTAACACAGCAAGCGTATTATGCATTGTGGTTCTCTCTGGACCATGAAGGCGGCGTCGGGATTAGCGGAAAGAGCAGTGGAATGTTAGCGCACGCTGAAAATAGCCGATTGCGGGAAATGCCGGACTGCCGGGACGGAGATGCGATTGTGTCGGAACCGATGCCGGAGAGTCGCGCGGTCGCTGGGCCAAGCCTGATTTCAAACTTGATTTATGATCTGCGGATTCAGGACGGCGGCTCCGGCGGCTATTACGCGGATGTGGTTGCCTTCTCCGACCGGCTTCTGGCCGAGATCGACCTGCGTGCGGGAGCAGCGCTCGATGGCTACATTCTCCATGTGATAGCGTTTCTGAGCGAGGCTCCACGCAGCCACGGCGAGTATGCCATAGAACTGCTCACGCTGGGCCAGGCGCTCAGGCGATACGGGGGCGCGGCTGAAAACACGCCGGCCTGGGTGGTGAAGGTGGCACGCTTCCTCTTCTGGTTGCGGCGCCGGCCGGCTCTGCTCAAGCCACTCGCCGACCTGCTGCGGGCAGCGATTACCCGGCTTTTCCTGGCGCCCGGAATCAGCCGCAAAGCAAAAGGTCAGCTCTATTCGCCAAACAGGTTACCCAGCCTGATTCAGTGGCTTGAGGCCACCGGCGAATTCGAGCAGGAAACGATTCGCCTTAAAAATTGGCGAAGTTTTCTCGATACCCTTCCTCAAGCGGAAGCCGAGCGCTGCATCGAATCAGCCGCTGGCCTGTTTGATTGGTTCCAGTACGAGGCGGACAAGGCGCTGGGAACCTATACGCAAGGGGTTCCGAGATTTCTGACCGCGGAATACGCCCGGCGCGGATGCCGCGAAGATCAGATCTTCTGTGGCAAAGAGCCAGTGGAGTACCACTTGTGCATGGTCGCCGCCGAAATCATGAACCGCGGACTGCGCGACGATTTCATGCACACTGCGCGCAAGGTCGTACTGATGCCCGCGTGCATGCGCGGCGAGTACGCCTCGCTCTGCCGGGCCCGCACCTCCGGCGTCGACATTCAGTGCGCGGCTTGCAGTCCCGATTGCACCGTCAATCGCATGACGCGACGCATGCGCTTTCTGGGGGCGATGGTTTACCTGGTTCCACATTCCACGGGATTCAGCCGCTGGCTTGACCGCTGGCAGCGTGAGCCGGATACCGGCGTAGTCGCCGTGGCCTGCCTCTTGAACATCCTGCCGGGCGGCTATGAGATGCGCGCGCGCCGAATCCCCTCGCAATGCGTCCCGCTCGATTTTCCCGGCTGCCACAAGCATTGGCGCAGCAAGGCAATCGCCACCAGCCTCAATGAAGAGCAGCTTGTCCAGATTGTGGCGTCTCCCTAATTCCCCGTAGTCGCCGCCGCCGGGTCCTGCGCGCTGATAGCCGCGCAATCAATCGTCAGGCAAGTGCCCAGTTCGCTGAAGTTCTTCTCCCAGTGTTTGCGGTCGTCAGTTGCCTGCGCGGTGAGCGCATAACCGGCGTTACGCATGATCTCGTACCAGATGTTCTGCGCCTGCCACAGGTTCGGCTTGAAGGGCAGCTCCACCAGCGTGCGGGCCAGCCCCAGAGCCTTGTCCAGCGACTCCAGCGAACCGGTAGACATCTGCAGCTCGATCATCGCGCGCTTCATGCGCTGTTCGGCGACGTAGGAGAGTGTAGCCGTCTCTAGCGGAATCTGGTCGGCCTTGGCCAGCGACAAAAAGGAGCGCAGCTGTGCCTGGTCGATGGGGGTGGCCTCCAAGGCGCGGCGCAGCCCCGCGTTGATGGCAAAACCCGCCGCCAGGGTAAGCGCCGGCGGCTTGGGTAGTCCGGCCGAGAAGAGATAGTGCAGCAGGCTGGCGTGGTCTTCGTAGATAGTGGTGAGCGATTTCTCGATCTCCGCGAGCGTGGAGCCCAGAATGATCTGCACAATGCGCCTCTGCTCGTCCGTAAACAGCGAGGTCAGCGAGTAGTCCACGTGGCCGTAGTAGCTGTCAATCAGCCGAATCGCCTCGGGGAAATCGGCGCTCTGCACGTGCTCTGCGGCCTGGCTGGCAAAAGCCTCGAAGGCGGCCGCGTCCTCCGCGTTATACGTCTTCACGGCTGCGGTAATGTTCTGATCGCCAAAGTGCAACACGGCAAAAGAGAAGCTCTGCTGATTGCCGGTAATTGCGCTGACAACCTTGACCCTGCCCAGCGCGAGCCGTCCCCGTCCGGAAGAGTACGCCTCGTAGGAGTTGCGCCATACACGGAAGCAGAACAGGTCGATCTCCTCGGCAAATGAAGAATGGATGCGCCGACCTGCAGGACAACGTTCACGCTGGTCGGCACGTTGACCAGAAGCTGGAGGTTGGTCTGATCGTATTTCTTGAAACCAGCCTTTTCCACGGTCAGTACATAGGTGCCCGGCGGAAGCGCCAGAAATTCGAAATCGCCCGTGGACGGAGTAGTGGCCGTCCGGCTGAGCCCTTGCGTCTGGTTCGCCAGCGTTACGCGTGCTCCCTCGACAACCGCCCGGGTACTGTCAAGAATTTTGCCGTGCAACGACGTGGTGCCGGTCTGAGCCCATACGGAAGAGATGGACAGCAAGAAGCAGATCGGGAATAAGCAGCAAAGCCGATTCTGGGTCGTAGACCTCATCGTTGTCTCCCTGTCTGTAGTATGTTTTGCGCAGGAAATAAACGGGCGGAAGCCCTGGTCCAAACTCTGACGTCGAGTCTTCCGCAAAGACCGACAGTTCCCTGGCCAATTTTGGTGTTGAAAACATTAGTGTGACAGTGTGTGCGAAGTCAAGAAAACAAAGCGAGCTTGGGTCCGCACCACCGAGCGGAACATTCTGATTGCTGAAGTTTGGAGAAACCTCGATGCCTCAGTCTGATCTCAATCGCGCGAATTTCTTTCTTGTTTGTCTGGTCCTCACCAAGTTTGGCGTGCGCTCAAAGCAAACCTCGGCCCGGGACCTGGGCGTCCCATTCGATGGCGTGCCCGGACCACTGAACGCCATCACTGACGTTAAGGGCGTGGAAGTTGGGCACACAACGCTGATTTCCGAGGATGAGGCCTCTCCTGCGGGCGTCGCGCCGGTACGGACCGGTGTGACCGCAATTCTGCCCCGCGGCAAGGACTCCCACGACCCAGTCTTTGCCGGATGGTTCACTGAGAACGGCAACGGCGAAATGACCGAATGTCG
>CAWJDN010000199.1:0-14433 GCA_963840985.1 uncultured Acidobacteriaceae bacterium
CGTTGCCGCCGCGTTGCATCGCTACTACGGCACGGTCTGGGCACCCTACCTGTGCGAATATCAGAACCACTTTTACATCTACTTTCCTGCCGACGGCAGCCTGCACGTGGTTCATGCCGAGCGCCCTACAGGACCATGGAGCGAGCCCATCGATCTTGGCATCAAGGCTATCGACCCCGCCCACATTGGCGAGAATGGACGCCGTTTTCTGTACATGGACGGCGGACGCATGGCAGAGCTTACCGAGGACGGCCTGGCGGTCAAGACAGCTCCGCGCAAGGTCTTCGACGCCTGGCCCATGCCCGCCTCGTTTCGCATGGAATGCACCTGCCTGGAAGGCCCCAAGCTGCTGGAGCGCAAAGGCTGGTTTTACCTCAATGTAGCCGAAGGCGGCACCGGTGGCCCCGGCACCAGCCACGGCGTTGTCTCCGCCCGCAGCCGCCACGCCGACGGCCCGTGGGAATACTCGCCCTACAATCTCATCGTTCACACGCCCTCGCGCGACGACCGCTGGCTCTCGCTGGGCCACGGCCGCCTCGTCGATACCCCGGATGGCCGCTGGTTCATCACCGTCCACTCCTATGAAAACGGTTACCGCACATTGGGCCGCCAGCTTATGCTGCTGCCTATCGAGTGGACCGCCGACGGCTGGTTCCGCGTTCCTGAGGGCGTCACAGCGGATTCGGCGATTCCCATGCCCGTCCCCGGCACAATCCAGCGGCCTTTCCTTGATCCCTCCGACGACTTCACCAGCCCCGAACTCGGCCTGCAATGGGCCTTCTGGCACGAGTTTGACCCCGCGCGCTTCACCACCGGCAACGGCGCTCTCACTCTGCAGGCGCGCGGCAAATCACTGGCCGACACTTCCGCCCTGACTACCCCCGTCGGCGGACACTCGTACACCGTCGAGATGGATGTTGAAATCTCGTCTGGCTGCGAGGCCGGCCTGATGCTCTTCTACAATCCCAATCACGCTGCCGGCATCGTTATCTCGCCTGAAGGGATCGGTGCGCGCAACGCCAATGGCTTCATACCCAGCCGCCAGCAACAAGGAGCAACCAGAGCCACCCTGCGCGCCGTCAATGATCGCCAGGAAATAGATTTCTATTACCACCTCCCCGGCCAGAGCTGGAAGCGCACCCCGGAATCGGCAGAAATCTCCGGCCTGCACCACAATGTTCTCGACGGCTTCCTCGACGTTCGCCCCGCGGTTTACGCATGCGGTTCGGGTCACGCCACCTTCCGCAGCTTCCGCTACTGGCCGGAGGTCAACGCGCCTGCCCTGTAAACCGGCATCAGCATCATCTTTGCCGCTAAACGCAACAAAGCCGCCCCGAAGAGCGGCTTTGCAGGCAAGCAATGCGGTTTAGTTGAAGATCGCTCCCACGGTCTCGCTGGAGGTCGTAGGTGTCAATATGCATTGGTTAGGTCCGGCTGCAGTTGGAGGGTTCGGGTTCGGGGTGCAGTTCGAGGACCATCCTCCGAAGGCTCCCGCTCCGGCCGGCGCAGTCAAGACGAACGGTGTACCGACCGGGTAAGTCGACACGCAAACGGAGCCGCCAGCACCGCCATTGAGAGCCCAGCCGGGGCCGCAGTGAATCACGTTCGGCGTGCCCGTAGCTGAAGGAGCCGTCACCTCCCAATTGGTGGTGTTCAAGCCTTCGTTATAAACGGTCACAGTCGACAGTAGCGCGGACGCCTGCGAGCCGGGGTAGCATGAACCTGCGACGGGACCATTGGGGCAGACCAGGATGGGAGTGCTGCAGCCGTTTGCGACGGAGCAGGGGCAGGGCTCAACATACGGGCATGAGAACGATGCCGTGGCGTACTGTATCGAGCCGGTGACCGGATCCACTATTTCTGCTATGATCGTGGCGCCGGTTCCATTCCCGTATGCGGTGACAATCCCGGCAGTGGCCCCAGCATTTCCGCCCGAATTCGTGTCGACAGGGAAAACATTGGGGAAGGAAGATAGCCAGATCGCCGAATTTGTCACATCGCGTACCACTGGAGCTACCGTGTACGTTCCAATGGCAATGAAATTCCCAGTATCCTGCAAATTACCAACAGTAATCGAACTGGGAAGGATGGTGAGCGAAACCAATCCCTCCGAAGACACCGGACCCGTTGGACCCGTTGGACCCGTTCCGCTTGTAACCGTAACGGATACGCTGCTGGAGACAGGACCGTTGTAGCCTTGCGCGCTGGCTGTAATTGTCGTTGTACCGCTGCCTTCGGCCAACACCACGCCTGCCGCCAAGCCTCCTGTTGGACAGCCGGAGACACCCGATGTGCAAGGGCCGACAATCGCTATGCCGGTGCTGGCGGAGCTCCAGGAGGCCTGGCTGGTGACGTCCTGATAGGTGGGATGGGATCCATTGCCGAATTTCCCCGTAGCCGTCAATTGCACCGTGGCGCCTGCCGCTATCGAATTGGTCGCGGGCGTCACCTGAATGGAATCCAGCCCACTACTCGTGTTGTTGCAACCGGTAAACGGCAATGCGAGGCAGGCTAGCAATAACGTTCCGAAGCAGAAGCGATTGAACATATGAGTCTCCTGGCGTTTCCAAATACTACGGCTCCGCCATCCCCTGGCGAAACCGGAGATTATCGTCCACATTCGACTATAGGCCCTTCTATAACTATGCGCCTATTCCATAAAAAAGTCCCTATACATAAGGAATCAAAAGAGTTAATAAGCTCTCCGGGGCTTTTTGCACGCTTTATGCGGCGTGTGCCTGGGGCGCGGGATAATCCGCAGAATTGCGCGACCGGCAGCCAACAGCTCTTTGCCCGGCTGGCCCCGCACCGGCTACACTTCTGCTCAGCATGGCCATCGCTCGCGACAACACTCCGGAACGGCTGGTCAGCGCCGCGCGCGCCGACGAAGAGCAGGGCTTTGAACTCAAACTGCGCCCCCGCTGGTTGGGCGAGTTTATCGGGCAATCGAAAGCAAAAGAACAACTTACCATCGCTCTGGAAGCCGCCAAATCGCGCGGCGAGGCCCTCGATCACGTACTGCTCTCCGGCCCTCCCGGCCTGGGAAAAACCACCCTGGCCACCATCATTGCCAATGAGTTGGACGTCGGCTTCCAACAAACCTCCGGCCCGGCCCTGCAAATTCAGGGCGATTTGACGGCTATCCTTACCAACCTGCGCGAGCGCCAGGTGCTCTTCCTCGACGAAATTCACCGCATGCAGCCGTTGCTCGAAGAAAAACTTTACACCGCCCTCGAAGACTACAAACTCGACATCATCATCGGCCAGGGTCCGGCGGCGCGCACCCACGTGATGGAGATTCGCCCCTTCACCTTCATCGGCGCCACCACGCGGCCCGGCCTGTTATCTTCACCCTTGCGCTCGCGCTTCGGTATTCTGCTGCGCCTGGAATTTTATACAGAAGAAGAGTTGCGCGTCATTGTCACGCGCTCCGCCGAGGTCTTGCAGATTCCCATCGACCAGGATGGAGCGGCAGAGATCGCTCTGCGCTCCCGCGGAACGCCGCGCATCGCCAATCGCCTGCTGCGCCGCGTCCGCGACTACGCCCAGGTGCGCGGGACAGGCGTGATTGATCACCCCACGGCCAAAGCCGCCCTCACCATGCTGGAAGTGGACGCCCACGGCTTCGATGAGATCGACCGACGCCTGCTGCTCACCATTATGCAGAAATACGACGGCGGCCCGGTCGGCCTGGGCACACTGGCCGCAACCCTGGCCGAGGAAGAAGATGCGCTCGAAGAGGTCTACGAACCGTTCCTCATCCAGATTGGATTCCTTGACCGCACCCCGCGCGGCCGCGTCGCCACGCGCCTGGCCTATGAGCACTTCGGCCTGACCATGCCCGGCCGCCAGACACCTTTGTTTTAAGAAGACAGATGATTCTTGGGGGGATATCGAAATGATTCTTGGCGGAAAACAAATTGCTGCAATATTCATGCTGATCATTTTGACTCAAACCGGAATTGTCAGTCAGACGATTCGTTGTTCTCATGCTGATGCAGAAAAGGCAGATTATGAAGCAAGCAGAGTGCGGACATGGGATAAGTTATATCATTCCTATCTCCATTATTCCGGTTGCGATGATGGTTCTATCGGGGAAGGCTATAGCGACTCTGTAGTTAGGTTATTAGCGCGTCACTGGGATACACTTCCGCAAGCACTTCCATTGTTTGCAAACAATGCTGGATTTTACAAATTTGCATTAAAACATATCGATTCGACGACAGTAGATGATGATCTGAAAATGATTCGTAAAAATGCAATTCATTCTTGTCCAACAGGAGGAAGCGATTATTGCGTACAGATAAGGAAAGCAGCGGAAAATGCTCTGCGTGAAGATGGAATTGTGCTTCCCACGGAAAAGTAAGAAATAATTACCGTGCGAGGAGTTAGCACAAAGAAGAGTTCGCGAATTTAGTATGTTAGGCCAAATTCAACAGGAGGAATGGATATGTCCCTTACCGAATCCACCATGCTTGAACTGGGCACCACCGCTCCCGACTTTGCGCTTACCGACGTAGTGACCGGCAAGACGGTCCGCCGCGACGACTTTCGCGGCAAGCATGCGCTCCTGGTCATGTTCATCTGCGCCCACTGCCCCTATGTGAAGCACATAGAGAAGGGCTTTGCCGTCTTGGGCAAGGACTATGCTGGAAAGCCTCTCGGCCTCGTCGCCATAAGCAGCAACGACGTAACCACTCATCCCGAAGATAGCCCCGCCAGCCTCAAGCAGCAGGCGGCAACATTCGGCTTCAACTTTCCCTACCTGTACGACGAGACGCAGGCCGTGGCGCGCGCCTATAAAGCCGCCTGCACGCCGGACTTCTTTCTTTTTGATGGAAATCACCGTCTGGTTTATCGCGGCCAATTCGACGCAAGCCGCCCCGGCAACGGCATCCCCGTCACCGGCAAAGACCTGCGCACCGCTATCGACCTGGTGCTTGCCGCCAAGCCGGTGCCCACGGAGCAGCGTCCCTCCATCGGCTGCAACATCAAGTGGAAGGCGTAAGAAAGCGGAGTTAGCATAGCTAGCGATGTTAGCGGCATTAGTATTGGGGATTCATGCGAACTCCGCAAACAGGCCGCGAAGCGGCCGCTAACTCCGCTTCTACAGCTTCAGTCCCTTCAGATACTCGCGAAAGTGCGGGCCGAGATCCGGGCGCTTTAGCGCAAACTCCACCGTCGCCTGCAACATGCCCAGCTTGTCGCCGGCATCGAATCTCTTGCCTTCGAAGGTGTAGCCGTAAACTTTTTCTTCCCTGAGCAGCGCGAGAATCCCGTCGGTGAGTTGTATCTCGCCTCCCTTGCCGGGTTTGGTCTGCGCAAGCAGAGCAAAGATGCGCGGTGTGAGCACGTAGCGCCCTACGATAGCCTGCTTCGACGGCGCATCCTCGAACTTCGGTTTCTCCACCATGCCGGTGCAGTTGAAGATCCGCCAGTTGCCGGGATCCTGCGAGCCAGCCAGCACGCCATAGGCGCTGATTCCCGGCCCCTCCACGGTCTGCGTCGCCAGTACCGAGCCGCCCTTCTCGTCGAACACTCCCATCAACTGTTTAATGCACGGCATATCTGCATCGATCACGTCGTCGGGCAGAATGACGGCAAACGGCTCGTCGCCCACCAGCTCTTTGGCGCACAGCACGGCGTGGCCCAGGCCCAGCGGCTCATTTTGCCGCACATAGCTGATTCGCGCCAGCGAGGAGACGCCGCGCGACACGGCAAGCAACTCGAGCTTGCCTTTTTGTTCTAGCGTCGCATCCAGTTCAAAGCTGCGGTCGAAGTGATCCTCTATAGCGCCCTTGCCGCGGCCGACGACGATAATGATGTGCTCGATCCCCGACGCTATCGCCTCCTCCACGCCGTACTGGATGATGGGCTTGTCCACCAGCGCCAGCATCTCCTTGGGGATCACCTTGGTGGCCGGCAAAAACCGCGTGCCCAGCCCGCCCGCCGGGAATACCGCTTTGCGTACCTGCTTTCTCATCTCATCAGCCTCGTCTCAAAAAAAGTCACCATGGGCCCCACATTTTTCGCGGCTTTTCGAGAAAAGATGCGAAAAGCGCGGGAAAACAAAGAACTACGCCGGTAATGCCTGCCCCTCCGCTGATGTCGCCAGGTCAGCAAGCAATTCGTGAATTTCAAGCAGAACTTCGTCACTCCGCACGGCAACCAAAGGATACTTCAACACACCCTGCGGCGTGAACTGGGCTCCGCGGCTGGCATTGCGCGCGACTAATCTCATTAGCTGTTGCGGATCAATAACCGCATTCTCCTTGAAGCGAATGTGCAATTCGACGCGCTTGCGATCCACCTGCGCAATTCCGATTCGCTCACATTCCAGCCGTATCAGCGCCGCCTCAAGCAGATATACCGTCGCGTCTGGCGGCGCGCCATAGCGATCTTCCATCTCGGCGCGCACTTCGCTGACCGCCGCTTCGCTCGTCGAGCCCGCGATTTTTTTATAGAGCCGCAGCCGCTGGTTCTCTTCAGGCACATAACTCTCGTCGATGCGCAACGCAATCCCTAAGTTAAGTTGCGTCGAAGGCCGCTCCTCGCTGGTCTCGCCTTTCATCTCCTTTACCGCGGCCTCCAGCATGGAGGTGTATAACTCGAATCCCACGGCCTCGATGTGCCCGCTCTGCTCGCCTCCCAGCATGTTGCCCGCTCCGCGTAGTTCCAGATCCAGCGCAGCAATCTTGAAGCCCGCGCCCAGGTCGCTGAACTCCTTCAGAGCCGCCAGCCGCCGTCTTGCAATCTCCGTCAACTCCTGCTCTGGAGGAATCAGCAGATACGCATAAGCCCGCCGGTTCGAGCGCCCCACGCGCCCGCGTAGCTGGTATAACTCAGCCAGTCCATGCCGATCCGCGCGATTAATCAGCATGGTATTTGCCAGAGGAATATCCAGCCCGTTTTCGATGATGGTGGTCGCCACCAGCACGTCGTACTCGTGGCGCATGAATGCCAGCATCACGCGCTCCAGTTCCGTCTCGCTCATCTGTCCGTGGCCCACAGCGACGCGCGCCGCCGGGACTAACTCTTGTATTCGCGCAGCAATTTCGTAGATGGACTCCACACGATTATGCACGAAGTACACCTGCCCGCCGCGCTCCAGCTCCACCTCGATAGCCGAGCGAATAATTTTCTCGTCGTACTTGGCGACAACAGTTTGAATCGCCATGCGGTCCTTGGGCGGCGTCTCAATCACACTCATGTCGCGCAAGCCCGTCAGCGACATATGCAGCGTGCGCGGAATCGGCGTGGCGCTCATGGCCAGCACATCGATCTCCTTGCGCAATTGTTTCAGCCGCTCCTTGTGGCGCACGCCGAAGCGCTGCTCCTCATCCACCACCAAGAGCCCCAGGTCCTGAAACTTGATGTCCTTCGACAGCAACCGGTGCGTTCCTATGAGAATATCCACCTTGCCAGTCTCTACCCGCCCGACAATGTTCTTTTGTTCTTTAGCCGTGCGAAAGCGCGAGATCATCTCCACGTTGATAGGGAATTGCGCAAACCGCTGCTTGAATGTCTCAAAATGCTGAAAGCTCAGAATCGTAGTTGGCGTCAGCACCGCCACCTGCTTGCCGTCCTGCACTGCCTTGAAGGCCGCCCGCATGGCTACTTCTGTCTTGCCGTAGCCCACGTCACCGCACAAGAGGCGATCCATCGGTGTGTTTGATTCCATGTCGTACTTGATGGCCCGGATCGCCGAAATCTGGTCGTCGGTCTCGCTATAGTCGAACGCGTCCTCAAACTCTTTCTGAAACTCGTTGTCTTTCGAAAAAGAGGTTCCCTGCGCCGTGGCGCGCTGCGCGTATAACTTCAACAACTCGCCGGTCATCTCCTGCATGGCCTTGCGCACTCGCGCCTTAGTCTTGCTCCACTGCTGCGAACCCAGCCTGTTCAGCGCTGGCGCCGGCCCCGCATCCGTCGAACGGTACTTCTGAATTAAATCCAGCCGTGTGAGCGGCACATATAGCTTGGCCTGTTCAGCAAACTCCAGGACCATGAACTCAATCGAGAGTCCGTCCTGCGCAATTTCCTTGAGTCCCTGATATTGTGCAATGCCATGATCTACGTGCACCACATAATCGCCGATTGCAAGGTCGCGAAAATCCGAAACAAACGCCGCCGTCTTCGAACGCTTCGGCTCCGGTCGCGCCGCCACATCCGCTTCATCAGAAAGATCGTTGGCCCCGAACAATATCAGATTCGAATCAAGAAAACTAACTCCCGCCGCTATCGGCGTGCGCACTATCACCGGCACGCGCAGATCGCCGGCCAGGTAACTGCCCTCGTCGAGCATCGTTTCGCCAGGATGCGGATTGCGGCTGCCGAGGCGATAAGGAATCTGGTATTCGCGCAGCACCGTTGCCATCCGCTCCACATCGCCCTGATGCGGCGCGGCCAGCACAATCCGCGTCTCGCTGGCCATCAGCGTACGCAAATGCTCGGTCAGAGACGGAATCGAGCCATGAAACCGCAGCGTCGGCCGCGTGTTCAGCTCGATCTCACCCAGTGTCGTGTCCGTATCCAACACGTCCACCACGCCCAGCTGATCGAGGTCCAGCCCCATGTGCGCGTCGAGTTGTGCCGTCAACACCTCGGGGCGCAGGTAGATGTCCTCCGGCCGTATCAGCGAGCAGATTCCCGACCGCTCATGGCGCTGCTCGACCTTGTTCCACCAGCGATCGATCTGGTTGCGCACCATCGCCGGCTCTTCAATGAACATCGCGCACTTGGGTAGCAGAGTGAGCAGCGATTGCTCCGCTCCGGCCACCGCCGAGAAAAACTCCCATCCCGGAAAGACGCTCACTCCGCCGGCAGTGGCCATTTCGGCGGCCATCTCCTCATCTTCCGCTGCCACACGCTGCCGACTCAGCCGCCCATGCACCGCAGCCAAGAGACGCTCAGTCACAGGCGTCTCGGTCAGCGGCAATAACAGTGCTTCGTCCAACGCCGACTGTGAGCGTTGCGTCTCCGGATCAAATTTACGGATGGTCTCAATCTCGTCGCCGAAAAACTCAAGGCGCACCGGCCGGTCCGACTCCGGTGAATACACATCCAGAATCCCGCCCCGCCGCGTAAACTGTCCCGGCATTTCCACCAAATCCATCTGTATGTAGCCCACCGAGGCCAGGTGCGCAGTCAGTGCCTCCACGTCCACCTCTTCGCCACGCTTCAGCGTAAGAGCCAGCCCGGCGTAATACTCGCGGTCAAAGAGCTTCAGCGCCGCCGATTCCACCGGCGCAATCAGAATTGAGACCGCACCGGTGGCCAGCTTCCACAGCGCCGCCGCCCGCTGCTCCTGCACGTCGGGATGAGGAGATAGATTTTCAAAGGGAAGCACGTCGTGGGCTGGCATCCGTACTACCTGCGCCGGGTTTACAGCGCCGGTCAGCTCGCATCCTGCGCGCAACATTGGCTCAAGCGCTTCGGCGGCCTTGTTGTCGGCCACCACCACAATCACCGGCTGCCGCGCCGCCCGCGCCATCAAGGGCAGGTAGATCGCCCGCGCCGTAGCCGTCAATCCAGACACACGTCTACGCCCCGCACCCAGACTCAGATGCCTGCGTACGCGTTCAAATCCCGAAGCGTGCTCCAGCTCCGCGAAGATCTCGCGGACGAACGGGAGTATCATGTGATGTTAGTTTAGCAGCGCGGACGCCGACAGGTCCGACCGAGAACAGTCGGAGCAGGCGCACCTGCATCTAGCAAACAATCGTTTGCATGCAATAGAATAATTGCACCATGACGAAGCGCAAAAGACGGTTCGGCTCGGTTGCTACAGAACTCGTAAAGAAGGCCCGTGAAGCTATGCTCACGGCCGTACAAATCTACAACAATCCTCAGATTGAGTTTAAATCTGAACTATTCATTGTCACGACTGTAATAGCGTGGACCTACCTGTTGCATGCCTATTACCGAAAAAAGGGAGTTGAGCACAGACTGTTCCGTCTGACAGGCAAGCGCCGGAAATTCTTAACGACGAATTTTGGGGCTGTTCGGCGCTGGGGTCTTGAAGAATGTCTGAAATGCACTGAATGTCCACTTGACGAGATCGTCAGGAAAAACCTCATGTTCCTGATTGGAATTCGGCATGAAGTTGAGCACCAGATGACCACCCGCATCGATGATCAACTGAGCGCAAAGTTTCAGGCCTCTGCATTGAACTTCAATGCGGCCATCAAAGGACTATTTGGTGAGAAGTATTCCTTGGATGCAGAACAAGCATTTAGCATTCAGTTCTCCGGAATTGACGAGGGAACTGTCAAAGATTTACTAACGCAACCGGACTTGCCCCAACACATTCGTTCCTTTGTGGTTCAATTTGAACGGGAAATGACGCAAGAGGAATACGACGATCCGCGGTTCTCTTATCGAGTCGCTTTCGTCCGTAAGACAACAAACAGTAAGACGGCTGCGGACAAAGTCATCCAGTTTGTGCCAACAGATACAGACACTGCTAGCGAAATCAACAAAGTGTTCCTGAAAGAAACAGAGAAGAAGAAGTACCGGCCTGGAACCATTGTCAAACAGATGAAGGCGGAAGGTTACGTTAAGTTTGGGATGCAGCGTCACATAGACCTATGGAAAGCGCGGGACGCTAGGAATCCGAAGTACCAATTTGCAGTTCAAGTTGAAGGCACTTGGTTCTGGTACGAGGCCTGGCTTGCTGAAGTCAGAAAACACTGCCAAGAGAATGAGACTGCCTACAAACCTGTGGTATCGGCTATTCCCGTAATACAAGAAATTGTTGCCGCCAGTTCTTGAAACCATGAACCCATCTTTCGTGCATTTGACGAAGGGTTGGCCTTGAACCGACGCCTCAGCCGCATCAACCATCCACCCGCCTGCGTATATCCTTCAACAGCACCAGTAGATGGAGAGGGTCCGCCAGCGAGGCGGCAAAATCGAATTGCTCATAATAGCGCTGCGCCTGCTCGTCTTTTGCATGGACTGCAAGCGCGCGAATCCCGGCGATATCGGCTGCCTGCATGGTTCTGAGCACGGCATCCCGTAGCAGCGCGCGTCCCACGCCTTTCTTTTGCCACTCTTTATCGACGGCCAGGCGGGCTAGCAGCATGATCGGCACAGGATGCCGCGCAAGTCCCTTCCGCAAACGTTCCGGCGCATCGTTATACTCGATCTGCCCGACGGCCAGGCTGTAATAGCCGATGACAACATCGCCAACCAATCCAATATATGTCTGTGCCGCACCCGCGCCCTGATTCTGCAGCGCGTGCTTCCGCAACCAGCTATTCAAATCCTCTTGTCCGCAGTCAAAGGCGTCGATCAGATGGTCTCGCCGGAGCTTTTCAATCGAACGCGTCTCGCTCATCGTCCCGCGCCGGAGTCGAAGAATCCCGGTTCATCAAGCAGCGCTTGCAGACGAGGTAACGGGCGGGCCGGCGTATCGAGGGCGGCTTGAAACGCGGCCCATTTCTCCGCATCCAGGCCGAAGACCCGGCGCTCGGCCAGAGTCTCCTCGGCGCGGGAGAGAGCGCTTTCCATCACAAAATCGCTCATCGAACGATGAACGGCCGATGCGGCAGCTTGCAGCTTGGCCTTTGCTGCAGGCGATACTCGCACATCGAGCTTTTCTGTACGCCGTTCCGTCAGGATGGATTGAGTGGCCATAAGGTTCTCCGTTGATACCTTAATTGTGATCTATTGTCTTGACATTGTCAAGACATTAATCTGATCGCTACGACTGATGCACTGTCTGCCGCCCCTACTCCGCCGCGCCCGCCCGATCGATAAACACCTGACTCGGAGCCGTCACTTCAACCGCAATCCCATCGATCTTTAACTTCAGAGATTTGGTGGCAGGCTTGCCGTTGAGTTGAGTGGACAAGCCCAGCTCGTACTGATTCGCCAGGCGGCGGGTGAGCTCCTCAAAAAACGGCTGAAAGGAAACCGGGTCGCCGATCCCTTCCCAGAAGTTCTTGCCGCCGGTCGCTTCAGTCACTTGATTTAAGAGGCTCTGGCCAGCATTGTTCGCGTACATGGTGCGGTCGGCGAGGCCCTGATTTAGCCAATAGATCGAGTAGATGACCAGGCCCGCGCGGAGTGAGTCGTCGATTGCGGCCAGGACATAAGGATCCTCGAGATTGAGCCGCCTCTCATAGTTATCCACGCCGTCGGTAATCATGACCACCTCGCGCCGCACCCCGCGATCCTTGGAAGGCCAGTGCTTGGCAAGGTCGGAGAGGCAGAAGTAGGGGCTGGCGCTCGAGCCGGGCATGCCTCCGGGCAGATGAAGTGCGCGCAGCACCTCGGCGTGATCCGCGGTGAGAGGACCGGCAAAGTTAGATTGCCCGTTCATCATGTACGCGATAGCGGCCTTCGTGTTCGGCGGAAGGCCGTTGACGAAATGCTCGATGTCGCTGTACTGGCTTCCCAGGCTGGTACGGGCCGAGCTGTCGATCAGAATCACTAGCTCCAGCCCAGCCTCAGGCCCGCGCAGCTGAGCCCAACTGGTAACGATGGACGGTTTCCCGTTCACCTTGATGCTCACGTCCTTCTGGGAGATGTTTACTGGTGTCTCTACGTGCTGTTTGGAGAGAACCGTCACCACGGCCCGTCCCTTGCCCGTGACCTGTTCATTCTGCGAAAACGCCGGCGTCGCCAGCAGCAGCGCTCCGGCGGTCATCCAGATCGCCATTTTCCTATTCATCATGCGAATTCCTCCTTCGAGGTACAATCGCTGCCCACAGTCTAATACGGATCGCCTCTTCTGAGTTAGACGTCAGGAATCGAGTATAGACCCTTGGAATTCCTGCCCGTAGCCGGATTTGGTGCCATGATAACCGTCTGCTTCAGCATCACTCTGGCAGCCCTTCGGTTCTTCAATCTACAATTGAGAAGAAATGGCAAAAAAACAGCGCGTTGGAGTTCTTTTTGGCGGACGGAGCGGGGAGCACGAGGTTTCGCTGCTCTCGGCAGCTTCGATTTTGCAAGCTATTGATCGCAATAAGTTTGACGTAGTTCCCATCGGCATCAACAAGGCCGGGCACTGGCTGACCTCGGGAGCTGCGCAGGGATTGTTGGAGGGGGCCGGGGCAAATGCCGCAGAGCCATCGAAACTGCGGGCGGGCGATCCGGCGGCTACTCCGGGGGCGCGGGTGCTGGCTGAGGGGCAACCTACGCTAATGGCGCCTGAACCGGAGACTGCGCTGACTCGAGGCGGAACCGCTGCTTTGGACAGCCATGCGGCGCTAGGCGGCCAATCCTTGGACGTAGTCTTCCCCGTGCTGCACGGAACCTTTGGCGAGGATGGGACAATCCAGGGGCTCTTCGAGCTAGCGGGGATCGCCTATGTCGGCTCAGGCGTGCTGGGTTCAGCGGCAGGCATGGACAAGGACGTGATGAAGCGGCTCTTCGCCCAGGCCGGGCTGTCCATCGTCAAGCACGTAACTGTGCTCAGGGCGGAATGGGAACAGGCGCCGCGCAAGGCAATCGCGCAGATTGAGGCAGCGCTCCGCTACCCGGTCTTTGTGAAGCCGGCGAATCTGGGATCGTCGGTAGGCATCTCCAAGGCTCACAACCGCAAGGAGTTGGGGCCGGCATTGGACCTCGCCGCGAAATACGACCGCAAGCTGATCGTGGAGCAGGGCGTGGGCGGTAAAAAGGCCAAGGCACTGGAGTTCGAGGTCGCCGTGCTGGGCAACGACAACCCCCAAGCCAGCGCAGTCGGCGAGATCATCCCCTGCAAGGAGTTCTACGATTACGAGGCAAAATATCTCTCCGAAGGCTCAGCGGCGATCATTCCCGCGCGATTGAACAGGGCTGTGACGAAGCGGATTCGGGAGATGGCCATCGCGGCCTTTCGGGCTTGTGATCTGGCCGGCCTGGCGCGAGTGGATTTCCTGATGGAGCCAGGGGGCAAGCGGCGCATCTATTTGAACGAAGATCAAAAACACGAAAGCGCGGAGCGCCTCGAGCGCCCGGAGGGCCTGGAGGGACTTGTCGTCGACGTGGAGATTACAAGCTGGCCCACCCCCACGCGACCTCCCATCGGCCGCGTCATTGAAGTTCTTGGGTCGCCTGATGATTTTGGCGTCGACGTGGAGATAATGATTCGCAAGCATCAGCTCCCGCGCATCTTTCCCGATGCCGTGCTGGCCGAAGCCCGCCGTGTCGCGCACCTGGACTCAGACATCGCCGCTCGCCGGGCCGACTTCCGCTCACTGCCCATCGTTACCATCGACGGCGAGACCGCGCGCGACTTCGACGACGCGGTTTTAGTCCGCGAGCACGCCGAAGGCGGCTATGAGCTTCAGGTTCACATCGCCGACGTATCCGAGTACGTACTTCCCGGCTCGGCCCTCGATCTCGAAGCGCGCATCCGCGGCACCAGCGTCTACTTTCCCGATCGCGCCATCCCCATGCTGCCTCAGGAACTATCCACCGACATTTGCAGCCTTCGCCCCA
>CAWJDN010000200.1:0-32069 GCA_963840985.1 uncultured Acidobacteriaceae bacterium
TCGAGGACCGCGGCGCCGTCTCGCCCTCCGAGGCGGTCATCAGCGTCAACCTCAAGGAATACACCTCACAGGTCCTGCGCACCCTCACCCCGCGCGAGGAGCGCGTCATCAAGATGCGCTTCGGCCTCGAAGACGGCTCCGAGCACACGTTAGAAGAGGTCGGCCAGAGCTTCCAGGTCACCCGCGAGCGAATCCGCCAAATCGAAGCCAAAGCCCTGCGCAAGCTCCGCCACCCGTCGCGCAGCCGTAAACTAAAAGCCTTCGTCGAAGGCGTCAAGGAAATGTAGATCGGCATTATCTCAGCCACAAAGAGCCGCAGCCTTGAAAATGGTTGCGGCTTTCCTGTTTCTCCAGTGCATTGCGCGTGTGAAGACTCTATGAATCATATGCATCATTCACCTTGCATCGACGCGCTTGATCAACTCACTCCCTTGGCCGCCATATCTCCTGCCAAGCCGCAAACTCGCTCGGTCTGATCTGATATCGGGCAAAATTCCCTTCATGCAGGTTCAGTAGTTCGTTCTCGGCCATTTCCCGGAAGCGTTCGCGCTCGTCCAACGCAATGTTCTCGTCGGCCCAGGCCCCAATCATATAGGGTGCTGTCACCCTATTATTGCGGCCACGGACGACACGTGAAACGATTTCTCGCAGAGCCGCGCCGTGCTTGGACCGGAAGGGATCAGGCTCGCCAAGTGACTGTCGGACAGCAGCGTATTGTTGCGTCGAGCGCCCATATGCCCAAAAGAACACGTCTTTCAGCAGTTCCACTTCATTTAGTTCGTACACGCTCAGAACGGCGTCTGTGTACAGAGATCGCGGAACATCAGTAAACGATAGTGGCGACAGGTTGCTCTTGATGAACGGGATATTGGCGGCAAGACGGGACACACGCTTATTCACGTCATCGAATGGCTGCAGGTACGGCAACTGCACCATGATGAAGAACGCCTGTTCGAATGGATCGTCTATGACTGAGGCCGTTTTCAGCATCTGGTTGAAGCACTCCTCGATGAGCTGCGGCACCGCGAGCGGCTGAAAAGTGGACCTCTCGATGCCAACCGCGATGTTTCTTAGCCGTCCCGCCGCTCCTTCATCCTGTAACAGGTTTTGTGCAAGGATTGCGTGAAGATTCAGAATCGTGTAGCGATTGAAGCCGATCTCATCCACTGCGCCGACCAAAAACTCGATGGCTGCCTTGTGATTCAGAATCATCTGCGCTTCCAGCCGGTCGCGTCCTTGTGCTTCCCGTCCAAACTCAATGAGCCGCTTGGTATCGAGCAGGGAGTACGTGTTTCCTTCGAGACGGCTGGAATTCCACGAGAGATCAATCAGTAGCCGACCGAGAAGCTGCTTTGCGTAAGTACCTGCAGCCGCCTCCGTAATATTCACCTTTCCAATTTTCCCAAGGTGGGCGCGCTCCGCCTGCGAGAGGTAATAACTGGCATTCGGACGGTACAAATCGAGGAATTGACGATTGTATCCCGCGGGCTTTCGCGCCGCGAGGGGCTGACTGATAGCTTGGCGGATCGCCGTACTAGTTGAGGAGAGAGGTATGCCGGCCTCTTCCGCTTCGCCCCTCTCGGCAGAAACGCTGACAGATGCTTCCTGCTGAGTATCCGGCAAGCTATATTTCACCGCGCGGCCCTGACCTACTGGGACCAGGCGTCCCGCTTTGATCAGATAATTCAGCCGAAACTGCAGAGTGCGCGACGCCGGCTTCGGCATCAGCATCCCGGTAATTTCAGCCCGGCTTGCACCCCCGGGATAACGCTCGATTGCAGCCAGGATCGCGGAAAGTGCCTCTTCTGGTATGCGTCTGGACACCAAAATCTCCTTTTTAGTTGCGCGAAACTATATACGCGCAATATAGATTATTATCGCGCATTTTAAGCGTGTATAGCAATTTTATCTTGCGCGTATCATCTATAATTGCGCGTATACAAATGCGCGCAACTTACCTGAGAATCCTTTTCGGCAACCGAACGGATGCTACGCCCCATCCCAGCAAATCTACTATTCCTTTCCTCCCCGCCTGGCCCGAAGGGCCGTCCGCCCCACCGCAGGTGGCTATTCCCTATTCCCTGCTTTATCGCACCCTCACCCCATGCTCCCGTAACCCGCGCCGCTCTCTGTTCCGCCGCCAGTTCCTCCAGCGTTCCCTGCCGTGGCGTCAGCGCGTACACCAAATCGCAATCCAGCGCCTCCGCCGCCCGCCGCAGTGTTCCCAGCATGATCCTCGACTCGCTCTCCGATTTCTCCAGCCGGAAAACCTCCCACCGGCACACCCCCAGACGCCGCGCAACCTCCTTCACCGGAATGCCCACCACTTGGCGCACCGCCCTGAGCCACCCCCTCCGCTCGCCTGCCGCTATCCGCGCTGCGCGGAACGCCAGCAGCATCTCATCCAGCCTCCTCCGCGTCTCCTGGTGCCTGTCAGCCTGCCGAACGACTCCCGTTCTGCGATTTAAGCCCCGCTTCACCACCTTCATAAGGTGGCTTCTCAATGATTTCAAAGTCTTAAGTTGGTTTTCCGCCACGCGAATCCCTTCTGTTTCTGCCTTTGTACCCAATCTTGGCAGATAGAGGTGTATTTATACGCCAACGATTTAGCCTCTAAATAGCCCTCTCAATCGCAAAACAGTGCATCTCCAGCACCACCCCATCCATACTTCGGCGCAACTCCGGCGGTGTCTTAATTTGAAAGTTCTACACAAATGTTCCACTGCTCCAACAGTTTGTCTATTTGTGGTAGCGTCAGTAGCAAAGGGGGACGTTATGACAAAACTTGTTAGTTTAAAGGATGGAAAAGTTTGGCATGTGGGCGCAAACATTGGTGTATTACCCCGAGACGAAAGCTTAATCAGAAACCCTGAAATTCGTATACGCGAAACTGGGTTTTCACTGTTCCCAGATGAGAAATACGCTTTTGATTTCAAGGACCCGAACGCCATTCAGGTGCAGGCTGACCTTAAGAAACTGGGCATAGAGACGGAACTTGTTAGTCTACCGGGTTATTGGTAATCCCACGGAACCGCTGAATCCAAATTAGGATGCTCCTGCAACTCCGTCCCTCTTGCCCAGTGCGCCGTAAGACCGCTATCCTTGGTGCGATTTCATCTCCCTTGAGGAGAAGCCATGGAAATGAGGTTGCCGATGATGAAAATGACTTGTTACAAGCTGACGGTTTTGATGCTGATCCTGTCTGGAGCAATGCGGCTGGCCGGGCAAGCGGCTCCCGCCACGAAACCCACGCCGCGTCCCGCACCCACGCCCGAACAACTGGCGATGCAAGCCGTTGCCGAAAAGGACCATCAGCGCCTGATGGACCTGTTGGGCATCAAGGAGTTGCGGCATGGAGCCGACAATGACCCCAAATCTCCCTTCATGGCCAACTACGACGAGTCCAAGGCCAATGTCTATTCCACTCTGCCCGATCCGCTGCTGCTCAAAAACGGCAAGCGCGTAACCTCGGCCAGGGTCTGGTGGAGCAAGCGCCGTCCGGAGATCGTCGAAGACTTCGACCGCGAGATTCTGGGCCGCGTGCCGGCCAACTTACCCAAGGTGACCTGGGAGGTGGTCAGCACCACGCAGGAGAAAGTCGGCGACGTGCCGGTGGTTACCAAGAAGCTGGCAGGCCACGTGGACAACTCCGCCTATCCGAAGATTGCGGTGTCGATTGATCTGGAGCTGACCACACCGGCCAATGCCGCCGGTCCCGTTCCGGTGATCATGGAACTGAGTTTCAGCCGTGAATTCATGGCGGCCATCGCCGCAAGATTCATCCCGGAGATGCTGCCCGGAGGTCCCGGCAACCAGGGACCAACCTGGCAGCAGCAGGTGTTGGCCCGTGGCTGGGGCTATGCGATTCTTGTTCCCACCAGCTTTCAGGCAGACAACGGCGCTGGACTGTCCGAGGGCATCATCGGCCTAGCGAACAAAGGCCAGCCGCGCAAGCTCGACGACTGGGGCACGCTACGCGCATGGGCCTGGGGCGCAAGCCGCGCGCTGGACTACTTTGAGACCGACAAAGCCGTTGATGCGAAGCAGGTCGGCCTCGAGGGTCATTCCAGGTTTGGCAAGACGGCTCTCGTCGCCATGGCCTACGATCCACGCTTCGCCATCGCCTACATCAGTTCTTCGGGCACCGGCGGCGCCAAGCTCTACCGGCACATCTTCGGCGAGCTCACAGAGAACCTGGCGGGAACCGGCGAGTACCACTGGATGGCCGGCAACTTCCTCAAGTATTCGGGACCGCTCACCACCGGCGACATGCCTGTGGACGCTCACGAACTGATCGCTCTGTGCGCGCCGCGCCCGATCTTCATTAGCGGTGGCGCGCTGAATGGGGATGGCTGGGCTGACTCCACGGGAATGTTTCTGGCCGCCGCTGCCGCCGGGCCGGTCTACCGGCTGCTGGGCAAGAAGGATCTGGGCACAACAACGCTTCCGCCCATTGAAACTTCTCTGACTGCGGGCGAGGTGGCCTTCCGCCAGCACTCCGGCGGTCACACTCCGGGACCAAACTGGCCCATCTTCCTCACCTTCGCCAGCCGGTATCTGCACACGCGATAACGATGGTGGGAAGTTGAAGATCTTAATGTGAGGATCATTTGCGGGTTGGGGAACCTCGCGGTTGCCGGCTGCGTATCCTGAGACAAGCACAAGGAGTACCGCTTATGAGCAGCCAACCGTATCCCAACGCGCAAGCAATCTTTTACCAGCAGTATGAGTCGGTGCACCGCGACGAAGTTGTGGGCGTGCTGCTGGCGCTGTTCCTGGGCGGATTCGGCATTCACCACTTCTATCTGCGGCGGACAGGCCTGGGAATTCTTTACCTGTGCTTCAGTTGGACGCCGTTCCCGTGGGTGCTGGGCTTTATCGAGTGCTTCTTCATGCCCGGCCGTGTGCGCGAGTTCAACGCCATTCAGGCGGCGGGGATTGCGGCCAGTCTCGGAATCGCGATGCCGGGATGGGGCCAGCCGTGGAACGTGACCATCAATGTGCCGCCGGCACCGCAGCCGGGAACGATGCTGGCCTGCGGGTGCTGCGGGCAGACCAACCCGCAAGGCGCGCGCTTCTGCACCGGGTGCGGGGCGGGGCTGTAAGAATCAGATTCGAAGAGTATTAAACGGGTCGCACCTTACTCCACATCCAGCACCAGGCACTTCAGGTACTCGGTCTCCGGCAGGTTCAGCACAACGGGATGATCGAGCGCGGCTCCTCGCCGCTCCAGCAGCCGCAAGCGCCGATGTGCATCGGCAGCGGCAGAGGCCACGCTGGCTTCCAACTCGGCCCATCCCACGTGATGCGAGCAGGAGCAGGTCACCAGCAGTCCTCCGGGGCGCAGCATCTTAATCGCCCGCAGATTCAGCTCCTTGTAGCCGCGTAGCGCGCCTTCAACAGCCCGCAGGCTTTTGGCGAAGGCCGGCGGATCGAGCACGATAGCGTCGAATTTTTCGCCCGCCTCCGACCAGTCACGTAAAATCTCGAAGGCGTCGCCCTCCACCCAATCCAACTGCGCGGTGAGCCGCGAGCGGTTTGCCGCTAAGTTTCGTTCAGCTACTTCGAGCGAGGAGCGTGAAGCGTCAATCCCCGTCACATGAGCGCAGACCTCGGCCAGATGCAGGGCAAAACCTCCCTGATAACAGCAGACGTCCAGCGCTCGTCCTCCCCCGTCACGATTCGCCAAGCCCAGTCTTCGCGCCCACTCGGCGGCTGCGGAGTAATTGGCTCGCTGGTCGAGGAAAGCTCCTGTCTTTTGCCCGGCGTTGGCGTCGTAGTGAAATGCGAGGCCGTTGAGCCGGAATTGTGTACTGAGGGGTGCGCTGGCATCCTGGACAAACAACGGCTCTGAACTCGGCGCCGCCAACCCCTCCAGTTCGCGCACTCTCGGGTCAGGCCGCTCCAGAATGGCCGCTGGCGACAACTCGTCGCGCAACACGCGCACGCAGCTCTCGCGCACCGCAGCGGAGTCCAGCCCTTTGGCCAGTAGTTGCAGGATCACAAGATCACCGTATTTGTCCGCTACCAGTCCCGGCAGTTCGTCTGCCTCGCTGAAGCACAATCGGCAGGCATTGTTCTGCTCATCGAGCAACGGTTTGCGCCGCCGGATCGCCGCACGCAGCCGGGTCTCCAGCAACTCCAACCATTTGGCATCGCTAATCGCATCACGCGAGACCAGCCGCAAAATAATTTGCGATGCAGGGCTGTAAAGCGCCGTGCCCAAAAGCAATCCACGGCTGTCAGCCACGGGTAGGAGCGCGGGAGGGTCGCCCTCGGGCAGTTCTATGGATTCAATATCGGAGGCATAGACCCACAAGTGGCCCGCACGCAACCGGTCGGCGGCGCGGCGGTTGATTTTGGCGCCAGAGGCAGGCTTCTTGTGAATCCTTTGATCAGGCGGCACGGATGGTGCGGTTTTGAGCGCCTTCCTGGTCGTAGCAGGCCGAGTGGTGCTGGGCTTGGTCATGGGCTCCCTTGATCGGGTTCATCTTCCTCCCAATCGTAACAAGAATCGAATCCATCGGTTGCATCGTTGTGAACCGTAATCCGGTTCACATTCATGCGCTCTAAACGCAAGCGGCCTATAATAAAGCATGGCGACAGTCCGGCAGCCCATACCGGCGGAGGTCCCCGGCGCGCCCCCAGCTCCCCAGGGGAAGGCGCAACCCGCTGCGCATGCCATCGACCGGCAAACCATCGACCGGCGCTTTGAGGCGCTGCTCAAGACGGTCCACGCCAACCGTCCCAATGAAGACATTTCTCTCATCCGCAGGGCCTGGGAGTTCTGCGTCCGTCACCATGAGGGGCAGACGCGGGCTTCGGGCGAACCCTACATTATTCATCCACTCGAGGTAGCCGAGGTGCTGGCGGAGATGAAGATGGACTCGACCTCTATCGCAGCGGGACTGCTGCACGACTCGGTTGAGGATACGCCCGCCACCAATGAAGAGATTGAGGCCGCTTTCGGCGAGCAGGTGGCGCATATCGTCGAGGGCGTCACCAATATCGACAAGATCGAGTTTGCCAATCGCGAAGACCGCCAGGCGGAAAATGTGCGCAAGATGCTGCTGGCCATGGTTTCCGATGTGCGCGTGGTGCTGATCAAGCTGGCCGACCGGCTGCACAATATGCGGACCCTTGAGCATTTGCGGCCTGAGCGCCAGCAGTCTATCGCTCGCGAAACCCTGGACATTTACGCGCCTCTCGCGCATCGTTTGGGCATGGGCAAGGTGCGCGGCGAGCTGGAAGACCTGGCCTTCCGCTACACCGACCCGGTCAGTTACGAGCAAGTCGCGGCGGCCGTCGAATCGCGCCGCACTGAGGGCGAGCAGTTTCTGCGCGGCGTGGAAGACACGCTCGCCGAGCAACTGCGCGAAAACAACATTCCGGCCCGCGTCGAGTGGCGCATCAAGCGCATCTACTCCATTTTTCAAAAGCAGCAGCGATCCAAAGTCTCCTTCGACCAGGTCTATGATCTGTTGGCGATCCGCGTCATCACCCAGGATGTGGCCGCCTGCTACGCCGTCTTCGGCCTCATCCACACCCTGTGGCGCCCGGTGCCCGGCCGCATCAAGGACTTCATCGCCATGCCCCGCGCCAACCGCTACCAGTCGCTGCACACCACGGTGATGAGCCCCGCCGGCCACCAGTTTGAGGTGCAGATACGCACCGAGGAGATGCACCGCATCGCCGAGGAGGGCATTGCCGCCCACTGGAAGTACAAGGCCGGCGGAAATGTGGTTACGGCGCGCGACGAGGAGCGGTTGAACTGGATCAGGCAATTGGTCGAATGGCAAAAGGAGATGACCGACCCCAACGAGTTTCTCTCCAGCCTGAAGATGGACCTGTATCCCGACGAGGTGTACACCTTCACGCCCAAGGGGAAGGTCGTGGTGGTCCCGGCCGGCGGCACACCAGTCGACTTTGCCTACACCATTCACACCGAGGTGGGCCACACCTGCGTGGGCGCCAAGGTTAACGGGCGAATGGCCCCTCTGCGCACTAAGCTGGTCACCGGCGACATTGTCGAGATTGTCACCCAGAAGGACCACAAGCCGAGCCGCGACTGGCTGACTTTTGTAAAAAGTCCCCGCGCCCGCAACAAAATCAAGCACTGGCTCAACGAAGATCACCGGCGGCGAGCGATCGAGATCGGGCGCAAGCTGCTGGAGCGCGAGGCGCGCAAATTCAAGGTTCCGCAGAGCCAAATCAACGACCAGGATCTGGGCCGCATCGCCAACGAATATGGCGTGGCTACGGCCACCGATCTACTGGCCGCCCTGGGGCTGGGCAAGCACTCCGCCCGTCATTTGCTCAACAAGCTGGCTCCCGGCTCTACGAATTTACCGGAGCCAGAGGCGGCGCCGGAGATTAAGCCCGGCGGCGCGGCGGCCATGTCAGATGCGGTGCGCAAGCTGCACCTGACTGGCTCGGATTCGCTTCAGGTTGAGGGCCAGAACGACCTGCTGGTCTATCGCGCGCGATGTTGCAACCCCATTCGCGGCGAAGAGATCGTGGGCTACGTCACCCGCGGCAAAGGTGTAGCAGTCCATGCGCGCGGTTGTCCCAACGTGCAGAACCTGCTCTATGAGAGCGACCGACGCATCAATGTCGAATGGTCACGAGTGGGCGGCGAGACCACAGGCCGGCCGCAACGCTACCCGGTCAAGATTACCGTCTCCTGCGACGACCGCCCCGGCATGTTGAAGGAGTTGATCGCCGTCCTCTCCGACGACAACTCCAACATCAGCGGCGTCGATATCCGCAAGGACGAAAACGGCGAAGCCGTCGTCGAGCTGATTGCCGAAGCCGAAGACGTGGGCCACCTCAACCGCATGGTCCTCGGCCTGCGCCGCGTCCCCGGCGTGCGCGCCGTGCAGAGAACACAAAAGATGTGAGGCATACCCGGCGCAAAACCAGCCAACTCACCAGCCACTGCATCCGCAGATTGTACTCTCATCCCGCACAGGTTACCTCCCTCCAGCATGATGCAACGATAGGCCTGAATTGCTCAGACAGTTACTAATCGGAATGTAATGCTGAGGTGTGCGAGTCATGGCGCGCATTGCAGTGGATGGCCGATTCGCGTCCGTCCGCACACGGCCATGATGAGGCTTAAGGGCTCAAACTTCACATCCGTAGAACCGGGCGTCCACTCGCACCATTGACTCGGTAAGGAGATCTTATGTCATTTGGAATTTACGCTACCGGATTCGCTATCATGATCGGCGGATTGGCTTACGCCGCTCACCTGGTGCATATTCCAATGCACTGGATTATGGTGGGCGTGATTGTCATGATCGGCGTTGGGATTCTGTCGGGCGTTAAAGCCACGCGCCAAAAAGACTCCGCCAATTAGGACGGACATCAAGCATCCCCGTGACACCCATGTGCGCAAAAGCAAAAGGGCGGCTACCGTTCTGGTAGCCGCCCCTTTTGCTGGATCGAGTTTATTGAATAGTGAGGGTGAAGGTTGTTTGCGCGTTGATGGATGATGTAACCGAGTCCTGCCCGGTAATCGTGATGGTGTAGGTTCCAGCAGGCGGATTGTTGTTAGAGCCCCCGCCGCCACCACCACCGCAGGATGAAATGGTCAGTGCTGCAGCAAGCAGGACAATTGCCCCAACCATGGTAAGTAACTTCCGCGAGCGTCTGCCCAGGAAGCCAGCCAAAAGCAATCCGGCAAAGGCTATCGTGAATGGAGCAGGATTCGTGCCGCTGTTTTTGGCCGTCTTCGTCCCGCCCGGTTTTTGGAGGGGCTTGCCGCCGGTCGGCGACGCCGCGCAGTTTACATCGCTGGCGTTGGTGTCAAAGGTAAGTGTCGTCGACTCGGGGGTGGTTCCGACAATCTGTAATGTCGCGTAGCCGTTGTGAACGTATGTGGCGCAGACATTAAGATTTTCGAGCGCGGTATTGTTGGAGGTGTTGTAGTTCATCAGCACCGTTCCCGTGTAACCGCCAGCGGGAGTGATGGTGATAGTCTCATTCCCCGAGCCGCCCTGGCTCACGGTCAGCGTGCTGGGACTCGCTCCCATCGTGAAGCTGCCCACGCCGGAGCTGTTGCCTCCCACAACCACCTGCACAACTCCCGACGAGAGCGAAAATGTGCCGTTGCCGGGGTACTGCGCGATGATCTGGTGCGTGCCAAGAGTGGAGAAGGAGGTTACATAAGAGGCCGTCGCCGTTCCGGGGGTGCTGGTCACCAAAGGTACCGTCGTCGTTGAACCGCCATAGCCAGTCCCTCCATCGATGATGAGGGTTACATTACCGGAGGGCGTGACTGAGCCGCTGGCGGCAACCACGGTAATGGTGAACGTGTCAGACGCGTTCAAGGCCGGCGCCAGGGACGACGCGGTAATTGTAGTCGTGGTGCCGATCAGGGGAGTCGCGTTGGCCGTCCATGCCCCGATTAGGTTGGTGAGATTCACCGATCCCAGCCCCGTCACCTCGTCGTAGCCCGTTCCCGCGGCATAACCCTCCGTAGCGCCCGTACTGCTGCAATACCCATAGGTTGTTCCGGCGGCGCAGTAGTTGTTGCCGCTGGTCACGTCGTGGAAGGCCGAGGCGTAGGTGGTGCTGTTGGTGGCCAGCGTGTACAGCGTTGGATTGATCAGACCCTGTCCGCTGGTATAGCCCTCTGCCTGGTTGATGATAGCCACCATGCCGGCGAAGATGGGTGCGGCAAAGCTGGTGCCGCCCGCTACGGTCAGGTATTGGTTGCGGGCGTCGCGGAAGGTATTCGAGCAACTGCCGTCGATACCGTTGGAGGGGTCGCTGGAGCAGAAAAGGTAGCCGGGATAATTCGGCGAGGAGTACAGAGATATATCCGGCACCAGGCGCATGGTCCCGGCAGGAATGCTGACGCCGCCAATGGTTCCTGCCTGCCAACTCGGCCTGGTGATGAGAGCGCTGACGCCGCCGCCGCTGGAACTGAGGCCGCCGCCATTTGAGGAGCTATATGCACCGCTGAGAGTGTCATCGTTCCATGCCACTTCAGGAATGTAAATCTTCAAGGAGTTCAGGATATCGGTGGCGCCCTGCGCATCCCAGTAAGTCGAGTTCGTTGAAAGGGAATCGGTCGCGGTGATCTCCGTACCGCCGGCGGCGGTCACGTAGGCGCTGCTGGCCGGGTAGTTGACGGCCAGAGCCTGGTCCATGGCGGTAGTAAAGGTTTGGCCGCCATCAGTAGTACCGGTGTAGCCAAAACAGGAAGTGGAACCAGAATCGCCCGAGGAAGCGACGATAGTCTGTCCCTGCGCGACTGCTTGCGCGCCCCAGGCTTCAACCGTGGAGATGTCCGTCGCATCAAGGTCCGTCTCGCAAGAGCCGTAACTGATGCTGATAATGGGCGCAATGTTCTCGTCCACCGCATAATGCACCGAGTCGTAAACATTAAAGGTTGAGTTGCTGCCGACGTAGACAAAAACGATGTTGGCGCCGGTGGCGATGGCGCCCGACCACTCCACATCAATGTCTGACTCGGACTCATCTCCCTGATAGAACGCCGAACTCCCCGATCCTGGCACCAGCACAAGCGTGGGGTCTTTGACGGTAAGACCGGAGGCACTCTGGAAGTTTTCAATGTCGGTGGTCAGGATGGCTGACTGTCCCATCAGAGCAATCGACTGACCCGTGCCGGTGTAGCTGGAGGGAATGTTGTAGGCGAGCTTGATGTCCCCTGGGGCAAAGTGAACTGCTCCGGATTGGCTGGAGGTATAGCTGGGGCGCACATTGGGAGCAGTGTGCATCGCCCTGGGACGGAAGTCGTTGAGATTACGGATGCCCAGAATGACGGGGGCAATAGCCGCAGGCACACTCAGCTGTGTCGAGGGCGCAAAGTGGCGCACACCCTGCACATTGTAGTAGTGCATCTCGGTCAAAAAGGCCTGTTCCACCTGGCGCGAAGTGCCGGAAAAGCGGATCATGTTGCGGCTGCGGGCCACCGAATCAACGGAAAAGCCCTGCTGCTCGAGCCAGCTTTTCACCTTGTCCAGATCGGAGCTGGCCATGCCGAAGCGAGCAGCAAACTGGTCGGGGTTGAGCCATTGGTGATAGAGCGGCGAGGCGGGGTTCTGCTGCGCGGCAATCAGCGCTTGCAGGTCGGCCTCTTGCTCGGCCGTGCGGCTGAAGTAGATGCTGACGCCGTTCAGCCTGGTATCGGCGGGCACACGTCCGGCATCGAATCGGGCCTGCGCCAGCGGATGCAGCGACCCCTGAAGCGTCGCCTGTTCGGAGTAGATGATATCGGAGGTGATGCGGGGAGCCACCGATTGCGCGCCAAGATGGGAAGCAACCATTGTGCAGGCAGCGATCCAGCCGCAGACCCAAAGCCGCCTTTGCTGTGAGAGTGCAAGCAGTGTTTTCATTGCCAACCTCGTGAATTTAAAAGCCGAAAATACAAGGATACATGCAGCCGTGCATGAGGAGCATAGTCGATCCAGAGCCAAGGCAGATGCACTTGCTCCCGCTTCCGGGAGCGGTAATCCAAACGAACCAAACCGGGAAAGCAAACACGACCGCCTCCAGGTTTTCCCCGGAGACGGCTTAATCTTGTTCATTTATTAGACACCATAGTTGACGGATAGTTGCGGTCAGAAATGAACTCTCAGTGCATAGGCCGGGGTAACCTCCGTCGCCCGGGCGGCCGACAAAAACAAGGACCGGAGCCGGAATTTCCCGTTTGAAAAAGATTTCTGTGTGTTTTGAACGAAAAGGAGTGCCGTGCTTCCTCTAGAAGCTGCATAATCGTTAATTACGGTTCTCGTGTCCAATTTCCAGTACGGAGTGCGGCGAGTGTCTTATAACGCTATGATTTGACATGTTCCGCAACTTATTCTTTTATCGGAGGTTACATCCGAAGGAAGGGTTCAGAAAACCAATTATGAGCTTTATGAAGGCGTTTTTCCTCATTGTATTGACCGGCGTATCGCTTTGCTCGACGACATTGCAGGCACAGAATTCCGCTGTTGCCCCGCGGATTACCACGGATGTGAATGAGCTTTCGCTGGCGACACTGAAAGGCAACGTGCCGCGCCTGGCTCAAGCACAGTTTGACCAAGGCGAGGCTGAGCCCTCGACGCCCCTGACTCACATGCGCCTGGTTCTGTCGCGCTCCAGCCAGCAGCAGGCGGCGCTGGATACTTATCTGGCCCAGTTGCAGGACAAATCATCGCCAAACTACCACAAGTGGCTCACTCCTGAGCAGTTCGGCCAGCTCTACGGCCCCGCGGACTCGGATATTGCGGCCCTGGTAGCCTGGCTGGAGTCGCACGGACTTCAAGTGGAGACGGTCTCGAAGGGACGCACGAATATCGCCTTCAACGGGACGGTAAGCCAGGTGGAGGAGACCTTTCACACCTCGATCCACTCCTTTCTGGTCAACGGGGGCCAGGCCGGCGAGCAGCAGTTCACCTCGAACACCACCGACCCGCAGATTCCCTCGGCGCTGGCTCCTGTGGTCATGGGCGTCGCGCATCTGAATACCATCCGGCCCAAGCCGCATCTTCAGCACGCCGGCGCGGGCATTTTCAACCCGCTGACCAAGCGGTTGGAGCCGACCAGCGACGCACAGTCGGCCATCGCAACGCCGTATTTGACCAGCGGCGGCAACTCCCTCTTTATCGTTCCCGGAGATGCGGCGACGATCTACAACACGCCGAACTCCTTCAACGTCATCTTTTCCGGGACAGCCTGTGGCTCCAGTTCTGGTTGTACCGGCGTTGGCGTGAATATCGGAGTTGGCGGCGATGCGACGATCTCCGCCAGCATCGTGCAGGCCTACCGGAGCAGGTTTCTCGGCAGCTCCACCTCTGTCAACCTCAACTACTGCACAACCTCCGCCTCATGCTTCACCACCCCAGGTTCCGGATACAGAGCCAACGATGCCGACGAAGCCTATATCGACACCGAGCTTTCCGGCGGTCTGGCGCCCGGAGCGTCGATTTACTACTACGCCTCCGTGGACCTCGTTACCGGCATCGAAGCGGCGCTCGAGGCCAACGTGGTGGACATCTTCAGCCTGAGCTTCGGCGAGTGTGAGGAGGATATGAGCACCAGTGACAATGCGCTGATCAACGGCTACTGGCAGCAGGCGGCTGGTGAGGGCATCGCGGTGACAGTTTCGACAGGCGACAGCGGCTCGGCCGGCTGCGATGGCGACTACGGCAATACCGTTGCGTCTCTCGGTTTGTCGGTGAGCGGCTTTGCCTCCACACCCTATAACATCGCGGTGGGCGGCACGGATTTCTATGCGCTGATCGAGTCTTTCTCGACCTATGTGAGCACCTCGTCGGGCAGCTATTACCAGACGGCGAAGAGATATATACCGGAATCTACCTGGAACGACTCGACGACGCAAAATGGGGAAATTATTGACAATATTCCGTTAACCGGCAGCGATGCCAATATCGCGGCCGGCAGCGGCGGCAAGAGCAGTTGCTCGACCAACTCCACCACATATAACTCAAATGGCGATTCCGTCTGGGGAAGCTGCACCTCCGGCTACAGCAAGCCAACCTGGCAGACGGGTATAGGTGTGCCCTTGGATGGCGTACGCGACATTCCCGATGTCTCAATGATGTCCGGCAACGGAGCCGACAATGCCGCATGGCTGGTGTGTACAGCAGATACATTTATAAGCGGCGGCACGACTTATACCACAGATTGCGTAACCCGGAATGGCAATTTCGCCTTTTCAGGTTTTGGCGGTACTTCCACTGCTGCTCCGGCCTTCGCGGGCATCCTGGCCATGGTACAGCAATCCGATACTCCGAAGGCTGGCTGTCCATGGGTTAATTGCAGCAGGCTGGGGCAGGCGGCCACGCAACTGTATGCCTTGTATAACGGCAACCATGCGAGCGACATCTTTCACGATCAAAACAAGGTGGGCAACATATCCGTGCCCTGCACCAATCCCTCTTCGGACTGCGCCGAGACGACATCTACATCGGGATATTACTTTGAGCACGGCTACAACACGAACACCAACGGTTACGACCTGGCCACAGGCCTGAGCAGCGTAAACGCAACTTATCTGGTGAACTACTGGAGTTCGTCAACCGGTTCGGCGTCGGCGACTGTGGCCTTTACATCCGTCTCGCCCAATCCCGTAACAACCGTCGGAAGCCTTACTGTGACCGTTTCGGTGACCGGCGGCAGCGGAACGCCGACGGGGACGATCACGCTGATCGGCGGCAGCTATAACTCATCCCAGACGATTGGTTCCGGCACTTGCTCAGCTGCCAGTTGCGCCTTCACCATTGCTGCTGGAAACCTGGCTATCGGCACCGACACGCTGACGGCGAACTATAGCGGCAACTCGACCTATGCCGTGGCGACCAACTCGACAACGGTCACGGTGAACGGTCTGACTGCGGCCGTGACGGCCACTCCCTCGGCGTCCAGCATCTTCTCATACCAGACACTGACCGTGACGGGCAACGTGGCCTGCACAGGGACGTGCACCGGCAGCCCGACGCCAACTGGTACAGTGACGCTGACCGGCGGCGGCTATACCTCGGCGGCGACAGCGCTTACCGGCGGCAGCTACTCCATCACCATTCCGTATAACTCCCTCGCCAGCACTCTTTCCGGCGAGCTCGACACGCTCACCGTAACCTATAACGGGAACTCGATTTACGATGCGGGGGCCACTGGCACGGCGCAGGTGACGGTAACCTCTGTGCCTGTGCTGACGCCGAATGTGACGGTGAATGCGGCGGGCAGCGTGGATTCCGGTCAGAGCCTGAGCGTGACGGTCGCGGTCTCCGGCTCCAGCACTCACGAGACATCGCCGACCGGAACGGTAACACTGACCATCGGCAGCTATAACTCCGGGGCGAAGACGCTCGTGAGCGGAAGCTACAACTTTATCATTCCGCCCAACAGCCTGGGCGCCGGTGCCGACACACTCACCGCGACATACAGCGGAGACGCGTACTACGCCTCCGGCGTGAATTCGGCATCCGTAACGGTGACAACGTCGAGCTTCGCGCTAGCCGCGACGACGCCGTCGAACATCGCGCCGGGAGCCTCCACGACTTCGACCGTTACCGTGAGTTCGTCCACCTTTTATTCGGGAACTGTTACGCTCACCTGCGCACTGACCTCGTATCCCTCCGGAGCTGAGTACCTGCCGAATTATACCGTCACGAGTGGTTCGCCGGTGACACTGAGTTCCGGTGTGGTGATCGGGACGGGGCAGGCGACCATCTCGGTGTACACGACGGCGGGTACAAGTGAGCTGCTGTATCCCAGGCTACCCGGAAGAGGTTGGACCGGAGCGGGCGGCGGCGCAGTTCTGGCCTTTCTACTCTTCCTGGGAATTCCGGCGCGGCGGCGCAGTTGGCGCTCGATGCTGGGCATTCTGGTGGTGATGGCGGCGCTGGGCAGCCTAGCCGCTTGCGGTGGTGGCTTTAACAGAGGAGGTGGTGGCAGCTATTCGGGCACGACGACCGGCACCTACACCTTCACCGTGACGGGAACCGGAAACCCGGTTGTCACTCCTGCATCCACAACCACCTTCACGGTGACAGTGAATTAGCTTGTTCAGATTGTTCAGCGCGTTGGCCCTTCCTTCGGGAAGGGCCAATGTTTTTGCGGGCTTTCAGTTCTCTGCGCTCACCAGCTCCAGCGCCGCCGTCCCTTTGCGCGGCGGAAGAAAGCTCTCGCAGCGCCAGGCGATGGTCATCTCCTCTCGGTCGAGCAACTTACGAATCTGCCCGCGGGCGTGGTCGGCCCAGGGACCGCTTTTATCCATGCGCGCATAAGCCTGCCAGTGGCGCAGCGCCGCCCGCGCTTCACCCTTGCGCTCATAGGCCAACGCTAAATTGTAGTGGGCATCGGCATAACCTGGAGCCAGCGCAACCGCCCGCCGGTAAGCGGTAATCGACTCATCCGGCCGCTGCAACTCGTCCAGCACGTTGCCCAGGTCAAAAAACGCCAGCACGTAGGTTGGGTCTATCTCCGTCGCACGGCGGTAAAGCTGCTCGGCCCAGCCAAACTCGCGCAGATGGAAGTGGATCGTCCCCAGATTGATCCAGGCCGGCGCAAAGCTGGGGTCGAGCTCCATAATTTCCTGGTATAGCTTGATGGCATGGATCTTCTCGCCAGCCTCCTCGGCCTGCACCGCCTTCAGAAATAACTCCTGCACACTCCGCGGAGCGCCTACAGCCAGCCTGCGCAGCGGCGCCGGCTCCGAGCTGGCCGACGGCTTGTCCATCTGCTGTTCCGCTCGCTCGAAGTCAAAGAGTAACTGTCGGCGAATGGGGTCCACCATCGCCCCGCGATGCCGAAAGGCCAGCCGCGTCCCGGTCCTCACCAGACTGGCCTCCCGCAGCGGATTCGCCATGCCAGCCACCGCCCTCATGGCGACTATCGAGTGCCGGATAGACGCCACCGTCACATCCTCCTCGCGCAGGGCGCGCAAGATGCGCAACTGCCCAAGGTCCTGAAAGCTGTAACTTTGTTGTTGGGGAATGATTCCCGCCCGCTCCCATCCCTGCAACTGGCGGGAGCTGATCTGCAGGATGCGCAACACGTCTTGGCGGCTATAGCTGGTCACTCTTCAGTGCTCCCGTATGTGGTCCGGCATAGCATTGGGTTTTGAACTCAGGCGATGAACCTGGGTTCCCAACCTCGCCCTCTCTGGACTCGGCGCTTGGAACAGTTACTGAGAAACCGCTCTTGCCTGAATTATGCCAAGTCTTCGCGTGGATAAGTATGCATGAATCTTTGCAATTACAAAAATATGCGTGGAAAAGATTGCCTGATTGGGTTTGTTTTTACCGATAGTAACTCGCCTTGTGGAAAACGGAAGGGAAATGCACCATTTCCTGTGAAACCCATACTAAACCCGAACTTTAGCGAATCATGTTCGCGCCGCCATCTCCCGAAGCCAGGCGAGATACTATCCGCAGCAGGATCGCCTTTTGGCATCCACTCAATCACCAGCAACAGGAACAAATCGATCAAACCAGAGGGATTGGCCTGCCCTCTGTTAGCTTAAGGACATAATGATTTAGGAGCATTGATGCGCCCGGAGTTTGTTGCGCTACGAAATCAGCCCGATGTCTCCGTTCTGATCATTGGAGGCGGCATCAACGGAATCGGCTTGTTCAACGAATTGGCGCTACAGAAAATCGATGTACTGCTGGTTGAGAAGTCCGATTTCTGCGCTGGAACCAGTTCGGCGATGACGCGAGTCATTCACGGCGGCCTCCGATATCTGGAAAATGCGGAGGTTCGTCTGGTGCGCGAGTCGCTCCGTGAACGCAACCGGCTGCTCAGAAACGCGCCTCACTATGTCAAGCCGCTGCCAATGACAATTCCGATCACCAGTTGGACGGCGGGGATTGTTACTGGAATCCGGAATCTGTTTAACTTGCCCACCAAGCCGGACAATCGTGGAGCGCTTGTTGTTAAGACCGGATTGACGCTGTTCGACCTTCTCGCCGGCCGCGATTCTCCGCTGCCGCGGCATCGCTTTCGCTTCGGGTGGGCGGCCCGCGCGCTTCGGCCCGCATTGAATCCCAAAGTTATCTGCACTGCAACTTATTACGAAGCAAAGATTACTTATCCGGAACGGCTATGCCTCGAACTGGTTCAGGACGCTGAAGCCGCGTGTTTCCAGGCGCATGCGATGAATTACGTCCGGCTGCAAAGTGCAAAGGGCAACACCGTCGTTTTGCATGACGAGGTCACCGGCGATAGCTGCGAAGTAAGGCCGAAGATCGTGGTAAACGCCACGGGCGCGTGGATCGACGGTGTCAATCAGGCTATCGGTCGCGCGAGTCAGTTCATAGGCGGCACCAAGGGCTCGCACATCGTGCTGGACCATCCAGAGCTGGCAGCGGCGACCGGCAGCGATATGATCTACTTCGTCAACCGGGACGGCCGCATCTGCATTTTCTATGTGGTCGATGGCAAGGTGATCGCCGGCGCAACGGATATCCCCACGGACGATCCGGATGCCGTTTGCGACGAAGGCGAAGTGGATTACCTTCTCAACTCCATGAGCCAGACCTTCCCCTCAATCAAGGTGGACCGTTCGCATGTTGTGTTTCGTTTCTGCGGCGTCCGCCCGCTGCCGCGCAGTAATGCCCTGACGCCGGGTCAGATCAGCCGCGACCACAGCTTTCCCGTGCTGCCTCCGGGCAATGGAATTAATTTTCCGATCTACTCGCTGGTAGGCGGAAAGTGGACCACCTATCGTGCGCTTGCCGAGCAGGTTGCCGACGAGATACTACGAGTATTGGGCCGTCCTCACCTGCGCAGTTCGGCGAATATTCCCATCGGCGGAGGCAAGGGCTATTTCCGGCTGCCGCAGGGAACCAGACTGTCCAAGGAACGCCTGTTGGTTCTGCAAGAGCGCTATGGCACCGGCGCGGGTCCTGTCATCGCATATATGAAAGCAGGCCCGGATGCGCCGCTTGCCCATCACGCCGGTTACTCTCGCCGGGAGATCGAGTTCATGGCGCTCAACGAGCGGGTTGTTCACATCGACGATCTGGTCATGCGGCGCACAATGATCGGCATCCTGGGCAAGTTGACGCTGCCCTTGCTGATAGAACTGGCTGCCGTAGTGTCGCGCGTTCTCCAGTGGCCGGAAAAGAAGACCGCGGCAGAGATTGAACGAACCATCCAGCTATTCAAGAAAGTTCACGGCGTAACATTAGCTGCTTGATCGAAGGCTGCGCTCCCGCAAATATTAATACAGTCGGGTGTCAGCATCTCGATTCCACTAAGAAACAGTCCTTATCAGTCGCAGATGTGGCTAGTTATAACTTATTATTCATGTATTTGCGGGGAAGAATTGGAGGCGCGGGCCGGGATCGAACCGGCGCATAAAGGTTTTGCAGACCTCTCCCTTACCACTTGGGTACCGCGCCTTGGCAGGGCTGCTTAATTAAAATCCCATGCCGCCGTAGCCAACCCGGCTTGCGCCGGAGGGCGGAATGGAGCGGGAGACGAGATTTGAACTCGCGACCCTTGCCTTGGCAAGGCAATGCTCTACCACTGAGCTACTCCCGCAGGTTGCAATTTTGAGTATACCGGGGCTGCGAAATCAGGTCAAACAGCGGCCTGTGCCGCGCCTGAAGCCGGCAGGCCAAAACCGGGCCGCGAACCCTTCTCCTCGCGCACCAACTCGCCGTCGCGCATATACAGAATGCGGCTGGCAATCGCCGCTGCCTCTGGATTGTGGGTAATCATCAACGTGGTCTGGCCCAGCTCCCGGTTCGAACGCAGCAGCATATGCAGCACCGCATCCGAGCTTTTTGTGTCTAGGTTGCCGGTGGGTTCGTCGGCCAGCACAATGGCTGGGCGGGTAATCAGCGCCCGTGCGATGGCCACGCGCTGCTGCTCGCCGCCGCTCAGCTCGCTTGGCCTGTGACGCAGCCGCCCCTGAATCGCCAGCATATCGCTCAGGTGGTCGAGGTAAGCTCGGTCCAGAGGCTCCTTCTTCCCGTTTGCGGCGCGTCCGCTTACCGAGTGGGCGATCTCGATATTGCCCATGGCGGAGAGCGTGGGCAGCAGGTTGAACTTCTGGAAGACAAAGCCGATGCGATGCTTGCGCAGCCGCGTCCGCTCGGCATCCGTAAGCGATGCAAAGTCCACCCCGTCAATCACCACGCGGCCTTCGGTAGCCTGCGTCAGGCCGCCCAGCAGGTAAAACAGCGTGGACTTGCCCGAGCCCGAAGGCCCGACAATGGCGACAAACTCCCCCGGCTCGACGGCCAGCGAAACCCGGCGCACGGCGGTGACCTTGATTCTGCCCGTCTGGTAAACCTTGGTCAGGTTTTCGGCAAAGATGATCGGTGAAGATTGTTCGGGCTGCACAGTTGCTATTGTAAATGCGACGGGCAGACATGCCTGATGTGGTGTCAGGCGCGGGCAGCGTGCTGGCTGCCGTTCCAGGGAGTGAGCAGTCTGCCCAGCCAGCGGGTTATTATGCCAAAACGGTGTGGTGCAGCGTGGGCGGGCTTTGCCTGGGTGGTGACGGAGCGCAATCGGGCCAGAGTGTCCTTGACCATCGCCCGCAGGGACTCGGCCTCGAAGGTGCAGGAACGCAGATAGGCCGAAACGGTCAGGCCGGCCTCGGCTGCCCGCCGGTGCAGTTGCGCGCACTCCGCCTTGCTCATGCGGATGGTGATGCTGGCGTCCTTCAGATTCCGCTCGAAGGCCGCGGCTCGATCGAAACTGGGGTTAGGAGCTGGGGACGGAGTTGCACTTGGTTCTTGGCTTGGGATGGCCCCCAGGCTTGCTATGTGTCGAGCAACCGGTTGCCGTGCCGCCACCGAGAGATCCGAAGAGGCCTCTTCATAATAAAATGGCACCGCATTGGCAGGCTGGGTAAGTGATTGATCTGTGGCGCGGTAGCGCGCATGGGCCTTCAGTGCGCTCTCGTAGCTGAGGATTGCCACGTCGTCGGCCAAATCGTCATCGTTCCAGGAGGGCGCGGGGATCTGTTTCGTCGCCAAAGACCCGTCGCCGGGAACCTTGGTGGGTTGCGCAGGCTCAGTAAGCGCGGCCAGCAGTCCCGCAAAGCTGGGTGAGGCGGGAGAGGGTGCGGATTCCCACCCCTGCGACGATGACCTGTCGCCGGGGGGCCGGGTTTCGGTTGGTTGTTGCATGGGAGAAGCATAGCGCGATGTAAGACGGCAAGCGTGAGGAATTTCCCATGAGAAGATGAAACCCATCCCAGAAAGGAACGAGCCGATTGCCTGTCCTGAAATGAAACCTACGGTGGCTCTCCGTGCATCCTCCGAAGAAGCGCGGAGAGCCGGCAGCAATTAAGCGCATATTACTTCGAGGACCTCGGGATCGGGAAGCACACGGCCAGGAAGCCGTAACAGTTTTGTAACGGCTTCAGCAGTCAAGGGGCGGGCAAAGAGAAAGCCCTGGCCATAGCGGCAGCCCATCTCGCGCAATAGGCAGTATTGCTCTCGGGTTTCAATTCCTTCGGCCACGACATCCATGCCCAGCACGCGGGCCAACTCGATGATAGTGCGTACAATCTGCAGCGGTTGATCGCCCTCGGTCATGCGGCTGACGAAGGAACGGTCGACCTTGAGCACATCGAAGGGAAACCAATGCAGATTGTTCAGGGAGCTATAGCCGGTGCCAAAGTCGTCCATTAGCAGGGAGACGCCCAGCCTGCGCAGACTACCGAGAACTCCCATGGCGACACTTATATTGGGAATCAGGCTAGACTCGGTCATCTCCAAGCCGAGTTGGCGGCTGGAGATGCCCGCTTGCACCAAGAGGGCCTCGACATGGTCGGACAGGCCCTCGCGTGAGAACTGGCAGGCGGAGAGGTTGACGCCGACTCGCAGAGATACGTGGCGTGGATCCTCAAGACACCACTTCTGAATCTGGCCGCACGCCTCGGCGAGCACCCAGTCGCCGATAGGCATAATCAGTCCGCTCTCTTCGGCCTGAGGAATGAAGTCCATGGGCGGGATCAATCCCCGCTCGGGATGGGCCCAGCGGATAAGTGCTTCAAGGCCGACAATCCGGCGCGTGACGAGTTCGATCTCCGGCTGGTAATAGAGTACGTACTGTTTTTTCTCCAGCGCCTGGTGCAGGTCGGCGCTGCTCGGCCAGTCATTTTTTGCTGGCTCTGCAGCGTGGTAAGTGCGTCGCGGCCCTTTCCCGTTCTCGCTGAGTGTCTTGCGCAGTCGGCGCAACTCCAACTGGCTGGAGACCATGTCGGCCAGGCTTTCCAGTGTGCTAATCTCCTCCGGCTGCATCTTCTGGCGCAACTTACGGTGGAAGATGATCAGAATTCCGAGAATATTTCCATCGCTGGAGCGCACCGGAACCCCGGCAAAAGAAGCCATGCCGAGTTGTTTGAGCCGCGGCAATAGCGCGTCGCATTGAGAATGTTTGCATGATATCGGAGACGACCACCGGACCATCTTCGGCGAGTATCAGGTCAAAGAAGGAGTTCTTGCGTGGCAGTTCGCGAATCACCTGGCGCCAGCAGGACTTCATCCAGATGCGGCTCTCGTCGGCAAAGGCGATGGCTGCTGAATCGGCCTGGAAGTACTCGGCAGCCAGGCGGGTAATGGCATCGTAGCCGGGCTCTGGCGGAGTGTCGAGAATCCCAGTGGCATACAGAGCAGCCAGCCGTGCACTCTCCTGCTGCTGGTCCGCAACCTCCAACTCAATCGCTACCTGTGGCATCCTGACTCCTGACCCCGTGATCCCACGACAACCTGGCCTCATTCGAAGACTGCAACCTCTGTACGCCAAATTGCCGTACAAACAGCCATAGACTGCCAGTCTTACCTCCGCATTGAGTCGCGGTTACAGCGTTGAACTGTTTCTGACCTAGCCTGCCGCACAAGCGCCGTCTCTTCCTTATCGGAAAGGATTACCGAGGGCATGAGGTTACCGCGGAGAGGTTAGGTGAGTACCGGACCCGCAATTCACGTACTATTTGAGGGCAGCCGAATGTTCCGTTTTCGTCCACATAAAGGAAAGTGCTCCGGCGGAATGCCCGCCAGCAAAGTTCAAGTTGATAAGGTGAGGCCATCTGCAGCTACAAGGCCGGTTTCGCTCCGCGAAAGGGGGCAACCTCGATAAAATCATCCCCAGTGGTAGAACGGCCCTCAACCCAACCCTTTGCGCCGGCGCCGTCCAAATGGGCGCGCGTCATGAGGCTATTGCGCCCTACCCATGCGCATACCGCCTTCACGGCAACCGTAGTGCTGATGGCCTCTGCCTTTTTCTCGCACATCATTGGCCTGGTGCGGATCAAATACATCGCCTGGCTCTTTGGCCGCGGCATGGAAGCCGATGCCTTCAACGCCGCCTTCGTGCTGCCGGACATGATTTCGTATTTTCTGGTTGGCGGCGCAGCCTCCATCACCTTTGTCACCATCCTCACGCGCTATCGCGAAACCGGGCGCGAAGAGGAGGGGCAGCGGTCGCTCTCGGTAATTCTGACCACCATGTTTCTGGTGCTGGGCGCGGCCATTGTATTAGCTGAAATATTCGCCCCACTCTACATTCACTGGTGGTTCGATGGCTTTGATCCGGTAAAAGCGGCTCTGTGCGTGCGGCTGACGCGCATTCTGCTGCCCGCGCAGTTGTTCTTCTTCGCCGGCGGAGTCTTCGGCGCGGTGCTGCTGGTCCGCAAGCAATTCAGCGTGCAGGCTTTCTCGCCGCTGATCTACAACCTGGGCATCATTGCGGGCGGCCTGTTTCTAGTGCACCGCCTGGGCGTCTCTTCGCTGGCCATCGGAACGCTGACCGGAGCATTTCTGGGTCCGTTTCTGTTGAATGCGGTCTTCGCATGGCGGGCGGGCACGCGCTATCGCCCTATTCTTGATTGGCGCGATCCGGGATTACGCGAATGGGTACGCCTCTCGCTTCCTCTGATTGTCGGAGTTTCGCTGGTGAGCGCCGACAATTGGATCATCGCCCACTTTGCCTCGAATGTCATGGGGGGGGTCACGCTGATGACCTATGCCAAGCAGCTCTTCACCGCGCCCGTGTCCATTCTGGCTCAGGCGGCGGGAGCGGCCTCCATGCCCTTTTTCGCCAGCCTGTGGAGCAAGCAGCGCCACTACGACTTTGCCACCGGCGTCGCGGATTCCGTTTCGCGCGTGGCCTCGCTGGGGCTGCTGGCGTCTTCGGCCATGGTGGCGCTGGCCGCGCCGCTAGTGGAATTGCTTTTCATGGGTGGACGTTTTTCCCCGAGCGACGCGCGGCAGTGTGCCGGGTACTTTGCCATCTTCTCCATCAGCTTGTTTCTGTGGTCGGCACAGGCGATTTATGCGCGGGCATTTTATGCCGCGGGAAACACCTTCCTTCCCATGGCCGCCGGAACCGTTGTGACGCTGGTTTCTCTGCCTATCTATTACTCGCTCTATCACGGGTTTGGAGCCATCGGGCTGGCCGTTGCCTCCGACCTCGGCATTGCCATGCAAACCGTAGTTCTCGCAGTGCTGCTGCATCAACGGCGCATGGTCTCGCTGGCCGGTCTGGACTACGCGGAAATGGGCCGGTGCCTGCTGGCCGCGGTGACAAGCGGTGCAGGGGTTGGGTTTATCTTCTGGTGGCTGGGCGGCCTGGCGCACAAGGCAATGCCGGGGCGGGTTTATTGGATTGACCTGGCCGTGCTGCTGGCCGGTACGGCGCTGTGGTGCATGATTACCAAATGGGTGCTGGAAAAGACCGGATCGGCATTGCCCAGAGTGGCGATGAAGCGGCTTGGGCTGGGATAGTGCGATTCCCTGCCGTTTCCGTTTCATATTTTGCTATCTGCTTCACTTAACGCGGCTTACAAAATAATTTCTTGAGTCCATTTCCACTTCGCTTACCGATTTTCACCCTCAAGGCCAGCCCTTTGGCACTTTAAATGACCGGTAAAGCACACTTCCAGTCAAATGCTCGCGCCCCTGCGTCGGCAGGGGCGCTTGTGTTGCAACAGTGCCTACGCCGCGGCTACAGCAAGGTCGGCTTGGGCGGCTCCGGCGGTGTCGAGGCCGGGGTTGAAAAGGGCTTGGCATCTGTAGACGGTTTGGCATCGGACTTCTTAATGTCGATTCCGCCCTTGAAAAATGCGCCGTCCTCGATGCTGATGCGCGCCGCGGTCACATCGCCGGTCAAGGCTCCCTCGGCACGGATGTCGACCCGGTCGGTAGCGATGACATTGCCGCGCACCTTGCCCAGAATGACGATTTCGCGCGCGGTAATGCCAGCTGCCACCTGACCGTTGCGGCCGACGGTGAGACGGTTGCCGGTCAGAGCGATGGTTCCCTCGACCTTACCGTCGATAAACAACGACTCGGTGCCGGTGATCTCTCCCTTAATAATCAGGCCTTTGCCGATGGAGGCCTGTTCGCCGGCCGAAGCCGGGGCCCGGTTAGCAGGTTCAGAGGACAGAGAGGGCGTCGCGGGGCGTGAGGGTTCAGGATTAAAACTCGGGGTTATCGATCCGGGTTGGTTGGGTTTCCACATAGCGCTCACATTGAATCCTTTTCTGTCCTGGCAAGGACGGGGGATTTCTAAACCAGGGCCATCGCCTTAGGCCCAAAATCTTGGCGTACTGCCTGATTTTACGCCTATGGGGCATCCCACGCGCGGCCACAACTTGGATGTTACTCTTCCCGGCCGCTGGAGTGTTGCATCGAGATTATTTTATGACATCGCGCTGTGGAGGATCGCTAAGATGGGTGAGATTGAGGCACCGGTTTCACATGGAGCAAAAGAAAACAGGCCGGGGCGAAAGGGAACGGCTGCTATCCAGCCACGAGACGGCTAAGGAATCAGTCTTCCTTTATAGTTGCGGGGCTTTTACGGGCTCTTTTGATGCAGGAGAGGTGGACGCGGCTGGGCATTCCGGAAGATTGCTCATTTCCTCTGGAGTACAGACAGGTTTCTCCAGTATGGTGACCATCTTACCGTTGACCAGCCTGCTACAGCTATATTCCCAGCCGCACTTCCCGTCCTTCTGCATACTCCAGTCGCCGAGAAGGCTATTTTGCTCGATCAATTCGAGTTTGTCATTCCTCCAGTGATAAACATTGTATTGCCATGGACCACCGAACCAATCCTCGCGCGTTGTAAGAGTCTTGTTTTCATGATGGGCTTCAAGGTTCGCGCCAATATCATTTGAAAGCTCTTTGGAATAGCTATAGCGACCAGCTTTGTTGTCCCACAGGTAAATGCAATACAACTTCTTATCCAGATGCGGGATATAGTTCTGCAACAACTCCAAATCCTCGAAGCCGTCGAATTTCAGGTCGGCATGGTTGATAAGCATATCTATTTCGTATTGCTGCCAGCCATCAGTCACCTCATCTGTAAACTCCACCTTTTCACACGACTGGAGCGTCTGAAGCGGTTCAGAATTGCCCTCACGGAAAACCGACACGCCAGTAATGTTGCCTGTGTCATTCAGTCCCACCCTGAAGTGGAATGGCTTTCCGTCTGGCTGGATGGAAAATGAGAAGGTGAGCCGAGGGTCATTCGGATCCAGCGGTTTAAGTTCATCGTGAGTCGCGGCCTTTTTTCTAGTTGCAGCACTAGCTTGGGCTGTGGCTCGGTCATGAACACTGAGTAAGACAGAAACCAGAAGTACAAGCAATCCGAAGGTGCAAACCGTTCTTCTATTCATGGCGGCGATTATAGCGCGTTCTGTAGCAGTTCTTAGCGAAATTGAGTCCGAATGCCCTACTCTTGAGCTATGACCGATCGGGAACTGGTGGCGCGGATTGCCCGCTCTGCCGGACAGAAGGCCGGATACAAGCAACTGGTACGCGAACTGAGCCTGGGCGGCGGACGGGAACGGCGCCTTCTGCTGGAGCAACTTGCGCGTCTGACCGCGCGCGGCGCGCTGGCCAAGCTGGATAAAGAGCATTGGAGCATCCCCAAACCATTAGGCGGACGCGACAACCTCGCTGCCGGGCGGTTGGATCTGCACCGCGACGGCTACGGCTTTGTGCGGCCCAACACGCGCCAGGCAACCGGTACGGAAGATATCTTCATTCCTCCCAACGAGATCAACAGCGCCATGCAGGGCGATCAGGTGCTGGTGGAAGTGGAGCCTCCCAAGGCCGATGGCCGCCGGTTGGGCCGCATTGTGCGCGTGCTGGAGCGACATAACCCCACCGTCGTCGGCGTCTTTCATTACGCCCGATCGGAGCGCGCGGCTTGCCACAGCGTCGTTCCCTTCGATGAGCGGATGACGCAACCCATTCTGATTCCTGAGGGACAAGAACTGCCTAGCCTACGCGAGTCTGCCTCGCCCCACCGTGTGATCGGTGATGAGGCAGCATCTCACGCTCACCAAAATCTCGCGGGCCTTGTGGTGGATGTAGAGATCACCAGTTGGCCTACGCCGACGAGGCCTTCGGTGGGCCGTGTGATCGAAGTGCTAGGTTCGCCGGACGATTTTGGCGTGGACGTAGAGATGATGATCCGCAAGCACCAGTTGCCGCGGATATTCCCGGACAATGTGCTGGCCGTGGCGCGCGCCGTGGCTCACCTCGACCCGGAAGAAGCGGCCATCCGGCGAGATTTTCGCGATCTGCCTATCGTCACCATCGACGGCGAGACGGCGCGGGACTTCGACGACGCGGTGTTGGTCACAGACCGCCTCGATGGCGGTTACGAGCTGCAAGTCCACATTGCCGACGTGGCCGAGTACGTGCACGCCGGAACGGACCTGGACCTCGAGGCGCGGCTCCGCGGCACCAGCGTTTACTTCCCCGATCGCGCCATTCCCATGCTGCCGCACGATCTGTCGACGAACATTTGCAGCCTACGCCCCGGCGAAGATCGTCTGGTCTTGAGTTGCCTGATGCAACTAGATTCCGGCGGCCGCATTGAGAGCTACGAGATTGTCGAAGGGGTGATTCGCTCGGCGGCACGGATGACCTACACCGAAGTCGCTGCTATTCTCGGCGAAAATCATCAACACGAAGAAGCGCGGAAGCGCCTGGAACATGACGCCGAGACACGCGCTCGTTACGCCAGCCTTGTCCCTGATTTTGAGAGGATGCGCAAGCTCGCCGGGCTGATGAACAAACGGCGCGAGCAGCGGGGCAGCATCGACTTCGATCTGCCTGAGCCTGTGATCGAGTTCGACGAGCTGGGCCAGATGCGCGGCGTCACCAAGTCGGAGCGCACCTGGGCCAACCGGCTGATCGAGGAGTTCATGCTGGCCGCCAACGAATGCGTCGCTACCTGGCTGGAAGACATGAGCGTGCCCTCGCTCTATCGAATTCACGAGAAGCCGGAGCCGCGCCGTGTAGTCCAATTCGAGGAACTGGCGGCCAGCTTCGGCTACTCGCTCGGCCTCGGCGCATTGCCGGTCCGGCGCATTCAAACGCGGGCTGAAAGCCGCGAAGCGCGCGGGCAGGGGCGCAAACCCCGCACGCACGAAGTGCCCGAAGACATTCCGGTGACGCCGCAGATGTATCAGAAGCTCGCTGCACGCATCGAGGGCAAACCTGAGGAGCGGATTCTCAGTTATTTAATGCTGCGCTCGCTCATGCAGGCGCGCTATTCGGAGATCAACGAAGGCCACTTTGCTCTGGCCGCGCCTACTTACACGCACTTTACCTCGCCCATCCGCCGCTATCCCGATTTGATTGTGCATCGCATCGTGAAGGCGCTGCTCCGTGAGGGCGTGCGCGGCGAGGGAGTGGTAGCCGAAGGCCGCCACAGCTCGCCCTGGACGCATCCCAACGAAGGCCTCGCTGGGATTGTGATTCACCGGGGTAAGGCGCCGCATCAAGCGTCTGCATTTTCCGGTGACCCACCCATCCCCGAAGCCGAGCTGGCGCAGATTGCCGAGGAGTGCAGCCAGACCGAGCGCCGCGCCGCCGAGGCCGAGCGCGAACTAGTCGAGTGGAAGAAGGTTCGCTTCATGCAGGACCGCGTGGGCGAGGAGTTTGCTGCGCTGGTGCTGAACCCGGCTAAGTACGGGCTCTTCGTCGAGCTGACCGACCTGTTTGTCGAGGGGCTGGTGCCCATCGATTCGTTGCTCGACGACCGCTACACCTGGCGCGAGAATACGCACGAGATCATCGGCGAGCGCACCGGCCGCCGCTTCCGCGCCGGTGACCGGGTGCAGGTGATACTGGACCGCATCCTGGCGCAGGAGCGCAAGCTGCAATTCTCGATTGTGGAAGAGGGCATCCCGCTTACCGGCAAGAAATCCGCCAAGTCGCCGTTTAAGCAGAAAAAGAGTAAGCGCAGGGACACATCTGTTCTGGCTTCCAGGAAAAGGAAGAAGTTCGGCAAGAAGGGCAAGCGGCGCTGAGCCATCCGAAGTCAGCGCCGCGAGCGATGAAGATACCTTAGACTCCCGCCTGCTTCTCGGCAAAATCGCCGATGATAGGCAGCTTGAAGCGCTTGCCTTGGAAGGCGTTGACCACAGGCAGAAGCCAGATGATAAACCAGGCCAGATCGACCAGTAGCCAGAGCATTCCAATCAGTGTATGTATATACCACGGAAGGACGAATGCTAGAATACCCAGACCAATCGCGAGCACAATGTCAATGACAATTGCTGCTGCGGTCAGCAGAATCGACTGCCAGCAGTGGAAGCGTATCGATGCCTTCTGGTTGTAGGGCGCCACAACCAGAAAGATGATCGCCGGGATAAATGTGAAGTAGGCGAGACCACCAGCGACTTCGTCGGTGAGGCCAGTTTGCGGAGTATTGTCGGGCACGGTAGCTCCTTTGGGAATGAACCCAGTTTGATAGAGTGGATGTTTCACGCCCCTACCGGACTGGGCAAATCCCAGGGAAAACCGGAAGGCTCTCGTGCAAAGGGCGTGGGTTTGAGACGAGATTAGGTAAAATGCCCACACCGGCGGTTGTCAAGTGAAATTTCCCTGAACCCTCAGAACAGCCGCCTAGGCCTATAGTGAAGAAAGTTGTACCTCGTTCAGCAGCTCAGCATCGTTGTTGCGTACGTTTCCCACGCGGCTGCTGATCGGCCAGGCGTGCATTTTTTCTGCCGGGAAGGGACGAAGCAAATCCACGGGCGGCTTTGCCGGGTCGCCGGGCGCAAGCCAGCGGGCGTAGTCGCCCGACTCCAGGATGACCGGCATGCGGTTGTGAATGGGCTTCATTATTTCATTGGGGCTGGTGGTGAGGATGGTGAAGGTTTCCAACGGTGGGCCTTCTGGTGGCTGCCAGCTCTCCCAGAGTCCTGCAAAGGCGCAGGGTTCACCGCTCTTGAGAGCGATGGCGAAGGGCTGCTTCGTTTTGGTGTCAATTTGTTGCCACTCGTAATAGGCGTCGGCGGGCACCAGGCAGCGGCGCTTTTTCAAAGCCTCGCTGAAGGCAGGCTTGCGGGCGACCTCCTCAGCGCGGGCATTGAAGGTTGAGTAGCTCAGCTTAGCGTCCTTGGCCCAGAAAGGCACCAGCCCCCAGCGTTGCAAGGCAAACTCCCGGCTGCCGGAGCCGGGATTGAGCCGCACCACAGGTTGAACACTCTGCGGAGCGATGTTGTAGCTGGACGCAAAGAATGGAATCCCTTCCAGCCCTACATCGAACCAGCCGGCGAGTACCTCGATCGTGGACTTGCGCGTGAATCGGCAACACATACCAGCACAGGATAATCCGGCGCGAGCGCAAAGGCCAGCCGGATGTGGACGAGCCAATCCAATACAATGGGGCAAGGAGCAGACTGATGGCACACATGGTGTTTTGCGTTCGCTACAAGAAGGAGATGGAAGGCCTCGAAGAGCCTCCGTTTGACTCCGAGTTCGGCCAGAAGATTTACAAGAACATCTCGAAAGCGGCGTGGGGCGAGTGGGTTGACCGGCAGAAGATGCTGCTCAACGAGTACCGCCTGCAACCATGGACCCCTCAGGCGCAGAACTTCCTGGTCGAGCAGATGGAGCAGTTCTTCTTCGGCGAAGGACAAGGTTTGCCCCAGGAGTTTGTTCCGCCGTCGCAATAAAGACAATTGTCAGCGGTCAGTTGCCTCTGCGCGGTTGTCTGGTTTTTCGGGATGAGCCGTACGATTTTCTGTGAAGATTCCATCCGAGCGCAAGCGCGCCAGCCCGGCCTCGTGTAAACTAAGAACGACCCCAAAAGCCGGCTCCCGCGCGAGCCGGCTCGATTGTGTCGGGACGTGGCTCAGCCTGGTAGAGCACTCGCTTGGGGTGCGAGGGGTCGGCAGTTCAAATCTGCCCGTCCCGACCATTTAATTCTCATCTCAAATCCGTCCTTCCCCCAGGATATTCGTGGCCGACCCACGAAGCACCCCAACCTGCGTCGCAGCGCCAGCGAAGGCACACCAATCGGGTCTGCGAGGGGACCGGTCCAAGGGACCGGTAATGCGGCAGTTCAAATCTGCCCGTCCCGACCATTACTCTTTATAGCAAAATTCTTTCCGTCAACGCTCTCGTGGCCGACCCACGAAGCACCCCAACCTGCGCCGCAGCGCCAGCGAAGGCGCACCAATCAGGCCTGCGAGGAGACCGGTCCAAGGACCGGCATTGCGGCAGTTCAAATCTGCCGTCCCGACCATATTTCAGGATACGAAACAGGGCCGCGCCAGTCTTGGCACGGCCTGTTCTGCTTTACCGTAG
>CAWJDN010000201.1:0-3152 GCA_963840985.1 uncultured Acidobacteriaceae bacterium
GTCCGTCAAGTTCTGCCACAAGATCGGCCTCAACTACGTCTCCTGCTCGCCCTTCCGCCTGCTCACGGCCCGTCTGGCCGCCGCGCAAGCTGCACTGGAGGAGAAGCAGACCGGCCCCGCCCACACCACAAGCTAACCCGGCACTCGCCGGCTCATACAGCGAGGGCGCAGCCAATCGGTTGCGCCCTTGCCGTGTCTGGATGAATCGGTAAATCTTAGATTTCAGATGGAATAGGGGCTTCACAAGCTGCGTAAAAATGCCAACGGAGCAGCAAGAAGCGTAGGACACGACTTCGCTGGGGTGGGAAGTCGAAGGGGCCTTTCCCTGTATGGTGATTACTTTAGTTTGGTTTATGTTGCGCAAGAGTTTGTAGATGTGTTACAAAGGTTTGCACCAGCAATTACACAATAGGGGTGCTCTATGTTGGTCGATTTTTGTGCGGATGTTGTAAAGCAAGAGACCGAGCGGCTGAACATGGAGATTGAAGAGTTGCAAGCGAAGATTCGTCTCCACAACCAAACCAAGGATGCCTGGGATACGATCCTGCGCAATGCGGGAAGCGGATCGCATGACGCTTATATGGATTTTGCCAGTTCCGAGGCGAAACGTATAAACGGGGAAATTGAAGCGGTGCAAGAAGAGATTAGCCGCCACATCCAAATCAAGGATGCCTGGGATACGGTCGAGCGCAACGCCGCGGGAAGCGAATCGCGCATCTACCAGAGCGTAATCTATTCGAAGGGTGAGGATGTCCAATGGCATCTGCAGCGCTTGGACGGGGAGATTGAAGCGCTGCAAGGAGAAATTCGTCTCCGTAACGAAACCAAGGATGCCTGGGATGCGATCATGCGCAACGCGGGAAGCAAATCGCAGGCCGCTTATATGGATTTTGCCAATTCTGAGGCGAAGCGGATAAACGGGGAAATTGAAGCGGTGCAAGAAATGATTCGCCGCCACATTGAAACCAGGGCCGCCTGGGATACCATCCGGCGCAATGCAGTCGGCGAAACGCACATCTACCAGGGCGCAACCTATGTGAAGGGCTGGGATGGCCAATGGCACCTGCAGAAAACTCAGGCCGGTGAATCGATTGAGAAATACGGCATTAAACGGACGAATAGTGCAGACCCGAAGGTCAATGCAGCGCCGCAGACGCTCCTGAATGTACCCGAGAGGACTATCCGCAGCTCGCAGAAACGCATATCCATTCCCATGCGCAGCAAGCCGCTGTTCCAGAGTTTGGGGCTTGTATAGCAACCGACACGCGCTCGCATTGCCACCGCAGGTCTTCGCCGTTGAGGTGAATTAGGGCGGGAAACAAGAAACTCCGAATCAACCATAAGGGCGCGGCCAATCGGCTGCGCCCTTGGCGCGTCTGGGGAAGCCGCAAATTTTGAGCAACAGGACTGGGTTCAGTCTCTACAATTCGTGTTCCTATACAGCGATCCGCCTGGTGGATGTCAGAGCGGGGACTCACGATGACCTCGACTGCACCCATACCGCGGAATGGGGTACTTGAAGCGTAGCAAGGAAGTTTAGGCCGGACAAGTGAAAAATAGATTAAATTTATCCAATATTATAACAATTGATAATAAAGGAGTTAGATAGACTTCTGTCGTGTATCACACACGATTTATGATGAGAAAAGGCTACTTGTCACCCGCCGCGTAGTACCCATCCCGCGTGACCACGCGCAGGTCGTCCTTATTAGATTTGAGGGTAATCTGTGGACGCCGCCTTCCTTGTCCACCAGTCCGGTGTGTAGGTCAGCAGGAACTGGCCGCGCAACTCCTCGGCAATCGGCCAAAGTGTACTCGCTTTTATTCGGTTAGACAAGACAATCTGCGGATTGTTGACCGGCCTTCTCTCAAACAAGCACCTAAGCAACGTTGAGCCAATGGAAGGCACTATACTAACCTCCATGAGACCGGCGTATCTTTTTTCTCTAATGCTGCTGGCAGCCATCGCGCCGGCGATGGCCCAACGGCAGCCTCATCTTGTTGTGGCCAGCACTCTCACGCTTACCGCCGCATCCGACGGGTTTAATGGCAAGCTGGAGCTGCTTGAAGACGCGCGCCTCACTCCCGCTCTGGAAAAGACGCTCTGGGGTTCAGGCGGCCCGGAGATGGCTCTTGGTGAGAATGACCCTCGCTACAAGGACCTCACGACCAACCTGTTGTTGAACGCCGTCCTGCGGCTCAAAGACGCACATGGGAAGACCGTATCCAGAACAGAATTGGAACGGGAGCAGGCACGGATTCGTTTTGAGAGATTGCGTCCGGGCCGACGCGCAATTCTGGTTACGACTGACCTCTCCGCTGGAGCAGGATCGTACTCCGGCCCCGTGACAGAACTGCTGAATGTGACTGCAGGCCGCCTGAAAACGGTTTCAGCCAAAAATGCAGAATCCGGATTGAGCGAGCCGATCCGCTTGATGAGCACCCTGAAAACCGCCTGGAAGCTGGCGTCGGCCGCCGGCAGTCAGAACAAACAGAAAGACATTTTGCTGGTTGCCTGCCGCCCGGATGTCGATGCTGAAGACGCTAACGATTTCCTTGTGATCTATACGCGCTACCACTGGGATGGAAAGGGATGGATTGTCCTGATCCGCAAGGTGCATGGACTCTGGGAAGAAGAGAATGGATTCCCAGCGTTGGACCAGTTTCCGTCCGTGGCGGTACCGAAGAAACCATAGAAAGGTTGAGGGCATGAGAAGGAATTGGTAGCGCTACCGGGAATCGAACCCGGGTTTTAAGATTGAGAATCTCACGTCCTAACCCCTAGACGATAGCGCCACTTGAGATGCGGGAGTGGCCGGCCACGGCCACTTGATTAGTTTAACAAGAATCCGGACTGCTGCCAAAAGCGACTCAGACCAGCGCCACCCGCTCTCAAATCCCCAGCTTACGGACTTCATCGTTGTAATACTTGCGGTAGAGAATCTCCCACTCCTGCGAGCCTTCCACGATAATCTTGCGCTGTGAGGCGATCTTGGTCCGAGCGGCGGTATCGATTGCGGCCTCTTGGGTGAGCAGCGCGGTCAGCGCCTTTTTGGCCTCCTGGCGGATGGTGTTGCGATCCTCCATGAAGCCGACCGCGTCGATCTCGGCCAAGGTATCGGCCACAGTGTGGGCCAGCTTGTTGAGCTTGT
>CAWJDN010000202.1:0-8963 GCA_963840985.1 uncultured Acidobacteriaceae bacterium
TATTAGCTGTTCACTGTTCACTGACAAAAGGAAGTATCCCGCGCGTGAAACCTGAGATGAAAGTTTCGCTGGCAGGCCTGGAACTGGCCAGCCCCATCATCGCCGCCAGCGGCACCTTTGGCTATGGCATCGAGTTCGAAGACATCGTCTCCCTCGAGAACATCGGCGGATTCGTCACCAAAGGCATCTCGCTGGAGCCCATCCCCGGCCATCCCGCGCCGCGCATCATCCAAACCGCGTCCGGCATGTTGAACGCCATCGGCCTGCAGAACGTCGGCGTCGAGGAGTTCATCGCCCGCAAGCTCCCTTCCCTACGCCGCTACCCCCGCTGCAATGTCATCGTCAACGTCTTCGGCTACATGGTGGGCGAATTCATATCCGTCATTGAGCGCCTCAACCAGGCCGAAGGCATCGCCGCCTACGAGCTGAACGTCTCCTGCCCCAACATCCATGCGGACTACATGGCCTTCGGAGTCGACCCCGGCTCGCTCGAATATCTTGTCAGTCGCGCCAACACCGCCTCTACCCGGCCGCTCATCGTCAAGCTCTCGCCCAACGTAACCTCCATCGCCCACATGGCCAAAATCGCCGCCAACGCCGGCGCCAATGCAGTCAGCGTCTCCAACACTTTTCTGGCAATGTCAATCGATCCCGAAACCCGCCGTCCACGCCTCTCCAACGTCACCGGAGGCCTCTCCGGCCCGGCCATCAAGCCCATCGCCCTTCGCATGGTCTACGAAACCGCCAAGGCCGTCTCCATCCCCGTCATCGGCATGGGCGGCATCACCACCCCTGAAGACGCTGTCGAATTCATGCTCGCCGGAGCCACCGCCGTCCAGGTCGGCACCGCCAGCTTCGCCGACCCCCGTGCCGTCGAGCGCATCTCTCGCGGACTCGAATCCTGGTGCCGTAGCCACAACGTCAAGCACGTCTCCAGCCTCACCGGAGCTCTAGAAATCCCCCACAACTAATCGCGTTGCCTCGTCTTTTTTAAGTTGTCATCCTGAGCGAACGCAGTGAGTCGAAGGACCTGCGGTTGCTTTTGCGTCTCTTCCCTCGCACAATTGCCCCGTGCCCCATCCATTTCGCGCTCTTCGCGAAATGGGTGGGATACCACGAGCCCCATTCCGCCGGATGTTGTTGTGTTTACAGCTCACTTCGCTCTCCCCGCCAACCCCGCCGCAAACAATCGATCATCCACGCGAGCCATTCGCCGCCCAATCCCGTTCCGCAGCAACGCCACATGAGGAATCTTCTCCAGATGCTCGCTAATCACCCACAGATCCTCCTCCGCGGTCATCCAGCCTATGCGGTCAAACCGCGCCAGATTCACCGGGCGCGAATAGTTCCTCAGAGTCTTCTCCCGCGCCAGATTAAAGTAATGCTCAAAGTACGACATCACCAGCTCGCGCAGGCTGCGGTACACCGGCTCCCGGAATCGCAGCCCGCTGTAATTCGATTTGGCAATCGCGCCCCAATGCCCCCGCTGCTTGAAAATCGCCAGCACATGGTCGTCGTCGCGCGTGGCCTCCAGATCGAGTAGCAGTGGCGGATAGCCCTGTACCCGCAGCGCCGCCGCGCCCAGCAGCGCGCCTTCAAAGCAATGCGCCACCTCATCGCGCAGCACTCGCCGCGGAGATCGTATCGTGTCCCCATCCGGCTCTTTGTTGTAGGCGATTTCCGTATCCAGAAAGCGCTGTACGCGCTCCGCGGTCTTCAGCGACTTCAGTACTCGCATCTCTCTGGCATTTAATCCGTACTTCAACATTGCAATCAGTTTATCTTTCCAGACAACAAATGGTCTTCATACATAACGGCAATCTACTGTGGACCGGGGCAGGTCTCCTTCAGCGTATCCTCCAGACCTTCCTTCTGAATTTCCAGCGTCGCGTGCAAACCGCCGTCCTTGCCGGTCCGTGTGATGTGAAAAACATAGACCGTTTCGTAATCGCTGTTGGGCCAGTCGGGAACCTGCCCTGCATTGCTCCCATATGTCTCCAGCATCTGTACGGCGAAATCACGCAGCTTGATGTGCTCCCAGGCAACAAAGATCAGCGATTGGGCATAGGAAGGCTGGAGCAATTCTCGCTGCAGCCTGTCAATTTCGGTGTATCCCATATCTGTATTCACCGGCATCCCCAGGCGGATTGCGGTCGGCTCGATGGTTGCCAACGGTCTCACGTAAGAGTAAGTCGGCAGAACGTGGCCGTCGTTTACTTTCCCGCTGGGATTCGGCGCATAAATGTAATCCGGCTTGCCATAGCGGTCAATCAGCAGCGATGGCAGGGCCAGCGCCCGGTTCAGTCCTTTGCAGGTCAACTGCCCAAGTCCGCCTGCCGGTTTTTCCCCATGCCGTATAAGCACGATGGTCTCGCCTTTGCCCGTGGGCGTTTGCGGTCTACAGGACGTCAGATTTCCTAGCAAACAGGCGACTGCAAGACTTATTCTGAGGCTGCGTTGCACACATACTGATCGCTTCATGGGATTTCTCCTCGCGGCTGCTTTGCTCATCAGTTTACGACAGCAGCGATCAGTTTACGATAGCCGGGTGTTCCACCCTCGCCGTTGTCATCCTGAGCGGAGCGAAGTCAAAGGACCTGTATTGATATCGCTTTTTATAAATATCTGTCATCCTGAGCGAAGTCGAAGGACCTGCGGTTGTTTTTACGTCTCTTCCCATTCACAAATGCCGGGTGCCCCATCCTTGCCGCGTTCTTGTTTTTGCGGCTATCGGGGTCCCCGGTGAGCGATTTTTGCTCACTGGGGTGATCTATGGTGGGATACCACAACACCCCATTCCCGAAACGTCACCGTGCTTCAATACCCCTTTCTGACCTTAAAATAGAGCAGTCCAGCGCCGCCTGCTATGGCAACGACGCCCAGAATAGGAGATATAGGGAGCGTATGGTTTTCTGTTACCTTGAGTTGCATTCCACCCATACTCATAACTGTCTTATCACTCGAATATGTGAATCCCCCGTAGATAAGCGCGACAACCCCGATAATGATCAGGACCATTCCGGCGATTTTAATCATTGCTCGACCTCTTTCAACTTAGGCAGGGTTTCTATCTTCGTCAGGGACTTGACGACAATGCAGAAAACGATTTCAGTGGCTGCCCGCGAGAAATCCATAGAACAATTTTAGGCAATTCTCAGCGTCGTGGATGCTCAGTATTGCTCATGCTGTCGGCAGATCATCTCAGTAGCCGCTTCAACCCGTATTCCTCAGCCCCGCTGCTATACCGCTAATGGTTGCGGCGATAGCGCGGTTGACCTCCGGCGTCTCTTCACCGGCTCGTTTGCGGCGCAGCAGATCGATTTGAATGAGGTGCATTGGATCGACGTACGGGTTGCGCAGCCGGATCGATTGGGCCAACACCGGGTTGGATTCGAGTAATTCCTTCTGATCGGTGACTGCGAGCAGCGCGCGCACCGTGCGATGGTATTCCTCCTCCATCATTCCGAATACGCGTTCGCGCAGCATGGTGTCTTCCACCAGTGAAGAGTAGAGTCTCGCGGTTGCCATATCCGCTTTTCCCAATGCCAGTTCCACATTGCGCAATAAGTCGATGAAGAGGGGAAGCTCATGTACCATGGTTTGCAGCAATTCGAGGGACCCGCGGTGCTCAAGAAATTCGCTCAAAGCATAGCCCACGCCAAACCAAGCCGGCATCAGCAGTCGAGATTGCGTCCAGCCGAAGACCCAGGGGATCGCGCGCAAGTTGTTCAAATTGGTTGAGGCATTGCGCCACGACGGCCTGGACCCGATCTTGGCCTGTTCCAACTCGGCTACCGGCGTAGACTGCTCGAAGTAAGTGACCACGCCGGGATCGTCGAGAATGTGCTCTCGGTAAAAGTGGAATGCGGTGGCGGAAAGCTCGTCGAGCGCGGCCTCCCACTCCGGCTTGAGAATGCCGGTGAAGTGTCCTTCGGGGTCGCGTGCGTTGGGCCGGGCCAGCGCGTCGAGCGAGGCGGCGATCATCAGCTCCAGATTACGCTCGGCCAACACCTCGTCCGAGTACTTGAAGTTGAGCACCTCGCCCTGTTCGGTGATGCGCAACTGGCCGTCAAAGGAATTCATCGGCTGGGCAAAGATGGCGCGGTGCGTCGGCCCGCCGCCGCGTCCAACCGTGCCGCCGCGTCCGTGGAAGAGGCGCAGCTTGACGCCGCATTCGCGGGCCACAACGTGCAGGTCGCGATGGGCGCGGAAGATCTCCCAGGTCGAGGTCAGCATTCCGCCGTCTTTGTTAGAGTCGGAGTATCCGAGCATGACCTCCTGCCAGTTGCCCCAGGTCGTCATTAGCTGGCGATAGTCGGGCCGACTCCACAGCTCGCGGCAGACGCTGGGAGCATTGCGCAGGTCTTCGATCAACTCGAACAGCGGCACCGGCATCAAACCCGGATCGCGTCCGGAACCTTCGACGCGTACGCCGCCAAGGCGTGCCAGCCGCACCACGGCCAGCACGTCGTCCACGCTCGATGCGCCGCTGATGACATATTGGCGAATCGCCTCCGGTGAGCAGCCGCTCTTGATCTCGGCCACCACGCGGAAGGTATCGAGCAGGCTGGAGGTTTCATCCGAGAGAGCTCCGGGCAGCGCGGTCGCCGCAGTGTCGGCAATAGCCTCACGCAAGGCCGCGGCATGAACCTTGGCGTGCTGGCGAATGTCGATGGTGTGCAGATGAAGCCCGAAGGCGCGCACCTGCAGGATTAGCGGGTCAACCATGGCGCGGGCGATGCGCAACCCGCGATTTGCGGCCAGCGACTCGCGTAGTGTCTCCAGGTCGTCGATGAAATCCGCCACATTGCAGTAGGCGGGCAGAGTATTGGCTAACTTGCCGAGATTGTCCTGGTTGCGCGAGAGCGTGTACGGCATCACCGGCAGGCGGGCCGCCGATCCCAGCTGCTCCGAGGCTGCCAGCGTCCGCTGAATCCGCGCCTTCAGGCAGATGGCAAAGCGGCGGTAGGACTCGAACTCGTATTGCACGCCGAAGACCTGCGCCTCGGGCGTATGCACCAGCGCGACGTAGGCATTGAGGCGGCTGAGCAGCTCCTCGCTGACGCCGATCTGCTGTGCGCTCGATGTGATCAGGTCGATTAGCTCATCCAGCTGCCGCTGGTAGTAGAGCAGCAGATGGCCGCGCGCCAGTTGAATTGCGTCACGTGTGACCTCCGCTGTGACAAAGGGATTGCCGTCGCGGTCGCCGCCGATCCACGAGCCGAAGGTGAGCATCTGCGGCAGTTCGTGGACCTCAATCTCCAGCCCATAGGTCGAGCGCAGGGCCTCGGATATCTCACGATACAGGCTGGGCAGCGTCGAGAAGATTGAGACGTCGTAGTAGTCCAACCCCATCTTGATCTCGTCATAGACGGTGGGCCGCCGCGAGCGCACCTCGTCGGTCTGCCATAGGCTGGTGATCTCGGCGCGGATGGCTTCTTCGAGGCGCGCTATCTCCTCCGCGGGCAGGGGAATCCGGTCGAGCGCCGAGAGAAACGCGCCGATGCGCCGCCGCTTGATAAGCACCGAGCGGCGCGCTGCTTCTGTTGGATGCGCGGTAAATACGGGCACAATCAGAACGCGCCTGAGCGTCTCCAATGCTTCCTCGACGCTGATGCCCACGCTCCGCATCTTGCTCAGCGTTCCCATGAGCGAACCGCGCTGCCGGTCAGCCTCGCCGCTCAAATGCAGGGCTGTGCGCCGGCGCTTGCGGTGGTTGGTCTCCGCCAGATTGATGAGTTCAAAGTAAAACGCGAAGGCGCGAGTCAGCAGAATCGACTGCTCGACCGGGAGCGAATGCACCAATGAGAGCGCGATGGCAGCCTGATGCGCGGCCTCTTCGCCATGCCCCGCGGCTTCGGCGTCGCGGCGGCGAATCGTGCCCTGGCGCAAGGCTTCGACCTGGGAAAAGAGTTCGTCGCCTGCCTGCTCGCGCAATACCTCTCCGAGCAGCGTGCCCAGCGATCGCACATCGCGGCGTAGCGGAGCTTCCTTTAGTTCACCGGATTGCGCCTCCAATTCGGCGAGGCGTCCGCTCCAACTCCCGGGATTCCACAAAAGTGTCATTATTTATTTGATGTGCGCGAAAGCCTATAAGGATTCAATTCCAAAGAAATAAGGTCGGCTCTCGCAACAAATGCGTCACTCCGAGTAAAACGTGAGTGGAGCGTCCTGTGCAGACGGGCCTGTGCTGTGATACAACAGAATGTCTAGGAGACATCGCCGCAAAACGCCAGATAAAATGAGATTCACTAAGAAGCTGCCATCAAGAAGCATTCTTCTTTGGGGTTATGGTGTTTAGCCGGACAACTCATAGACTCGATTTCAATTTTTCTTCAACAACAGGAGATTCACCATGGCGGAAACAATCTTTAGCTCTTTCGAAACAGTAAAGTACGAGGGTCCTTCCAGCAAGAAGGCCCTTGCCTACCGTTGGTACGATGCTGACCGGGTCGTACTCGGCAAGCCCCTCAAGGATCATCTGCGCTTCGCGGTCGCCTACTGGCACTCGCTGGCGATGCGTGGAGGCGACCCATTCGGCGGAGCCACGATCCAGCGTCCGTGGTTTGCCGCCGGTGACCCGATTGCACAGGCCAAGGTGCAAGCCGATGCGGCCTTCGAGCTTTTCCGGGTCCTCGGCCTTCCCTTCTTTTGCTTCCATGACGCCGACATCGCGCCCGGCGGCGACACTCTCGCCGAGACCCTGAAGAACTTCCACACCATGGTCGATTACTTCGAAGAGAAAATGAAAAAGTATCCGACCAAGCTGCTGTGGGGAACTGCGAACCTTTTCTCTCATCCGCGGTTTATGGCCGGCGCTTCCACCAATCCCGATCCCGAGGTCTTCGCCTGGTGCGCGGCCACGGTGAAGAATTGTATGGATGCCACCAAGAGGCTCGGCGGCTCGAATTATGTGCTCTGGGGCGGACGCGAAGGTTACGAGACTCTGCTGAACACCGATATGAAGCAGGAACTCGAGCAGATGGGCCGCTTCCTGACTCTGGTGGTGGAGTATAAGCACAAGATCGGCTTTGACGGCCAGATTCTGATCGAACCCAAACCCAAGGAACCGACAACCCACCAATACGACTTTGACACCGCAACCGTCTATGGATTCCTGAAGCGCTTCGGCCTCGAAAAGGAAGTCCGGGTCAATATCGAAGCCAACCACGCCATGCTCGCCGGGCATACCTTTGAGCACGAGATTTCGACCGCGGGAGCCCTGGGATTCCTGGGATCTCTGGATATCAATCGTGGCGATGCGCTGCTGGGCTGGGACACCGACCAGTTCCCCAACGAACTTTGGTCGATGACCATGAGCATGTATCACGTCATCAAAGCCGGCGGCCTCAACAAGGGTGGATGCAATTTCGACGCCAAGGTGCGGCGACAGAGCTTTACCGCTGAAGACATGGTCCATGCCCATGTGGGTGGCGCCGACCTCTGCGCGCGAGCCTTCCTGACGGCTGCCAAGTTGATTGAAGACGGCCGCTACGATGAGATCATCAAGCAACGCTATGCAGGATGGAAGTCGCCTGAGGCGGTCGCCATGCTCGCCGGCAAGGTTTCGCTCGATCAGATCGAGGCAACGGCTCTCAAAAACGCCATCAATCCTCAACCGCGCTCTGGCAAGCAGGAGCAAATCGAGAATCTCTTGGCTCGTCTCATCTATACGGACGCAGTCTAGACACGGTTCTCTCTTCCAATATATTTGCGACTCTCAACTGCGGCACTGGCGACCATACGCCGGTGCCGCATTACATTTTGCTCGCTGCCAACTCTCTTTCGCGTGCCTCCGGGACTTCGCTCCCGAACGCTCGTTTGATAAAACCGCCTGGAGTTGCGAGAAGCATCAGGGCATGACTTCACAACTTGCCGGGTGCCCCATCCTCGCCGCGTTCTTGTTTTTGCGGCTAGGGTGGGATACCACAAACCCCGACAGAATTCATGCCGTAGAGTTTTTATATCAGGGCACTACTTCACAAATCGCGGAAAATTCATTTGGAGTTGCGAGAAGTGTCAGGGCATGACTTTAGTCGTGTCGTGATCGATGGAGTTTCACACAGCAATCTGTCTGAATCGGTTCCCGCGAAGAATAAAGTCCTGAGATGGGCGCTGATTTGGCGCGCTGCAACTTTCCTGGCAAGCCTTTGAGTGTTTGATCCATTTGGGCAAAAAATTCCTTATCTGAAAACTTGTCGGACGGATCTCGGGAATCGAGGACTTCGGGCAAATGCTCGACCGGGATCGGAGTTTTTTTCTTCAAGGCGTTGATGCTCATGTTGCGTGCGATGGTAAACAACCACGTGGAGAACTGGCTGCGCGCCGGATCGAACGTGGACAATTTCTGAAAGGCCGCGACAAAAACGTCCTGGCCGATTTCTTCACAGCGGTGGCTGTCCCATATGAGTCGTCGTATCATGCTGAGAACGGGTCGCTGATACCGCTCCACGAGGATTCGGAAGGAATCTACGTCTCCATTCAGGACGTGTTTAACAATGTCAGAATCTTCCGGCATTCGGGATGCGATATACGCTCACCATTTCTATGAGGGTTATACAAGCAGCGAATGAAAAAGTTCCATTCGAACATTCACTTTTTCAGTAATGTTGACAAGTATCTGTTGCCAAGGCCCGGATGTTTTTGGCGGTTGCCTCAAAAATCGGAATTTCTTCCCCATCAATCATGTGATTGGGAGCGTGACGTCACTTCCCCGTTGCGCAGGATGACAAAGACAGCTTGCATGATTTCCTCGGCATGAGACGTATTGCGGGACTGCCGCAACGCGGCGGAATTTAATCCGGTGGCAGCGGACGTCAGTCCGCTCCATCTAAAATCATTCCGCAAAAATAATGAGCCGACTCACGCCGGCTGCTACAAAATTCTTCGCCAACTTCGCGTCCTTCGTACAACAACAATTCTTTGCTTCGCGGCAAAATCCGTTACCTTTCCGCCATGCAGCG
>CAWJDN010000203.1:0-9946 GCA_963840985.1 uncultured Acidobacteriaceae bacterium
ACACCACATAATAAACAAGAAATATCGCCGAGAGCGCATAATTGCCCCTGCTAATTATTCGCTTAGGTTTGCGATTCATGTTCTCCATATTCTTATCTCTCCTGTATTGGAATTTCCTTCATTTCAAGGCAGCAGCCCCAGTGATTGCACTAATCACACCTACTGCTATACCGCAATAATCGCTTTCGATTTGTCTGGCAAGACCCTTTACTCCTGCGTCCATACTATTCCCGTACCTATCGACACCAGCGCGCTCTAGAATATACATTGCAGTACACTGAGTTCCGGAAATCCATGCCCAACCGATAATAATTGGGTTCTTAATAATATTAATCATTATCCATTCCATAACTGGACCCTGGCCCGTTGGATCCATTACGTTAATTGGATCACCACTTGCGTATAGGTACTTATGCAAGGTTTTCGGATCCCAAAACTGTCCATCCAGCGGGTCTCTTGAGAGGAATCTTCCTGTTGCAGGATTATACCAGCGTGCACGAAGGTAGTACATCCCAAGATCGGGATCTAATTGCTCACCACGGTAAAAACAATTGTTGGGAGTCGTTCCGACCTTCGTGAACGAATTGCCATACGCGTCGTATTCGTACTCGTCGGTCATATTGTTATTTGAGTCTGTCAACTGCCTTACACTTCCGCCGCCGTCGTACACATAGAAGCTCGGCGTCCAGGCGTTGCTTCCGGTAACAGCCGGGCTCAGGTTCTGGCTGATGAGCTGGAGGCCGTAGGTGTACTGGCGAGTAACAGCGCCATTCACAACCTCTTCGACGACTTGAGGCAAACCAGTGTGATTCAGGTCGTCAACGAGGTATTGAGTGGTTACCCCGTTTATTATCTTCGCAACCCGATTGCCATCGCCGTCGTAGATCATCCGAACCGCGCCGTTATTCGCAGTGGTCATGTGATTTTCGGAGTCGTAGGTGTAGGTGTTGCTGCCTGTTGCGATCACATCGCCGTCGGCGTCATAGGTCTCAGACGAAATCTCATCATCGGCGTTATAGCCAAAGCTGCCTGACGAAATCCCTGGCAACGAAGAGTTCAACAACAAACGATTTCCGACAGGGTCGAGACCGTAAGCCGCACTACCATTGTTATTCGATGGATCGTTGCTGATGGCTTCATTTGTCAACCTGTAAATGCCATCGTAGTTCCAACTCAGCGTCCGTCCGTTGCCTTCGACTGATCCGATTCGGTTGCCAGTTGCTCCGATCGTGTAGGTGTAACTCGAAATCGGCGTCGTTAGCGAGGTCAGCCGATTCATTGGGTCATAATTCAGCTTCGTCTGCAAACCGTTTGGTGCGGTGACGGTGGCCACGTTGCTGGCCGGATTATAGGTGTACGTCGTCGTCTGATTGCCAACCAGACGGCTGTCAGTCACCGTGCTCAGACGGTTCAGTTCGTCCCAGGTCAGCGTGACCCAGACGCCATTCGGATTGGAGGAGGCGATGCTTTCCACGTGACCACCAAAGATTATTTACCCCTTAGGACCTGCACGCCTGTTTTCACAGATTGGTATGCACCAAATAACACGGCGACGCAGCACGACCAACAGGAAGCCACAACAATCCAGAGGGATACCATCACCCACGACGAGTGCTCGATAAACGAATGAGTGAAATATCGATAGTAAATCACGATCCAAGTCCAAAGCGTTGAATTAATGACGTGGCTTACGACAAGTAGTAATCGTAATGCCGGACTCATAATTGTCCACCCATCCACAGTGTTGTTCGGCTGCCTATCACCGATTACACACTCGCGCGTAGATAGGAATAACTTAGACAGGTTCCTTGAAAGAGCAAGCAAGCTAAAAAGCGTAACGACAACGAGCAATATGCGAAGCGGATAAGCTCTTGGCTCTATTTCGGAATGTTCATAAAATACATTTACAATCAATACAATGATGCCCAAGGCCAGAAAGTCGTGCACTCCACCAATCAAGTATAACCAGGGAGCAGTTACACCTTTCTGCGTACGGGCCCATTTCGCAATAGATTCGATTATGCTGAAATACACAAACGACCAAGAAAATAGAAATAGAAGACCGCCCCTGCCTGTTGATGTATATGTAAGAGCGATGACCGTAGTCGCAGCTCGCACGTTAATATATGCAATACCTGCCATTCCGAGAGTCATGGCTATTGTGAGAATCAACGGTTTTCGTCGTCCAAGGTTGCAATCACCCTCGGCCTCATGTCCATGAATACAATTCATTGTGCCTCCATATCCACCATGCATAGCGACAATCTAAGTACACTATCACTAATCGCATGTAAATCATCATTCAGCGCTCGTTGTTGACAATATTGATTTCTTTTCAAATCATCAGGCACCGCCAGCCCATTCATAGCACCACGCAATCCAGGGACCAACCGACCAAGATTGTACGTGCGTTACAGTTAGAATTATGACTTGAATTCCTGCACATACTAAAGTCTTTGCAACAACATATGCAAATCCAGCAATGACCGGCGGTGCCTCAAGCAGAATGTCGTAATCTATCGCGCCCGTTCCAAACAGAATCTCTCGCCCCGTCGGGTCGATGGTATTGACCGGATCACCGCCTGCATACAGGTACTTGTGCAGCGATGCCGGGTCGAAAGCTTTTCCATCTTCCGGATCGCGGGACATAAAGCGTCCGGTCCCAGCGTTGTAGTATCTGGCGCGGAGGTAATAAAGGCCGAGGTCCGGGTCGTATTGTTCGCCGCGATAGAGATACACATTGGGTGTGGTTCCCGATTTTGTGAACGAATTTCCGTAAGCATCATACTCATACTCATCCGTGACAACGCCAGCCGAGTTCGTTAGTTGACGAACGCTACCCGCGCCGTCGTAGACATAGAAGCTCGTGGTCCATGCGCCATTCAGCATCTGGCTTTCGCTAATGCGCTGCAAGCCATACGTGTAAGTCCGTTGAACTACTCCATTAACTGTCTCTTCCAAGCACTTGAGGAAGACCAGTTGGGTTCACATCATCTTCAACCAGATACTTCGTTGTCACTCCGTTGACTGTCTTCGAGACACGATTGCCGAAAGCATCATAGACCATGGTGATGACGTTCCGTTGCCGATCTTGGAGATCAGATGATTCTCGGCGTCGTAGGTCATAACATAGCCATTCGCCGCGATGACATCGCCGTCGGCGTCATACGACTCAGATGAGATTTCGTCATTTGCGTTGTATGTCCAAGTTCCGGAGTGGAACCAGTAAGAGTGGAAGTGGCGAGAGCCTGTTGCTGACCGGGTCCAGGCCATAACTCACACTGCCATTATTGTTGCTCGGATCGGACATGATGGTTTCGTTCGTGAGACGATAAATCCCATCATAGTTCCATGCCAGAGTCCGTCCGTTGCCCTCGACCGCGCCGGTGCGGATTCCCGTTGGTCCAAGCTGGTAGTTATAGCTCGAAACCGGCGTGGACAGCGCTGTCAAACGGCTCAGTTGGTCATAGGTGAACGTGGTCTGGAAACCGTTGGGATAAGTGGCAGTGGCGACATTCCCCGCCGAGTCATACGTATAAACAGCCGTGTTCGCGCCCGATGGCAGGCGATTGTCGATCACCGTGCTCAGGCGGTTGAGCTCGTCCCAGGTCAGCGTGACCCAGACGCCATGCGGATTGGAGGAGGCGATGCTTTCCACGTTGCCGCTCGCGTAGTAAGTAATAGTTCAGAGTTCCACATGGGGTTCGAGGTCTCCCATATCTGAAAATCCAGACATGGACCACCCATTCATCTTGCTTCAGTCAGACCTGCGCAACCTGCCTGCCTCTCACAACGCCGGATCAGATCAGGATTGACGGTGTGGAGATTGCGATCAGACTGGGACCACAAGGGTAAAACTCGACGCCCCGCAAACGGTCCTTCTTAATCTCTTTGTACAGAGAAGATGAGATGAGTACCCGGCTGAATGCATTGGAATCAGAACCAAAGAATTGAGTCGACTTGAAAATTGGCGCAGGGATACTGACCGGCTCTGGGCAAAAGCCTCTCAGGTCCATTCTTGTCTTCGTTCTTCCACACATTGGACAGTCGGTAGCGTTTGCCGCGTACAGATTCAGGTTGGCATGATGAGAGATCTTGAGCTGAACTACAGACTCAATTTCTTCTCCCGTTCTGTCTAACACCACAGGCCAACAGTCGACACCAAGAGGCTTAAAAACGGCAGTCCACACATCGCGTGCAACAAAATACTCGTCGAAGATCCAATTCATTTGCATGATAGTGCGTTTGAGAACAGGCGTAGACTTCAACCGAAAAGGATGAATTTGGCGACGACCAATCCCACACTTGATACAGTGGTCAGAAAGGTCAAAGGTTACAGCCAAATAACCGCGCTTCTCCGACGGCTCCGGGTAGCCTCGTTGCGAAGAGGCTAAGATACACAATGCCCCTGCCTTATCGAGTTCTGATTGATCAAACTCTGTTCGGATACTATCCGTTATTTGATACTTAGCAGCAACTCGGCGAGCGGCCATCCATCGCGGATCATGTTCTCCGATGTCAAAACTGGTAATGATGTTCCCGCTTGGAACCAGTGTTCCAAGCTCCAGAACAATCCCAATGTCAACAAACTCTTGCCTCTCGTCATCACAAGCAAGTTTGATCCCGAAATGATGTACAATCTCCATTGCAAACTCCTAATCAACGGCGAGTCTTGCTAGAATCGCGGCATAAATGGCATCTGAGTAGATGGCCTGAGCTGTAGCCAAAACTTCCGCCGCAGTCGCACAGTACGTACCATCTGGTCCATAAGGTATCGCAGCTCGCCAAGCGTTTGTAATTCTTTGGTGTTCATCTGGAGTGAGAGCCATTGCAAGCTCACATCCCGTGAAATCAAGAATAAAAAGGAATCGTTTCTCAATCAAATGGTGTGCTTGTAAACCAAGACCAGCAATCACCTTCTTCAAGAGCTTGTATTCCATAAGGGCTATGCGCCCTGTTGGATCCCATTCATTCACCGGATTGCCGTCTGCATACAGATACTTCTGAAACGATGCAGGATCAAAGCGATTGCCGCCCTCCGGGTCTCTAGACATGAACCTTCCGGTGGCGGGATTGTAGTATCTGGCGCGGAAATAATACATTCCAAGATCGGGATCAAACTGCTCTCCACGGTACAAGTAATTGTTTGGAGTCGTGCCGGTTTTGTTGATTACATTACCAAAAGCATCGTAATCATACGTGTCTGTCACAACACCGGATGCATTCGTCAACTGGCGAACGTTGCCTGCCCCATCATAACCGTAGTAGCTGGTCACCCACTGATTGTCAATGATCTGTGTCTGACTGATTCGTTGCAAACCGTAGGCGTAGGTGCGCTGGACAGTGCTGCCACTGGGGCCGCCCGCCAACTCCTCTACTACTTGAGGATAACCTGTCGGATTGAGATCATCAACAAGATATTGCGTGGTTACGCCATTTACGATCTTGGCTACGCGAATTCCATCGCCGTCATAAATCAGCTTGACCGCGCCGTAGAGGACGGTGGGAAAGTCGAGGGTAGAAACGGCCGAAGAACTCTGACCGGATTGCTGCCCGTTTGCCGCTGCGCAAACCAGCAGAAGGATGATCGCCAAGGGTCCGGATAAGCGCTTGCTTATATGCCGCATCGTACATCCCCTCCAAAGTTAATAAACCACTTTATCGCATGGGCCATGCCGCAGTCGTGGCGTGGAAATATGGTAAATGTTCTTGGCGTTCCACGTTTCTATTCCCCTTGGATGCTTCGGTCAGCCACGCTGCCGGGTAGTGGTGACTGTCGGGCACTTCTGGTTGCAATAGGATCTCTGCAGCCCCGCTATACATCGCACAGATCGACAGCCTGACGCAGACTCGTAAGCGGATCTCCAGCAGGTATAAACTCATGTGCCACATATCCTTTGAAGTCCATGGCTGCGATTGCTTTCATCACCCCGATCCAATGGACTTCCTGCTGGTCATTCAACTCGTGTCTGCCAGGAACACCTCCTGTATGAAAGTGCCCCAACCAACGGATGTTGTCGCGGATGGTCTGAATCAGATCACCTTCCATGATCTGCATATGGTAAATGTCGTAGAGCAGCTTCACATTGGGTGAGTTGACTTCTTTGACTACCGATACACCCCATGCTGTGTGATCGGCCATGTAATCATGATGATCCTTACGGCTATTCAGCAATTCAAGATTGATTGTGACACCATGATCCTCAGCGATCTTCTTTAGGCGATTCAATCCGGTCACAGTGTTTCTTGCGCCCTCTTCATCGGACATTCCATGACGATTGCCAGAGAACGTAATCACATTGGGAACACCCATCTTCGCCGCCAGTGGGATATTTTTCCGAAAGACCGCTTCGATGGCCGTATGGTTCTCAATTCGATTCAGGGCATTTGAAATCTCGCCGCCACCGGCATAGCCCATGGTGCAGATCATTCCGTACTTCTGAGGAATACTCCATTCTTCGGGCTGCAAAAGATCGATGCCTTTCAAGCCTATGCTTGCGGAATAGGCGCAAAGATCGTCAAGAGCAATTCCTTGATAGCACCAGCGGCAAACTGCCTGCTGGATTCGTCCATTTCGAACAACCTTATCCTGCATGCCAGAGGTAGGCGCTTCAGCAAAGCCGATCCCAGGCGTTATGGCTAGTGCGATTCCCGCCTTCAAAATGTCGCGCCGATGTACTCTCCGTGTGTCCATGATCGCCCCTTTCATGGCCTGCCCGGTAATTTGTACCAGCTGAAGTGTTAGTGTAGCGCAAAGTCATCTACCAGATGATTCGTCGTCGCTGTTGAAACTCCAGCAGAACGGAAACACTTCATTCAGTGAGGAATCATCGGAGGTGCGTTATCGGAAGGATGGCGGGCGATTTTCAGGGTCCCTGCCGCGTTCCTTGTTGGGCGCATCGCCAGTGGTGAACTCGATCCGCGTGGTGCCGGGGTGCAGCTTTTCCAGGGGCAACCAGGAATTCGGGTACTTCATGCCGTTGAGTGTGACCTTCTGGACGTAGAATCCGTTTCCCTTGCGGACGATGATCAGAGTCCGGTCTCCAGAGAGTCGTAATGTTGCCTTGTCGAAGAGGGGCGTACCGAGGACGACTCCTCCAACACCCGGAACCGCTGGGTAGAAGCCCAGCGCATTCCATACATAGACCCCCGAGGTTGCGCCCAGATCGTCGTTGCCGGGAATCCCTTCTGGAACAGCCTTGAAGTCCTCCTGGCTGATGCGCGTGATTACTTCCTGGCTTTTCCAGGGCTGTCCAGCGAAGGTATAAGCATAAGGAACGACGAAATCCGGCTCATTTTCAATGTTGTAGCAGGGCTCGCCCCAGCAGCGCAGCTTGGTAAAAAACTTGTCGAGGCGGGGAATCACCTTGTCCTCGCCGCCGATAGCGGCAAAGAGGGCGGGATAGTCGAAAGGAATCATGTAGGTGTATTGGTAGCTATTGCCCTCCTCGAAGCCTTGCTGAGAAGACGTATCCCAGGAGTTCTTGCCTTTGGGTAGCACCAGATCCGCGTCGAATCCGGGCAGCCATGTGCCATCGCTGGCACGGGGGCGGATCCAGTCTGTTGCGGGATCGAGCAGGTTCTTCCAGTTTTGCGAGCGCTTAAGGAACGTCTTGTATTCGGCCTCATGGCCGGTGTTCCTTGCGAATTGGGCGACAGCGAAATCGTCGTTGACGTATTCGAGGGTGCGCGAAGCAGCGATGCGATCTAGCTCCTCGGGCACATAGCCGAGTTTCATGTATTCAGAGAGGAAGGGGCGCTCGGAGCCGCCGTGCGCGCTCACGCCGGGCTCGGTTCCGGCCTTGACCATGTATTTCAGAGCGGTTTCGAGATCGAAGTTACGCGCACCGAAGGCATAGGACGAGGCCAGCACGATCACTGGTGAATCTCCGCCCATCACGTATGTAACGTCATTGGCGGCCGGCCAGCGGGGAAAGCTGCCGCTTTGCATCGCGTCGTTGACTAGCGACTGCATGATATCGCTGGTGCGCTCCTGGTCAAAGAGAGCCTGCAACTGAACAGTATTGCGGTATATGTCCCAATCGGAAAAATTTGCATACTGGGCCTTCTGTCTTGAACCAGCCAACGCATGCACCTTGCCGTCAAAGCCCGGGTAGCTGCCGTCCTCATCGCTGAAGAGGTTGGGCGACAAGAAGGAGTGATAAAGGCCGGTGGCGAAAATTTTACGCTGCTCCACCGTGCCGCCTTCCACTGCGACGCGGTCGAGAAGTGTGGTCCAGGCGCGGCGGGCATTCGAGCGGACTGCGTCGAAATCCCAGCCGGGAATTTCCTTATCGAGGTTGTTGCGCGCAGCCTCTTCGCTGACGAAAGAGATCCCGACCTTGTACTCGATCTCGCGTTCGTTGCCGAAGTCCAGCCATGCGCCGGTGTGCTTGCCTTGGGCCGCTTTCTTGTCGCTGGAGATGGTTTCATCCTGCCAGAGCGCTGAGGATTTGTAAGGTTTGTTGAAGCGGCCCGCAACATAAAGGGTGTAATGCGATTCCTGACTGCAAAAGCCACCTGCCGTAACTGATCCTGCGAAGGAAGCATCGTTGAGTTCAATGCGGTTGCCATAGATGCCGGTTCCGGGCGTTCTAGTCAGCGCGTTACCCGTCGTGTTGGCGCTCGATCCGGCGTTGATCAGTAATCGAGAGGCCGCGCCCTCGGGAAAGCTAAAGCGGGCGATTCCGGCGCGCTCGGCAACCGTAATTTCGACACGAATGCCATTCGCCAGCGTGACGGCATAGAAGCCGGGGTGCGCCTCTTCTTTGGAGTGGTCAAAAGTAGTGGCATACGCAGCAACCTCCTGCCCGGGAACGGCAGTGAGCGCGCTCGATGTGGGCAGCACGGCAAAGTCGCCATACAGTGGGCATCCCGCTCCGCTGATGTGAGTCAGGCTGAAGCCCTTGATCTGCTTTTCACTGTAAAAATACCAGGCATCGTGGTTGGTGTCGGGACTCCACTGCATCATGCCGAAGGGCATAGTCGCGCCGGGAAAGGTGTTTCCTCCGCCCGCTGTCCCTATGAAGGGATCGATCGTGTCGTAGTTTGACAAATGTACAGCCGGAGCACTTTGGCTCTGTGTGGAAAGGCAGAATGAGAAGGTAAGCAGAGCCATCGAAGAACGCAGTGCATGAGTGAATCGCATGAATATTGACCTTTCGCCATTGATGCCGGGCGGAATCTTTTTTCAATTTCACTCCAATCTTACAAGCCCTGCAGCCAAACCGGATTGCAAATCATGCGAATTTTAGGGATGCGATCACAATCAAACTCACCGATGATGAAATTTGGTCGTCTTATCTGTGCGATGGTAAGATCGGCACCTAAAATCACACTATTCTAGACACCATAAAAAATCGGGCAGAGATTAGCTTGTTAACTGGCCAATGCGCTCATCCAGAGCGGCTTGTTAAACCTCAATACAATGCCTACAGACCGGTCTTCGAAAACGCCCTAGCGTCTCGACATTCGCCGCATTAAGGTATCTGGCAAATTCCAGGATACTTGCCGACTTCCCGGTACAATTCACCCGCAAATCGCATAATCGGAGGGGGTTGTGATTTTTGCGGTCCATCTACTAAGCCGCGACTTGCTGAGTCCCAAAGCGCGAAAACCGCCAACCGAAACAGCCGCTCAGAATCTGTCCCACTCCATTGTCGATTGCGAATCGGATGCAGTACCGGACTCTCCTATGGCACAACAACTCGACTCTCGATCCGGCTTCCTTAGATTCCCAAGCGCGATTTCAGTGAGCGTACGCGATCGCGTGCGACAGGCAGTTGTGTGTGCTGCGAATCTTTCAGCAAGAGGACGACTTTGCCTGCGAACCAGGAGTTCACCTCGTGAATCCAGTTCACATTGACCAGCGCTGAGCGGTGGATGCGCAGGAATCGGACGGGGTCGAGTCGACGCTCAAGTTCGGCGACGGTTTGATCGACGCAGT
>CAWJDN010000204.1:0-9892 GCA_963840985.1 uncultured Acidobacteriaceae bacterium
ACCTCACATTTTTTCCGCAATTCATCCTGGGCATGCTGGGGATGCCGCGGCGTTACGCATCTTATCCGCCGGAGTTTCAAATACTGAATGTTTTTTCGACGGCGGGAGCGACGATTCTTGGCGTGGGCTATTTGCTGCCGGTGCTTTACCTGATCTGGTCGCTGAAGTACGGCGCGATCGCGGGCGACAATCCATGGCAGGCGACGGGGCTGGAGTGGCAGACGCAGTCGCCACCGCTGACGGAAAACTTTGCCGAGATGCCGGTGATGGACCACGAGGCCTATGACTACGAGTGGCTGGAAGAGCAGCAGAAAAAGGAGGCGCACCGTGCCGAATAGCACCGAGAATGCACACGGCGCCGCTCTCCCTGCTCACGAGGAGCACCCGGCTTATCTGCGCCATCACTTCAACTCCATTGAGCAGCAGGCCGACGCCGCCGGCTTTGCCATGTGGCTTTTTCTGCTGACCGAAGTGATGTTCTTCGGAGGTCTCTTCACCGCTTACCTGGTCTACCGCAACTGGTATTACCCGGCATTTGTCTCCGGCTCGCATCAGCTGAACGTGGTGTGGGGCACGACGAATACGGTGGTGCTGATTTTATCCAGCTTCACTATGGCCATGGGCGTTTGGTGCGCGCAGACACGGCGCAGGCGCGGGCTGGTGCTGTGCCTGGCTCTGACATTTATTTTGGGCCTGAGTTTTTTGGGCATCAAGACCATCGAATACCGGGAAAAGATCGAGAAGCATCACGTTCCCGGCTTCCACTACAGCTTGCAATCGTTTCTCGATCCGCAATCGGACCCCGAAGTCTATGCGGAGTATCACGATAAGCCGCTCGTGCCGGACATGGCGCGGCACACTGAGCTTTATTTTTCTCTCTACTTTCTGATGACCGGGATGCATGCGCTGCACATGATCATCGGCATCGGGATTCTGGGATTCATGATTTTGCGCGCGCGGGCCGGGGCTTACACCTCGGGCCACGAGACATTTGTGGTGAACTTCGGGCTTTACTGGCATTTTGTGGACATCATCTGGATTTATCTTTTTGCGTTGCTCTATTTGATCAGCAGGCATCAGTAGGGATTAGGAGTTAGGGAATAGAAGCAACGAGGACACGCGGCATGAGCGGACATAACCAACACGCGCGGCATATTGTCGGTCCAGGGGTTTATCTGGTGATTCTCTTTGCGCTGCTACTGGGCACCGCGCTCACGGTGTGGGCGTCGTATGTGGACCTGGGCGTGTGGAATCCCGTTATCGCGCTGGCCATCGCAACCACCAAGGCGGTGCTGGTGGTGCTGTTTTTTATGCATGTGTGGTACAGCTCGAAGCTGACCAAGCTGACGATCTTCTCCGGCATCTTCATGTTTCTGGTCCTGATCTCGATGACTTTAGCTGATTACATCAGCCGCGCCTGGGGAAGCTGGTAGGGAGGGGCTGCCATGAATCGTCCTCCCAAGGTTCGACATTCCAAAACGCGCCGTGAAGACCTCGGCGATTTCACCACCACCACAAGAGTGATTCCCATCTCGCTGATGGCCATCGTCATCGGCGTTATCGGAGCGTTTGTCGCATGGATACTATTGAAGCTGATCGGCCTATTTACAAATCTTTTTTATTTTCATCGAATCGACTTTTCATTTGCATCGCCAACGGAAAACCATCTTGGCGTTTATGCCATCGCAGTGCCCGTGATTGGGTCGCTCATCGTTGGATTGATGGCGCGCTATGGGTCGGAACGCATTCGCGGACACGGCATTCCCGAGGCCATTGAATCCATTTTAATGAACGGCAGCCGTGTCTCTCCGCGGCTGGCGATTCTCAAGCCGCTCTCCGCCGCCATCTCTATTGGTTCAGGCGGCCCATTCGGCGCCGAAGGGCCGATCATCATGACAGGCGGCGCCATAGGATCAATGATCAGCCAGTTCTTCCACTTCAGCAGCGCGGAGCGGCGCACCTTGCTGGTAGCGGGTGCGGTCGCGGGTATGTCGGCGACGTTCGCGGCGCCGGTCTCCGCGGTGCTGATCGGCGTTGAATTGCTGCTGTTCGAGTGGAAGCCGCGCAGCGCAATTCCTGTGGCATTGGCCAGCGCGACGGCCTGCGTGGTCAGGGGTTACTTGTTTGGGCTGGGGCCACTCTTCACCGTGCCCCCGCACCCGGCATTCATCGGTGCTTTTGGAATTGGCGGTTGCGTCTTAGCGGGTCTCGCCGCGGGGGCGTTCTCGGCACTGTTGACTGTAGGAGTTTACGCCGCCGAGGATCTCTTTCAGAAGCTGCCGATTCACTGGATGTGGTGGCCGGCGATTGGAGGCGTCTTCGTAGGCCTGGGCGGACTCATCTTTCCGCAGGCGCTGGGCGTTGGATACGAGACCATTGGCAGACTCATCGAGGGTAACGCGACCCTTGCGATCATTGCAGGAGTGCTTCTGGTCAAGTCAACTATCTGGATGATTTCGCTAGGCTCGGGCACATCCGGTGGCGTGCTTGCGCCCTTGTTGATGATGGGCGCGGCATTGGGCGGCCTGGAAAGCATCTTTCTTCCCCATTTTGGCGCGGGTTTCTGGCCTCTGGTAGGCATGGGCGCGATTCTTGGCGGCACGATGCGCTCTCCGTTCACCGGCATCATCTTTGCGCTGGAATTAACACACGATGTGAATATGCTTCTGCCGCTTCTGGTGGCCTGCTTCGCGGCTTATTTATTCACGGTTCTGACTCTCAAGCGATCCATTCTCACCGAAAAAATCTCGCGGCGCGGCTATCATATGAGCCGCGAATACGCGATTGATCCGCTCGAAATCCTGTTCGTCAAAGAGGTCATGCGGACGAATGTCGTTGTTCTGCCCGGTGATGGGACGCTGGAGGATGCATATCACTTGATCCGCAGCAGCCAGCGGCCAAAGGGTCAACAGCTATTCCCGGTTCTAGGGTCCGGCAATGAGTTAGTGGGAGTGGTTACGCGAAGCCAGTTGGTCCAGCTCCACGAACAGAGGTCAGACAAGGCGTCTGCGATCAGCCTTCTGGAAATCGCTACACAGGATCCCCAGGTTGCCTATGCGGACGAGCCTTTGCGCGCGGTGATCAACCGGATGGCTGAGTCGGGCTTCACCCGTTTTCCTGTTCTTGATTCAAGTGACGGGAGAAAGATCGCCGGTATGGTGGCGCTCAGTGATTTACTTCACGCCAACACGCGCAACCTGGAAGACGAACACTCCCGGGAAAGAGTTCTGCGAATCAGAATGCCATTTGGACTCAGGAAAAAGGGCGCATGAACCCCGTTTCGGCAGAATTAGTGTGGCTACACGGCTGATTTTGTGAGATCGCGAATTTACGGCTAGGTGGACAAACGCGAGTCTGAGATTCTGAGGCGGCGGGTCAAAAAGAAAATCTGTTTTGCGCAATGTTATTCACGCAACTGTTCCATTAGCGGTCTATAATCAAGCCAGTTTCAATCCCGTAAGCTGCGCGTTTCGCACGTTGTAGTGCTACAGGATTTCGATCAAGTCTCCCTCAGAGGATGCCGATAACGAGAGGGGAAGTCGGAATCGCGGTCAGGACTGCGTGTGAACATTTGTGTGATGGAGCGGGCTTACGGTGAAGCTGCCTCAGGCGGCCGGGCGGGGGATTGTGGCTGGCTTCGCCGGTCGGATGGGCGGGTAGGCAATCAAGGCAGGCCGGTTGGCAAGTGGCTGACATTGCTGGTTTTAGCGGCGATGGCGGTGGTGTCCGGCGTTACCCAAGATACAAGAACAAATGAGCAGGAGCCCAGCGCGGCAGCGGCGGCGCGGCGGGCCAATCTGCCTCCGCGAGTGGTTCAGGCGGAGCGGTTTCTGGCACAGAGAGGCTGGACGCGCAGCGGAGCAAGAGACGGAGCGCAGGCCTTGGCGGGAGCCGGGCATTTTCGCCATAACGCGCCGACGACCGCGGCCGAGCCTGATGCTCATGCGATGTCATCGGGACAGGGAACCGCAACCTGGCTACCGCTGGGACCCACAGCTGTTCAGTCACAGAATTTTGGCCTGGTGACGGGGCGAGTCTCGGCGCTGGCGCTGGACCCCTCGGACGCGACCGGTAACACGCTCTACGTGGGAACCACGGGCGGCGGAGTCTGGAAGTCGCAGAATGCGGACACAACCAGCCTTGCCAACATCAGCTTTATCCCGCTGACTGACGAGACAGCGGGAATGGGCGGCGCGGCAGGCACCTCCATCAGCATTGGTGCACTGAGCGTGCAGCCGGGCGGCACGGGCGTGATCCTAGCTGGAACCGGTGACCCAAACGACAACCTGGACTCCTACTACGGAGCAGGAATCCTGCGCTCCACCGACGGCGGCACAACCTGGAGCTTGATCGATACCACCTCGGACCAGCTTTACAGCTTTGCCGGGGAGGGATTTGCGGGCTTTGCGTGGAGCACGGTAAACCAGCAACTCGTGGTGGCCGCGGTCTCGCAGGCTTATGAAGGCACGCTGGTGAATGCGGATTGGCCGAACCAGAGTTGTGCGGGACTGTATTACTCCTCCGACAGCGGAGTCACGTGGTCGCTGGCGCGCATTACGGACGGCGCGGTGGACGTGCAGGGGCCGGGCGATGCATTTCCCGAGTTCTACGGAAATGCGGCGACATCGTTGGTGTGGAACCCGGTACGGCAACTGTTTGTGGCGGCGGTGCGCTACCACGGCTACTACCAATCTTCGGATGGCGTCACCTGGACGCGAATGACGAATCAACCTAGCGCCGGCCTGATGACGAGCGCGGGGCATTGCCCCACCAATCCCGGCAGCACGGGATCAATTGCCTGCCCTGTTTTTCGTGGCGCGCTGGCGGTGAATCCGCAGACCGGCGATACTTTTGCCTGGACGGTGGACGAGTACAACCAGGACCAGGGAATCTGGCAGGATTTGTGTGCGGCGAGCGCGGGCGCCTGCAGCAACCAGACGATCAGCTTTGCCCAGCAATGGCAGACGGCGTCGCTGGAAACGACAACGCAAGGCCCGGCCACGATAGAAAATGGTGACTACAACCTGGTCCTGGCGGCGGTTCCCTCCGGGCAGACCACTATCGTGCTGGCCGGGGCCAACGATTTGTGGAAGACGAATTGTCCCTACTCGCAGGGTTGCAGGTGGCGGAATACGACCAACTCGACGGTTGGATTCTGCGCGCAGGTGGGTGAATACCAGCATGCGCTGGCCTGGAACGGGAATAATCCGCTGGAAATCTTTTTGGGCAACGATAGCGGGCTGTGGAGTTCGACCGACGCCATCGGGGAGAGCGGGACGGTTTGCGACGCGAGCGACGCCACTCATTTTCAGAATCTGAATGGGAGTCTGGGCTCGCTGGCCGAGGTGGTCAGCATCTCGCAGGTGGGCTCGACGCCGTACACGATGATGGCCGGGCTGGGAGCCAATGGAACAGCCGGCGTCAAGAGCACCAGCGGGACGACGACGGACTGGCCGGAGATCCTGAGCGGTGAAGGCGGACCGGTGGCTGTCGATCCCGAGAATAGCAACAACTGGTACGTGAATACTCAGGCGGGTGTCGCGATCTACCTGTGTTCGCAGACGGCACCCTGCACTCCATCAGCGTTTGGCATAAGCCCCGTGGTAACCGACGCAGATGTGGGCGGGGACGGATTGACGATGACCTCGCCTGCGCCTTTTCTGGTGGATCCGCTGGACAGCACGAAGCTGCTGATCGGTACATGCCGGGTGTGGCGCGGTCCGGCGAATGGCGTGGGCTGGAGTTCCGGTGACGCCATCAGCCCCATCTTTGACAATCATGCGTCGAGCGGCCCTTGCAGCGGCGACGCACTGATCCGTTCAATGGCGGCGATGGCGCTGCCTGTCTCTACGGCGCTGCCCTCGGGCGGCGAGATTGTTTATGTGGGTATGTACGGCTCGGCGAATGGAGGCAGGACGCTGCCCGGCCACGTCTTGAGCGCTACCTATAACTCCGCCACCGGCACGTGGTCCGCATGGACGGACGTGACGGCGCTGAAAACGGTGAGCAACGACACCTACACGATGAACTACTTCGGGTATGACATCTCCAGCCTCTTCATCGATCCGCACGACAGCACTGGAAAGACGGTGTACGTCACCGTGGCGGGGATTCCCAGCGTGGGGGAAAAAGTGCAGACGGTGTACAACTCGACGGACGGCGGGATACACTGGACAACTTTGATGGCCAACCTGCCCACGGCTCCGGCCAATAGCGTGGTGGTGGACCCGCAGGATGCCAACACGGTGTACATTGCCACCGACGAAGGAGTCTATTCGACGCGGCAGATTACGATCTGCGCCAGCGCTCCCCTCAACTGCTGGTCGGCTTTCGGAAGCGGGCTGCCGGAGGCTCCGGTAGTGGCGCTCAGCGCCGCGCCGGCAACGGCCAGCGTGCAGGATCTTGTGGCCGCAACCTACGGCCGAGGCATCTGGATCAACCCCTTGTGGGGAGCGTCTGGGTCTGGGTCAGGACCGGCAACCGATACACTTTCGGTCACGACCCTGAGCTTTCCCAGCACGGTCGACGGACAGCTATCGGCCGCGCAAACCGTGACGATGACCAACAGCGGCAGCGTACCGCTGACTTCCATTGCCGTTTCGGTAAGCGGAGCCTTCCAGCAGACCAACGACTGCACCGCCAACCTGGCGGCAAACTCCAGTTGCGCGATCAGCGTGAAATTCGGTCCCACCGCGACGGGCACTCAAACCGGCACGCTGAGCATCATTGACTCTACGCGCACGCAGGCGGAGACGGTGTCGTTGAGCGGGATGGGTATGGCTCCGCCGGCGCTGGGCGCCAGCCCGGCCAGCCTGACATTTTCGGTGACGGTGGGCCAGTCCACCTCGCCGCAGACGGTGACGGTGAGCAACACCGGCGGAGCGCTGCTGGCCAATGTGGGCTTCCAGATCAATGGGACGAATGCCGGCAGCTTTGCGTGCAGTCCCAACGCCTGTAGCGCGACTACGTGCAGCACACTGGCCGCGGGCGCTTCCAGTTGCACGGTACAGGTGGCTTTTACCCCGATAGCGGCGGGCGGCGCTACGGCCTCGCTGGTGGTCAGTTCATCCACCTCCGGCGTGTCGCCGGTCAGCGTCACGCTCAGCGGCACCGGGCAGACTCCGGCGGGGCTCAACGTGAACCCGGCGCAACTGCTCTTTCCCATCGTGACACCGGGCCAGCCCAGCCCGGCTCAGACGGTGAACATCATCAACAATGGCGGCTCGACGGCCACTTCGCTCACGCTTACGGCCACGCCTCCCTTCAGCCTGGTGCAGAATACCTGCGGCACGACACTGAGTAACGTGAGCGGCCAGAATAGTTGCTCGACCGGGGTGATCTTTTCGCCTTCGCTCAACGGGCCGTACACCGGCACGCTGACCATCGCATCGCCCTCGCTGACGACATCGACGATTATTCCGCTCAACGGGATGGGAGGAACGCCGGGTTCGATTCAGGCGCTGCCCAGCTTCGTCAACTTTGCTAATCAATCGGGAAGCTCTGAAACCGGCGTGGGCCGGCTCAGCAGTCCCGTCACGGTGACCCTGACCAATCCCGACAGCGTGAACAGCCTGGGCAGTTTTGCGCTCTCGGTCACGGCGGGCTTCCGGCTGGTGAGCACAACCTGCGCCTCCACGCTGGCAGCAGGAGCCAGTTGCACGGCTATCGTGGAGTTCGCGCCCTTGAGCGCCGGTCCGCAGAGCGGGAGCCTGACAGTGAGTAGCAGCGCGTTGACGACCGGCGCGTATGTGCCGCTGTCGGGGATGGGATTTGATTTCGCAATTGCGCCCTCCGGCTCGTCCTCGCGGACCATCGCCAATGGCCAGACCGCCGACTATCAGCTGTTGATCACTCCGCTCAACGGAGGGCAGGGCGTCTTCACCTTCCAGTGCTCCTCATTGCCCCCATATGCTGCGTGCACCTTCGACCCCGCCAGCGAGGGTATTGCCGCCAACCTGACAGGAAATGTTGTGGTGCAGATTGCCACCGGGCTCACCACGGCCTCAATTCACTCCTCGCCTCCGCTCAAGTGGCCGGCTCTTCCGCTGGCCTATGGACTGGTGCTGGCTCCGTTTGCCCTGAGGCAGAGGCGCAAAGCTTTACTGCTGGCTGCACTGTTGGTAATTCTCCTGAGCGGCGTCTCCAGTTGCATCTCATCGGGCGGAACTTCGGGAGGAAATCCTCCCGGCAGCGGCCCCGGTGGCGGCACCTGCACCAGCTCCTGCGGCGGTTCTGGCCCAGGCAATACCGCGGCGGGCACCTATCCGGTGGTGGTCACAGCAACCTCAAATGGCGTTCAGCATCAGGCGACGCTTACGCTCATCGTGGACTGAGCGCCGCGGTGGCGAGAAGGCAAAGTAAAAACGCTATACTCAAACATCGGGCCTTCACCGGAGACGTGTGTTCGGAAGGCCGCGCATGGGGATTGCGATGACCGCAAAGGTGACCGTGGAAGAGGTGGAGCGGGTGGCCGAGCTGGCCCACCTGGAGCTGAAGCCGGAGGAGACTCCGGCGATGCTGCGCGATTTGAACGCCATTTTGGACTACGTGGCGCAGTTGAACGAGCTAGATACGAAAGGCGTGACGCCGCTGGCGCAAGTGAGTGAATTGCAGGATGGGGCGGGTGTGAGTGTACTGCGCGGCGATTTGAACGTGCCCTCGCTGGATCGCTCGGCGGTGATGTCGCAGGCGCCGGAGACCGATGGAGTTTTCTTCAAGGTTCCCAAGGTGATTGAGCGGTAGATGCGTAGTTTCCAGGTCCGATAATCCGGACTTGGGGCACCCAATATTTGTGGGGAAATCGGCAAAAAACAAGCTGAAATAGGCCGTCATAAGGCAAGAAACAAGGAAGGTTCCATTGTCCAGCGAAACCAAACCTGCCGAAAGTTATGTGGAAAAACCAAAAACCCTGGCTGAGTTGCGCGCCGGAATCGCCACAGGCCGCACCAAAGCCGTCGATCTCGCAGCTGGTTATTACGAGCGGATAGAGAAGAAAAATCCGCGGCTGAACGTCTACCTATGCCTCACCAAAGAGCGTGCGCTTGCGCAGGCCGCGAAGGTGGATGCAATGGTCGCCAAGGGCGATCCATTGCCGCCACTGGCGGGAATTCCGGTGGGTATCAAAGACGTTCTGGTGATGCGCGGCGCTCCGGCCACAGCGGGGTCAAAGATTTTGCAAGGTTACCGGCCGCCCTACGACGCCACGGCGGTGGCCAAACTGGCGGCGGCGGGCGCGGTGCTGCTGGGCAAGCTGAACTGTGACGAGTTTGCCATGGGCAGCTCGACCGAGAACTCGGCCTATGGACCGGTAAGAAATCCAGTAGACACGGAGCGCGTTCCGGGTGGGTCTTCGGGCGGCGCGGCGGCGGCAGTGGCGGCTAACCTGGCCGTAGCCACTCTGGGTTCGGACACCGGCGGCTCGATTCGCCAGCCTGCCAGCTTTTGCGGAGTGGTGGGCGTGCTGCCCACCTATGGCCGCGTTTCGCGTTACGGGCTGATCGCTTACGCCTCTTCGTTGGACCGTGTGGGCCCCTTTGCCGCCAACGTGCGCGACGCCGCCACACTGCTGGGCTTGATTGCCGGGCACGATCCGCTCGACGCCACCAGCTCCCCGGCCCCTGTCCCCGACTATGCCGCCGAGAGCGACAAGCCGGCCGAGCGCCTGCGCATTGGCGTCCCGGCGGAGTACTTTGCCGAGGGTCTCGACCCGGAGGTGCGCGCGGCCATTGAAAAGGGTATTGCCGCGCTGAAGGCGGCGGGATGCGTGGTGAAGCCGGTCGAGTTGCCGAATACCCGCTACGCCGTTCCAACGTATTATTTAATCGCTACGGCCGAGGCCAGCGCCAATCTCGCGCGCTTTGACGGCGTGCGCTACGGACCCCGCTCGAAGGAT
>CAWJDN010000205.1:0-7346 GCA_963840985.1 uncultured Acidobacteriaceae bacterium
GCCTCAACTAGGTGTGGTTGCCATCCTGGTAGTGATAGCGGTAGCGGTGTGATTGGGTGAAGTCGGGGTGGCATTGCTGATGTGCACGAGCGCTCCTGCGGGCAACGGCTCGAAGGCATAAACGTGCGGCTGGTCCGGCTCCGGCGAAGCGGCTGCCAGCACGCCCTGTGGCGAGAGCTCCACCGCCACCGGCGGACGCGCGCCAAGTTGAGAACCGTGTTTGCTGAAAATCGATTTCATCATCGTGACGCCTCGATGAAGGTAACTTTGTTAATTTCCCTGAGCGTGGTGATCCCGCGGCGCACGCGATCCAGCGCCGACTCGCGCAGAAAAGTCATACCCTCCTTCTGGGCCAGCTTGCGAATTTCGGAGGTGGGCTTCTTCGCCAAAATAATTTCACGAATGGGGTCGGTCAGGTCGAGCAGCTCGTGAATCGCCGTGCGGCCGCGGTAGCCGGTGCCGCCGCACTCCATGCAGCCGGCTCCCTCGCGGAACTGGAAGCCGTGCCACTCTTGCGGGTTCATGCCGCTGGCCAGCAGTTCTTCGTCGCTGTGATTGACGGGGCGGGCGCAGTACTCGCAGATGGTGCGCACCAGCCGCTGCGCCAGTATGCAGTTGAGCGCGGAGACAAAGTTATACGCCTCCACGCCCATATTCAGAAAGCGGCCCAGCACGTCCACCACGTTGTTTGCATGAACGGTGGTGAACACCAAATGCCCGGTCAGCGCGGAGTTGATGGCGATCTGCGCCGTCTCCTGGTCGCGGATTTCGCCGACCAGAATCTTGTCCGGATCGTGGCGCAGAATCGAGCGCAGCCCGCGCGCGAAAGTCAGGCCCTTCTTCTCGTTCACCGGAATCTGCGTGATGCCGCGAATCTGGTACTCCACCGGATCCTCGATGGTGATGATCTTGTCCTCGTCGCTTTTAATCTCGTTCAGCGCCGCATAAAGCGTCGTGGTCTTGCCTGATCCGGTGGGCCCGGTCACCAGCACCATGCCGTAGGGCTCGCGAATGTAGGCGCGGAAACGCTTCAGGTCAGCCTCGGCAAAACCCACCACGTCGAGGGTGAGATGGTGAAACTTCTCGCTCATCGACTCCTTGTCCAGCACGCGCAAGACGGCATTCTCGCCGTGAATCGTCGGCATGATGGAAACGCGGAAGTCGATCAGGCGGTTCTTGTATCGAACTCTGAAGCGGCCATCCTGGGGAACGCGGCGCTCGGCGATGTCCAGCTCGCTCATGATCTTGATGCGCGACAGAATCGTAGTGTGATGCTCGCGGGCAATAGGCGCCATGGCCTCCTGCAAGACGCCGTCGATGCGGTACTTCACGTGCACCGAATCATCATAGGTTTCGATGTGAATATCCGATGCACGCCGCTCCAGGGCAGTAAAGATCGTCGTGTCAACCAGGCGAATAATAGGACTGATATCTTCTTCGCTGGTCAGCTTTTCTATGGAAATGTTTTCGTCGCTCGTGTCATCGCCCGTCAGCACGTCGAAGGTCAGCCCCTCGCTGGCCTCGTCGAGCACGCGTTGCGACTGCTCGGTTTTTTTCAGCAGGTCGGTAATCTGCGAGAGCGTCGCCACCCGCGGAATAATGCGGTGCGAGAGCAGCCCGGCAATCTCGTCGAGGATCATCAGCCGCGAGGGGTCGCTGACGGCAATCACCAGCGCGTCGCCCTGCTGCTCGATGGGCACAAAGTTGTAGCGGAACATCAGCTCCACCGGCACGGTGCGCAGCAGCTCGTGCTGAATCTTGAAGTTCTTCAGATCCACAAACTCGGCGTGATAGCGGCGGGCCAGGGCTTCGGCCTGGGCGCGCTCGTCCTGCACGGCAGAAAGTGGAACAGCAAGTGTGGTTGCCTCAGCCATGGTTTATCCCGGACCTCCGGCCGCCTGTCCCAGAGAAAAGATGGGCAGGTAAAGCGAGATAAGAATGAAGACCACTACGATGCCCATGACGATGAGAATAGCCGGCTCGATGAGCGCCAGAGCCGCGGCCAGCGCCGTCGCCACATCCTCCTCGAAAAACTCCGACACCGAATTGAGCATCTGTGGCAAAGCGCCCGTCTGCTCGCCCACGGAGATCATCTCGGCGGCCAGATCGGGAAAGACCTTGGTCTGGACCAGCGCATCGGCCAGGCTGCGCCCCTCGCGCACCGTGGTAATCGAGTTGGTGACCGCCTTCGAGACGCGCCGCGAGTTGATGGAGCGGGCCGCAGTCTCCAGCGACGGCACCAGCGGCAACCCGCCCGTCAGCAGCGTGGAGAGCGTGCGCGCGAAAAGCGCAACTTGGTATTTAAGCCAGATCTTTCCGAAGATGGGCAGCCGGATGCGGAACCCGTCCATGAAGTCGCGTCCACGCTCGGTGATGGAGAAGCGGTAGATGCCAAAAATCGCGCCCGCGAGGATGAGCGCAATCCACAGCAAATTGTGGTTGAGAAACGTGCCGAAGGCCAGCAGGTCCACGGTCATGGCCGGCAGCTTGGAGCCCATCTCCTCATAGAGCTTGGCAAACTCCGGAATCACAAAGACAAACATGAACGTCATCAGAAGAAAAACCAGGCACAGCAGCACGCTGGGATAGATCAGCGAGGTCACCAGCTTCTTGCGGAAGGTGAGCGCGGTGCGCTGGAAGCTGACGTAGCGTTCCAGCACCTCCTGCAGGTTGCCGCTGCGCTCCCCGGCGAGCAGCGTGGTGGTGTACATCACCGGATAGCCGCTCTGCGCCTCGAAGGCCGCCGAAAGCGCGTCGCCGGTCTTCACCCGCGTGGCCACATCCTCCAACTGCGCGGCGAAATGCGCGTTCTTCTGGTTCTTGGCCAGCATCTGGATGGAGCCCAGAATCGGCAATCCGGCGCGAATCAGCGTCAGAAACTGTTGGTTGAAGATGAGAAAGGTTTCCAGCTTGACCTTGCCGCGCCTGAAGCCGCCAAAGCCCGAGCGAGGGCGCACGTAAAAGACATGGTAGCCGGCATGGACAAAGCGGGAGCGCAACTCCTCGGCCGTGGCCGCCGTCTGCACCTGCTCCTGCACGCGCCCGCGCTCGTCTGCCACCTTGATTACAAATTCCGCCATGCCTCTGCCCGCCGGTTGAGCCCCGGATCAAATCTAGGCGAGTCTGACTGGACCGCCCGGCTTTTCTCAGGGTTTCGTCTCAGAATTAAGGGTATCAGTTCCCGCTCGCTCTGCTCGTAACAGATAGACGCAAAAGGAGGAAGCGGCGCTCGGAGGGGGAAGACCACTCCCCCGCGGAACAACCCCTTCAGGCGGCGGAAGAAATCACTCCTCGCTCATGTAAATAAATTCGATTGACTGCAAGCGAATGCGCCATTATGATTCTTCCCGTGACGGTGGTCACACATATTTCATATTCCAACCGCCGCTCACTATGTCTGGCTGAATCCCGCGAGAAACCTGACGGTTCAACCCAGTTCGTCCCCGGAAATGAGGTAGACCATGGCAGATATTCAGAATCCCCCCGTTGCGCTCGGAAATGTGCTCCAGGCAGAGCATGAGGAGATTAATAAAGTTCGGGAAACACGCGATCCGATGAAATATATACCGGATCTTTCGTGCGGTACGGGCTCCGCTTCAGCTGCGCCCAGTGAAGAAGATCAGGCGGAAAACGATCTGGAGTGGGATCCAAAATGGGTAGATGTCATCCAGGAGGCGCACCGGATGAAGCTCGTCGGGCTGGCGTTTTCCGGCGGCGGAATTCGCAGCGCATCCTTCAATTTAGGCGTTCTGCAAGCGCTGGCGGATTTGAAGATGCTCTGCCACATCGATTATCTCTCCACTGTCTCGGGAGGCGGTTACATCGGCGCCTGGCTGGCCGCATGGACCAAGCGCGTGGGGAGTATTGCCAAGGTACAGCAGCAGATATCAACACACCGCGTGAAGCTGAATAAGGACAGGGAGCAGCCGCCAGTTCGCTTTTTGCGTGTCTTCAGCAATTATCTGACGCCCAATCTGGGAATTTTCAGCGGCGATACATGGGCCATGGTCGCTATCTACCTGCGCAATTTGCTGCTGAATCAAACAATCATCCTGACCCTGCTGGCGACGCTGCTGCTGCTGCCGCACGCGGTGAAAATGGTAACCCGCGTGATGCTGTCCGCGCCTTTTGCCGCGTATTTGATTTGGCCTGGATTGATGATTGCAGAAGCCGGACTACTGCTATATGCGTTTTGGGCAATCCTGTTCAACATGGGCTTTATTGATTGGGAGAAAAGCAAGGTAACACCAAGTTCTACGGAACAGAAAGGTGTTCTGTTGAGAGTTTGCGTACCTCTATTTATCGCCGCATTCGTGGCGGTGTTGTGGTTTGTGTGCCCTAGTCCTTGCTGGTATATAAAAGCAGAGTCATGGCTTGAACATTATCAACTTTTTCCTTACCAGAACGCGATATTGCTGGGGATTATTGCCTACAGCGCTATCTGGGGGTTTGCCAATTTGGGCGATCGGCTCTTCGGTGAACAGAATGAGGAAAAAAAGATTTCGCCGCGTCCTGGCTATCCCCACGAAAAATTAATCAAGTCCGTGGCAACTCTGGGCGCGGGCGCGCTGGGAGGATGGCTCTTCGCGCTGATTATGAACCAGACGCTCTGGCAGTGCGGTACGGCCAAATCGCTGGCGCTGTACATGCTGTTGACCGTGGTCGTGCCGTTGGTGGTGGGAGCCTTTCTGCTCGCCGGAACTCTACACATCGGATTGTTGGGAATCGTCTTTCGCGATTGGAAGCGGGAGTGGTGGGGACGGCTGGGCGGATGGCTGCTGCTCTTTGCGATTCTCTGGCTTGCGCTCTTCTCGGTCTCGCTCTGCTTCCCGGAATTCTACCGTCAACACCCCGAGTTGTGGCCGAAATTGAAGGAGTGGGCGGTAAAGTACCTAACCCCTGCCTGGATTCTCTCCACCATCGGTGCGGTGCTGGCCGGAAACTCCAAGGCTACCGGCAAACCGGGAACAACAACCTGGTTGGACGTGGCAATCAAGTTTGGTCCCTACGTATTCATCACAGGATTGCTCTGCTGGACCTCGTTCGGAATTGATTATCTCCTGCTCACAAATATATGTAGTTGGTGGTTGTCTAAGGTGATTTTCGCCATTGCTTTAGTAGCTACGCTTTTTCTGATGGCGTGGCGCGTGGACATTAACCAGTTTTCGATGCACATGTTCTACCGCAACCGGCTGGTGGCCTGCTTCTTGGGCGCTTCCCACGGAGAGGGCTCGCACCAGGAGAAACGCATGCCCAACCGCTTTACAGGCTTCGACCCGAAGGATGATTTACCGCTGAAGGATCTCCGACTGGATGCTGTCGACGCGGACAAAACGCCGTTTCCCTACGACGGGCCGTACCCTGTGATGAACATGGCGCTCAACCTGGTCAAGGGCAAAGACCTGGCTTGGCAGGAGCGCAAGGCCGAATCCTTTGTGATGACGCCGCTTTATTGCGGTTATGATGTCTGGCTGGAAGTGCAGGATAGCCCCATGCTGATAAGCGATAGCCCATGGCGCTTCGATGCGGAGGATCAACAGCAGCAGAGCACACCACAGGCAGAGTATAAAGACCTGGATGAATATGGATACTGCCCAACCGAGGATTATGCATTTCCGTATCCCTTTAATGGACCGAATCTGGGACTCGCAATGGCCATCTCCGGAGCGGCGGCCAGCCCCAATATGGGCTACCACAGCTCCGTGCCCGTGGCAATTCTGATGACCGTCTTCAATGTCCGGCTGGGGCAATGGCTGGGCAATCCGCGCAATCGCGTGACATCGAGGCAAGCGACGCCGCAAATTGGCCTTTGGTGCCTGGTGAACGAGCTTATTGGAGGAACCAACGACGAAGCCCGTTACGTCTATCTCTCCGACGGTGGGCACTTCGACAATATGGGCTTGTACGAACTGGTGAAAAGGCGCTGCGGGTTGATTGTTGTCTGCGACGCCGAGGAGGACCCGGACTACATATTTGAAGGACTGGGAAACGCCATCAGAAAATGCCGCATTGACCTGGGTATCGACATCGACCTGGATACCAGCGCGATTGTCCCGGATAAAACCATCGGCCTGAGCAAGCAACACTATGCGGTCGGCACAATTCACTACGAGAACGCGGATATCAATGCTCCGACGGGCACGATCATCTACTTCAAAGCATCGCTGACCGGCAACGAGTCCGCCGACGTGAAGAATTACAAGAAAGCTCACCCCGCTTTCCCGCACGAATCAACCGTGGACCAGTGGTACTCGGAGTCGCAATTCGAAAGCTATCGCCAGCTCGGTTACGAGACGGTGTTTACTGCGATTCGTAACACTCCGCCCGCGTCCCTGAAACCGAAGGGAAAAACGCTGCGCGCGCACTTCAAGGACTATGGAGTCAAAATCACCATTTAGGACTCACTCAGGCGGCAGACAACGTGTAAAGGGCCGGGCGCTTCATCCCCGCCATAGTACCGTTTAGACCGAGCAATACAGGTCAGCATTCCCGCGCCATCCCGCCCAAGATGGATTGTGTACAGGTTCCTCACCATCCACCCTTGACCGTCGCGGTAAACCCCGCACAGGAGAATACAATGCAGTTTCAATTCAACGGAGTACTCTCTCAATTCACAAATATCCAGCTCATCCTGACAGCTGGTCAACGTTCTCGATTCGAAGGCGGTCTCCGGCGAGACTGTACGCGCTGGGCCCCGAGAATTGATTTTGAACGGAAGTCGTCAGCGCGGTGCCCCACACCAGCTGTTATCCTGAGCGTTAGCGCACGAAAATACGTGGGAACCGGCATGAGTAAAACGGGAGCGCCGTTCCTTGGACGTGGCCGCCGTCAGCTCCTGCACGCGGCCGCGCTCGTGGCGGAAAGCGTTGCTGGATACCGGAATTTGAATGCTTGTAACCCTGATTTCGATCCGGCTTAACAACTTCAAATTGCGTGAGGATTAATAAATTTTACAATTTTTTGCATTAATTTCACCCAGCAGTATTGCCATAGTTTGAAAGCCAGGCATAGAATCACCATGGGAGTTCAAGCTCCCAGCTTGTCCAAGTCTGCGCATGGAATCCCCAGCTTTGCGCCAGATCGGGCAGTTAGCGGACCCAACAGGCCAAAGATATATCCAGGTTCAGACGGGACTTGCCCAACCACGGAGGTCTCAAATGAGGATGTATCTGCGCCTGATGGCCGGGACAGTTTTCACATTGTCCCTGGCAGGAGCTGTCGCTTTAGGACAGCACTACACACAAACCAATCTTGTTTCAAATGAATCGGGAGCCGCTGTCACCGACAGTGACTTGGTCAACCCTTGGGGCATGAGCCGCAGCTCCAGCTCTCCATGGTGGATCTCA
>CAWJDN010000206.1:0-16791 GCA_963840985.1 uncultured Acidobacteriaceae bacterium
GGCCGTGGTATTGCTTGCCCGGATAAGTGTCAGTGGTGATAGTCACGTTCTGCCCCCAGGCTACGCGGCCCAGATCGGTCTCTGCGACGTAGGCGCGCAACCATATGTGGTCAAGGTCCGCCAGCGTTACCACCGGAGAGCCGGGCGCAACCACCTCACCTAACTCCGCTTGTCGCACAGTCACCACGCCGGCCGATGGAGCGCGTAGCATAGTGTAACTTAGATTCACCTGCGAGAGTCCGAGTCCGGCAGTGGCCTCATTCAGATTGGCGCGCGCGATGGTGATGTCTTCCTTGCGGCTGCCTTCAACAGCCTCGTTGTATCGCTGCTGCGCCGCTTTGAATATCGCCTCCGTGCGCTTCAGCGCGGTCGCGGCCTGGTCACGCTCCTGTGCCGTTACCTCATCTTTGGCAAAGAGCTGCTGCGCGCGCGCATTGTCCAGCTTTTTCTCGTCCAGATCAGCCTCGGCGTCGATCATCGACTGCTGCGCCGCTTTTACTTCCTGAGGTCGTGTCCCGGCAAGCGTGAGCGCAAGGTTCGACTCTCGCACGCGTACCGAAGCCTCGTCAATGCGCACTCGCTGCGTGTAATCTGCGTTGTCGAGTTGCGCCAGCAGTGCATCCTGCGCCACCTGCTGACCCTCCTCAACCGGCAGCTCGACGATGCGCCCCGGCACCTTGAAGCCCACCAGGCTTTCGTGCGCTTCAATATTGCCGGAGAGAGTGAGCTGGTTTACCGGAGCAGTCTTATTTGTCAGATGCCGGTAATAGTACACACCCGCCGCAACGGCCGCCACCAATAGAATCACTATTGGAATAATTCTCTTCATGCTTCAATCCTCGCTCTTGCTGCCTGCTCGTCATTGATTCCCCATAAACTCAAGAATGTTCTTCTCCGTATCGCCCATCGCGCGGGCCAGCGCAAACTTTGCGTCCACATGGCTGCTTACGGCAAGTATGTAGTTCTCCTCGGCGCGCGCCAGTTCGTCCTGCGCGGTAATCACCTCGACATTGTTGGCAGTGCCCGACTGAAAACGATCCTGCGCCATTTGCAGTTCGCGCCGTGCCAGCTCCTCTCCTTCACGCGCCACCGCGACCTGTTCGTTTGTGGAATCCAGATTCAGCAGCGCACCGCGGATGTCCTCCTCAACGCCCCTGCGCAGATCGTCGATCTGATCGTCAATGCGCTTCACGCGGCTCGCCAGCTCCTGCGCCTCTCCATTTCGATCACGGTCGAAGATCGTGAAATCAATCTGGCCTTGCACCATGCCCGTACTCGCAACGCTGCCAATGCTGCGCCCGATTTCGCCGAAATTCCCGTTTATGCTTAGCTTTGGATAGGAGCGCGCGCGGTTGGCGCGTTGCTGCTCAACCAGCCCCTGCCGCTGACTCTGAAGTGAGAGATAATCGGCGCGGACCTGCAACGCAGCTGGCGCAAGCGTTTCAATTTCCGGCTGATTCAAGGCCCGATAGTTGAGCGGCTCCGCAAGCTCCAACGGAGTGGCCGGGTTCATCCCCAGGTTGCGCGCCAACTCCAGCAGTGACTGCTTCAACTGGTTGTTGGCGATCATCAGTACCTGCCGGTCATTAGCCAGTTGCACCTGAGCGCGAAGCACGTCCACTCCAGTTGCAGTCCCTGCGTCGTGCTTGTCTTTGGCCAGTTTGTATAACGCGCTTGAGTCGGTTACGCGCGACTGCGCTGCATCCACTCTCGCCGCCGCGGACTGCGCGTTCAGATAGAGCGCGGCAATAGCGCGCACAATCATATCGCGCGCGTCCCGCTCATCCATCTTCCCGGCATCAAGAGCGCGCTCACTGGCTTTGAATCCACGATAAGTTGCAAGATCAACCACATTCTGCTGTGCATAAACACGGAAATCGTAATTTGAGAGCGGCCCTACCACCTTCGGCAAACCGGGAAAGGAGAGTCCCTCAGCTTGCAGATCGTGGTTCTGATAATTGGCATAAACCTGAGCGTTCACGCGCGGAAGCAGCGCTGCCGAAAGGCGGCGCATCCGCGTGCCTTCAGCTTCTTCAACCCGCGTGTTGGTTACAAGCACACTCAAGTTGGCCTGAAGCGCCTTCTGAATTGCATCCTGCAAGGTGAGCCGATAAGGCGCGGGCTGCTGCGCTGTGGTACAAGCACATGCAGCCAAGCCAGCCAACGAAAAAAGAGCGATAATACGCAACTCTGATCTCATGATTTCTGCCCTCTACCGGAGAGGGCGATCGCTCTCCAGAAATGTTGAAAGCTGTCTTCAATCCATACTTTGAGCGCCGGCCTTCCACGGGTCGACCACAGAAGGATCGTACCCATTACCGCCTGTAGAAGCTGTGTCGCAATCTTTTCCTTTTGCAAGCGGGGATCGATCTCTCCGCGCTTCTGGCCAACGGCCACAATCTTTGCGACCATCTTGTGGCCTTCTAGCATATTTCCTACAATGATCTTGCGAACACCCTCGCTGGCCAGAAAAGAGGAAATCAGCGCGCGTGCAAGCTCGGGACTGCGTCCAGGCTCCTCGGCAAGCCGCTGCATCAGCCGGTGCAACACAGTATGTATCTTCTGCTTGCCCTGTCCGGCAGCGGAAATGGCTTCTCTCACCTTGCCAAGCTGTATCTCCGCCATCACGCCCAAAACGTGATCCTTGGTAGCGAAGTAATTGAAGAAGGTTCCCTTGCCCACGTCCGCCGCTTCGGTGATCGCTTCCACTGTAACAAAGGGAAAGCCGCGCTCGGCAATCAACTGCAATGCGCAGCGGAAGAGCTTCAGGCGCGTTTCGGCGGCGCGGCGTTCGCGGCGTCCGGCGCTCGGCATCCTTCCCGGCCCGCCGCCAGTTGACGACTGGACATGCGATGCGGAACGTTTGTTCTGACCATGATTCATATTCGATTTCTGGACACTTATGACCATGGGTCACTTATAGCTCTGAAGGCACGCGCTGTCAAGAACAATCTTTGCGGTCTAGTGGTATCTTCTTTGCTCGTTTCCTTTAACGCCGCCCGGCGGATCGTAATCCGTACTTCGTGCTGCTAATTAACCTTACGGTCAAAACACGGCATAGGTTACATGCTAATTTCTGTTCAACGGCCGTTTTGCGATGCGCAATCTCGCGTATTCTGGTTTATAGACCAATTTTGTTTGCGAGGAGTCAGTATGATTCGGCGTAGCTTTATCTTCAAGTTTTTTATGTTTTTGCTGCCTGTAGCGGCTGCCTTATTGGCCATATCTGCAAACGCGCTCGATTCATCCGTCGCTTGCAACCCGCGCGCCTTTAGCGCCAAAGGCGACGGGATAAGCAAGGACACAGCCGCGATTCAAGCCGCGATTGATTCCTGCGAACGGCAAGGCGGAGGCACGGTCCATCTGATTGCCGGCACATATTTGAGCGCACCCATTGTGCTTAAGAGCAACATTACGTTGCAGCTCGATAAGGGTGCCACGTTGCTCGGCTCCGCCGATCATGCGGATTATCCGCCGTTGACCATGTTTCATCTGCCTGACTTGCAGCCGCTGGTCAGCGCCACCTATGCCTCGAATGTCGCCATTACCGGCGAAGGCGTGATTGACGGCAATGGTGAGAGCTGGTGGCGGGAAGCGCGCGCCCTCAAAGACGCTGGCATACTTGGCACAGGCCATCCGCGTCCCAAGCTGATCATTTTCGACCATTGCAAGCACGTCCGCGTCGAGGGCGTCACCATTCAGAACTCGCCCATGTGGCAACTGGTTCCCTATTACTCGGACGACGTCATCATCCGCAACATCAGGGTTCTGGCGCCACCCCGCTCGCCCAACACCGATGCCATCGATCCTTTCTCCTCCTCCAATGTTGTCATCGATCATGTCTTTGCCGATGTGGGCGACGACAATATTGCCATCAAGTCGGGTCCCATCAACTCTCCAGGGCCGGACGACCCCAGCCGCAACATTACAATTACCGATTGCACCTTCATGCATGGGCATGGCCTTTCCATCGGCAGCGAGATTGCAGGCGGCGTGCAGAACATTCGCGCCGAGCGCATTCACTTTAAGGGCACGGACAATGGCATTCGTGTAAAATCGAACCGCGACCGGGGCAATGATGTGAGTCACCTGTTCTTCCGCGACATTGAAATGAAGAACGTGAAGAACGCGCTAATAATCAGCGAGTATTATCCCAAGGTTTTGCCGCCTGATACGGAAACGGCGCAACCTGTCACGCGGCTGACTCCTCACTTTTATGACATTGTGCTGGAAAATGTGATGGCCACTGGCAGCACTATGGCAGGAGCGATTGTAGGCTTGCCGGAAGCGCCCATCTCCGGAGTGGTTCTGCGCAATGTGAAGATCAGTGCTAAAACCGGGCTGACAATCGCGTATGCGGAAGTGACCGGCAAGCACGTCACGGTTCACGCCGAAACCGGTGAGTCGATCATGAAGCAGGCCGGGGCCAAAGTTAATTTGCAATAATGCTTCTTCGCTTCAAAATAATGAAAGGCTGCGTCGTCTGGCGCAACCTCTCATTTATTTCTGTGTGTTTCTGTTGTCTACACGCCGCTGAACGCGGAAAAACCGCCATCGATAGGAATCACGACGCCGGTCACGAAATCCGAAGCAGGCGAGAGCAGCCATAGCACGCTCCCCAGCAGATCCTTGGGTTCGCCCAAACGCCCCATCGGAGTGTGTCCCACGATCGTCTTGCCGCGCGCGGTCCATTCGCCCGTCTCCTTGTCGGTCAACAGAAAACGGTTTTGATTGGTGAGAAAGAAGCCCGGCGCGATGGCGTTCACGCGTATCTTCGGTGAGTATTCCTGCGCCATATGCACGGCCAGCCACTGCGTGAAGTTGCTCACCGCCGCCTTGGCCGCCGAGTAGGCCGGAATGCGTGTCAGAGGCCGGAAGGCATTCATCGACGAAATATTCAGAATCACGCCATGCCCCTGCTCCGCCATAATCTTGCCAAATACCTGCGAAGGCAGAATCGTGCCCATGATATTCAATTCGAATACCCAGCGAATAGCGTCCGCGGGAAGATCGAAGAATTTCAGTTCTGCGCTGGTGGTAGCCTGGGGCTTATTGCCTCCCGCGCCGTTGATCAGGCAATCCAGCCTGCCTAGGCGGCTCACCACGTCGTGAGCAGTTTGAATTATATTCTCGCGATTGAGCACGTCGCACTTAAAAAGTGAAATCTGTTTTCCGCGCTCTCCCATGCGTTCCACAAGCGCCTTGCTGGCATCTATATTGACGTCTAAGCTGGCGACATTTGCTCCACATCCGACCAGCGCGCATACAATTTCACCGCCCAGAACTCCAGAGCCGCCGGTGATGGCCACTGTCTTCCCTCTGAAGTCGTACATCTTCGTCAGTTCTGCTAGATCGAAGACGCATTGCCCGCACCCCTGCTTTTGCTCACTACCTGCGGATTCCGTTTTCCCCATTTCGCTCTCCCTATCGTATTTCGTCTCTTCGTTCAATTCAAAGAACCTTCAAAGTGTAATCTCAAGCGCTTCGCCCCAGAAAAACAGGAGCGATGTGCCGGTTGTAGAGATTCTCGGTCACGTTCTTCGCAATAACTGTTTCGTTGGCTTCAAGCAAGTTGAGATAACGGCTCCCCATCTTCGCCGCAACCTTAAAGCCTATATGTAACAACTGACGCAGGCTTGGGTTGTATTCCGCCGCTTCGCGCACATGCCGTAATGCAGATGTGTACTGCTCCGAAGACCAGCCATTGACTTCTGCGAACGACGGCAGCTTTGCCGTGTCAATATCGATGACGGTAGAGTACGGCGCACACAGCTCTTCACGGTGCGCGAGAGCCTCGGCATAGATCTCCTTAGCCAGCTTGAGCCCGTCGCCTCCGGCTTCTGCCAGGCCGATCAACTCTTCCAGCCAAGTGGTTCCCGCGGTCTTCAGATGAACGCCGGCGTTGAACCTCTTTATAGTCGCGTGAATCGCAGGATAGATGGAAAACTTGTCACTGCCGGAGTGCACGCTCAGCTTGAGATTTTCAGGCAGGCCAAAATGCTTCACAGCGTAAGCGATGGCCGCAACATCCAGCGCAAACTCGCGTTCGAACTGCGCCACATCACCCACATAGTCCACGCCTTTGTTAAAGCGACCGCTGAACTTGGGCGCGATGGTCTGCACGGGAATGCCCTCATCGCTGATGGCCGCCAAAATAATCAACAGCTCGACGGGACTCTGCGCTGTGTCCGTCTCGTCCATCGAGACTTCCGCAATGAACTTCCCTTCCCCCTTGGCGGCCACGATGGCGTGATAAATCTCGCCTGCCTTCATTACGGCGGTCAGATACTTCCGCGCGGACTGGCGCAGAATCTCCGTCGTAATTTCGAAACTATCGTTCACTCCTTCAAGCTGGATGTGCCCGAGCTGATCCTTATGCTTGACAACGAACTGATCTATCTCAGCGGCGTCCGCAGGTTGTCCTATAAAGTCGGCCACATCGTGCGTGTAAAAATCGCAGGCATCAAAGAAGCGTCCAACGGTTTGCAGCGTGATGTGGTCGGCGTCGCAAAAGTAAGGCAGCTTCCAGCCCAGCGCCTTGACCGCCGCATCGGCGGCGGCGCGTGTCGTGGCCGGCTCGGAACCGATGATGGTATGCTCCCGGTTCGACTTGTTCCACACGGGAACCACCTCGACGCCAGTCTCAAGTGCCTTGATGCAGGCCTGCAACTGTGCCTTGGCTTGGTGCGCAAACCGGTCTCCGGTTCCCACGGAATACTTCGGAAGAATCAGTTTTTTCTTTTCCATATTCCTCCGAATTAAAAACGGCTGCGATGCGCCCACAGTCCCAGGCCCGGATTGGAGATGAAGAAGATTTCTTCCCCAGCAACCTTGTTTATGCCAAGCGAGAGCTTGCCTGGGTCGTAACGCTTGAGCATTGTGTTCAAATCTCCATAACTGTAGCCAACGCCCTCGACCTCATCCTTGCTGAGATGGCCCGGGCACCAAGTTATACTGAAGCGCCCTTCAGAGGAGCCGTGAATCAGGTGAGCCGCCGCGCTCAAATCGTTGTCCAGATCCGCATTGGCTTCCACAGCCTTGAGCGTTGCCGGTGTGCCACGGTAGCCGTATTTGCGGATCAGCGTGTCGATGGTTTTGTCTTCGCCGAATTCTTTGACGGCCGGAGCGAGCACTATCAACTCTGCGCCGTCGGCCAGTGCCATGCGCGTGCGGTAGATGGCCTTGTTCCCCAGCCAGGTCGAGTGAAACTCTTCGGGATCGAGATAGACGACAGACTTCTTGATCGGTTCGTCGAGCATCTCAAAGTTCACCTTCAGGCTCAGTTCGGCGGCTCTCTGGAAGCACTCGACATCGTCGCCGATATAAAGTCCGCGCACCGCCAGTCCGCCATTCGCCCTGCGGCTCACCACAGTTTGCACATAAACAATGGGTAAATCTTTTAGGAAATGATCGGCGGCGTAGTTGAGCACATTGCGCACAGGATTGGCGGCGCGGCCCATGATCCGTTCCATGCCGTAGACAGCGCCTAGATAGTGGCTGCGATTGATGCTGTCGCGCCCGCCCGTGCCCACCAGAATGTTCTTGTTGTAGTTGGCCATGCCGATCACTTCATGCGGCACAACCTGGCCGATGGAGAGTATCAGGTCGAAACCGCCCCGCGAGATCATCTTGTTGACCTGCGCAGGCCACGTATAGTTCAGTTTGCCTTCCGATTGCTCTTTGACAAACTCGGCAGGTACCTCGCCCAAGGTCTCGATGTCAGTGCGCCAGTTGTGAACTTTGAAAAGATCGAGCGGCATATTGCCGTACATCGCCGCAATCTGCTCGGGCTTCATCGACGCATGCGTTCCCAGCGCGGGCAGAACCGCCTTGAGCCGGTCGCCATAGTGCTTCCACGCATAGCGCGTCAGATCGCCGGCGCGGGAGTGAGCGCGGGTTTGATCGGGCGGCACGGCCAGTACCTTGTTGCGTGTCCCCAGCTTGGCCAAACCCTCCACCAGCAGATCGCTCAATTGCTGAGCACTCAGGTCCGTATCAACGCTTCCAATTGCGCAGTATAGACTCATGCAGTTAACCCCACCTTTTTCAGTCCAGGAGCGAGCAGAACCAGGATAAGCAGCGAGATGAGATAAACACTGGCGGCGAGGATGAATAGTGTCGCATAGCTGCCAGTCAATTGCACAATATTGCCTGCATAGATCATTAGCAGCGCGCCTCCGACTGCTCCAGCCATGCCGCCAATACCCGTGACTGAGCCCACCTCTCGTTTCGGAAACATGTCAGACGGAGTGGTAAAGAGATTGGCTGAGAATCCCTGATGCGCGGCCGCCGCCAGGCCGAGCAAGCCGATTGCGACCCATTCGGAGTCGGTATAGTTGATCAGAAAAACAGGAACAACGATGCAGGCGCAAAGCAGCATGGCCGTCAGCCGCGCGCGCTCTGCAGTAAGCCCTAAACGCATGAATGGAGCGGGCAGGTAGCCCCCGCCTATGCTGCCTATTGTCGAAGCGCTGTAAATGATAATCGGAGGCAGTCCCAGATGCGCCATGTCCAGATGATATTTATCGCTGAAGTATGAAGGTATCCAGAATAGATAGAACCACCAGATAGGATCAGTGAGAAATTTGGGGATGGCAAACGCCCAGGTCTGGCGGATGCCCCACAAGCGGATACCCAACAATTCTGCCAACGACCACGATGTCTTGGCGGGTTTTTCCTTCTCGGTTATCCCTTGGTTGATGTAGGCCAGCTCGGCGGCCAAGAGCGCCGGATGTTCGGCGGGCTTGCGGTATTTGGTGTACCACAGCAGAATCCACGTCACGCTGAACAAGCCGGTACACAGAAAGGCATAATGCCAGCCGTAGTGAATCACCACCCAGGGTACGATTGCCGGAGCAAGAATGGCGCCCACGTTGGCGCCGGAGTTGAAAATGCCGAAAGAGAATGACCGCTCATTCTGCGGGAACCACTCGGCGTTGGTCTTGTTGGCGGCGGGAAAGTTGCCGGATTCGCCTATCCCAAGACCGGCGCGCGCTATGCCGAACTGGAGCACCGTGTTGGCCAGCGCGTGGCCCATCGCCGAGAGGCTCCAGACGCCCATGATGATTATGTAACCGATGCGCGTGCCTACTTTGTCGACAAAGCGCCCGGCGAACACCAGGCCCAGCGCATACGCAATCATAAAGGCGGCTGTGACGCGGCCGAAGTCGGAATCGGTCATACCAATGCCGTGATTGGCAACGCTCTGCATTAGGACTGGTTTGACAAGCCCGATGACAGAGCGGTCCATGTAGTTGATAGTGGTGGCGGCAAAGAGCATGGCGCATATAGTCCAGCGCACGTTCCCGATCTTAGTGTCCGGTAAAATCCCCGCATCACTGATTGTCCGTGAACTTGGCTTGCCCATTCTCTTTCTCCCTTACAGCTTGTACGCCTTTTTCACCAACCCGTAGGTCAATTCGTGAGCAACTTCAAATGCTTCATCCTCGTCCATCCGGTGTTCGGCGACCAGCCGGGCAAGGAAGGCGCAATCGATGCGCCGCGCCACATCGTGCCGCGCGGGAATAGAAAGAAAGGCGCGCGTGTCGTCGTTGAAACCGACAGTATTGTAAAAGCCCGCCGTCTCAGTTGCCTGTTCGCGGAAGCGCATCATGCCCTCGGGACTATCGTGGAACCACCATGCCGGCCCCAACCGCAGGCAGGGATAGTGCCCCGCCAGCGGAGCCAGTTCGCGGCTATAGGTCGATTCGTCCAGCGTAAACAGAATGATCGTCAGCTTGCTCTCGTTGCCGAAGCGGTCGAGCAAGGGACGCAGCGCATCCACGTAATTGGTCACATGGGGGATGTCGCAGCCTACATTACGTCCATACTTCAAATAGACTTTGCGATTGTGGTTGCGTACGGCGCCAGGGTGTATCTGCATCACCAGCCCGTCTTCCAGGCTCATCTGAGCCATCTCGGTCAGCATCTGGGCCTGAAATAGCACCATCTGTTGCGCGTCAGCCTTGCCTGTGAATACTTTATTGAATAATTCGGCGGCCTCGGCTGCGGGCAGATCAGCGGTTTCCGCCGTCAGGTGTCCATGGTCGGTTGAGGTGCAGCCAAGCTCCTTGAAGCGCAGACGCGACTTGCGCAGTGCGTTCAGATAGCCTCTCCAGGTAGAGGCGTCCTCTCCGTTCTGCTCGCCCAACTTGAAAATTGCCTGTGAAAATCCTTCAAACTCCGGATCAACTACCGGGTCGGGACGGAAGGAGGGCACAATCCTGCCCTTCCAGCCCGATGCGCGGATCGCTTTAATATCGTCCAGTGAGTCCAACGGCGAATCGGATGTGGTCAGCACTTCCAGATTGAAGCGCTCATAAAGAGCGCGTGGTAAAAACTCCGGGGTACGCAGTTTTGCGGTGATGGTATCGAAGTACAGGTCGGCCGTCTTCGCCGATAGCCGCTCCTCCATTCCGAATAATTCCTGAAAAGCAAAATCCAGCCATATGCGCGTTGGGGTTCCGCGAAACAGGTAATAATGGCTGGCAAAGATGCGCCACACCTTGCGGGGGTCATTGAGCTCTTCCCGCCCAATCTCCAGGTCCTCGAGGGGAATTCCCTGGCTGTACAGCATCCTGTATACATAGTGATCGGGCTGCACAAACAGCTTTGCCGGGTCGGGGAAAGGCTCGTTCTGGACAAACCAACTCGCCTGCGTATGCCCGTGCGGACTGATGATGGGCAATGTTCGGATGTGCGCGTACAGTGCTCTGGCTATCTTGCGTGTAGATGATTCGGCTGGAAACAAGCGATTTTCTTGGATGAGCATGACTTATCTCTGCCTTCCTTCGGAATTTAGATCTTTGACCGCCAAAGAGGTCAGACCACAGTATACACATCTGACATGAAATCGGCAGGAGGGCTGATGATTTTCTGCAATGCGACGGGCATTCTGTGTAAATCTCGTTCACCATGCATAGCCGAATGATATCTCTTCTCATCGCGATTATTGCTTATTCTGGACTTCTTTCCCCCTTAAAGTAAATCGGCATGCGCACGTTGGGCCATGCTCGATGGCAGTAAATGAGGACTGACCAGCATAAGCTGAGAAAACCTACGCTCCATGCTTTTTTCATTCAAAGGACCAGTTATTATTTGAATAATTCTATCAACGCTATTTCACCATCCCACGTAACTTGCTCATTTAACGGGTAGTTCTGAGATGCTCCTCGGCGCTTGCATTTCTCACTTGACAGACCCGTATATCTTGCAGGAAACTGATGTCGCTCCTTATGTGGTCTGACCACCGTCGGATAATATGTCGGCAAAGCTGTTTATGTAGGTCAGTGGCCAAAACGGCAAATAGCAATTCTATGGAGGCTTGGATGAGAAGTATGACTCAGTTCGATATGAGTGGGACGTTGCGCAGCCTGCATGCCGGGTTATTGCGCTGTTCCAAGTGGGGATGGCTAGTGCTTCTGGTCATCGCTCTGATGGCGCCTTTCTGCGCGCAAGCACAGATGTCAGGAAAAGGCACAATTACCGGCACGGTATCAGATGCGACTGGTGCTGTGATTCCTGGCGCGACTGTTGTCGCTATCAACGACGCTACGGGCATCGCAACTACTACAACAACAACCGGTGCAGGAATCTATGACTTCCCAAACCTGGACCCGGGCATCTATACCGTATCCTCAACCGCTAAAGGCTTTGAAAAGCTATTTCAGAAGGGCATCCATGTGAATGCGATGGAGACGCAGACATATAACCCTATTCTGACGGTTGGCGGCGCCAGCACTGAGATTACCGTGACCACAGCGCTTCCGCAGTTGGAAACCAGCAACGCCACTGTTGGCTCCACGATGGAAAACGAGGTTTACTCCGAGCTGCCCGTCGAAATGGGCGCCTATGGACAGACCGATCAGCGGCGCGCTACTGACTTCGCTTTCCTCATGCCGGGCGTGCAGGGCAATAACACCAATGGCAACCCCACCACCAACGTGGGCGTGGTCAACGGTTCCGGCAGCCGCGGCGCGGCCTCCGCTGTCTACGTCGACGGCGTTGTGTTTGTGCGTGCCGGCGGCAACGGCGACCCGCGCTATGTGTGGACCGCCATGTCGGTCGACGCCATCGACCAGTTCCAGGTGCAGACTACCGGATACTCGGCTGTCTATGAAGGCCAGGGCGTAATGAACTACACCATCAAGCAAGGCGGCTCCAAGCAGCACGGCTCCGTCTATGAGTTCATCCGCAATACGGCATTCGATACATGGGGCTTTTTGGCCCACGCTCCCAATCCGATAACCGGTCTTCCGGTCAAGCCCGTCGAGCACAGCAACGAGTACGGCATCAACCTCAGCGGACCCCTCGTTCCCTTCAGCAGCAAATGGAAGCAAAAGGTCTTCTACTACGGCAACTACAACGGATTCCGCTATACCAGCGCTACGCCCACCGCGATTACCTTCCCCACGCCGAACGAGCAGGCCGGCAATTTCACCGCGTCGGGCACTTACGTCGCAGGCACGGACGTTCCCATCTACGACCCGTCTTCGCAATACGCATGCACCCATAACAGCACCAACGGTTTCTGCCGGTATCAATACGGCTATGGACCAGGCGCCGGTACAGGTGCAAACGGCAATCCGACGCTGCTTGGAGCTGCGCATCCAGTCAATGTCATTCCTGCCAGCGAGTGGTCCCCGGTTGCAGCGGCTATGCAGGCATTGCTGCCAACGACGGGCATCTCTTCGGCTCTTTCAAACAACTACATCGCCCCCAACCCCACGGGTCTCATCAATTGGTCCACCACGGATCGCATTGACTTCCTGCCCACTTCGTCGGACACAGTCACCTTTATTTTTGCCGATGGACGTCAGGCCAGTTCAAATCCCGTCGGCCAAACCACTGCGGGCCGCAACGTCGGACCGGTTCCCTTTAACTACGGCCAAACCTACGCCCCCAAGACCGCGGTAGGCATCATCGAAGAAACGCACATCTTCACCCCGCACCTCATCAACCAGGCCAAGTGGGGCTATGCCCGCTACAACGGTCCTACCTTCAATCCCGACGCGGCGCCGCAATATGCTCCTTCAAATTTTGGTATGTCCTTCGCCAACACCACCCCCAGCGGTGTCCCCGTTGCGGGCCAGGCGCTGACTACCTTCCCCATCGTGCCCTTCACAGGCACGAATTCACCGACGGCCTGGGGCGGCACCGCCGCCAATGTGACCGTGGCTGAAAACTACACGGCCATGGATAACCTGCAGTGGACCGTTGGCAAACATTCCTTCACCTTTGGCACGCAATTTGCCTGGTTGCTCTACAACACCATCGCCGACACGGGCGGAACATCTCCCATGGTGCTTGCCTCCGCCGTCACCGAGACCGCAGGTGTCAAAGGCGGCTCATACACCGTCACGCCCGCTACGGGTAGTGCCTACGCCAGCTTCCTGCTCGGCCAAATCGACGCAGCCTCGGGCAAGAATAATGCCTCTTCAGCGTCTACCTACACGTATACGGATTATTCTGCGCATCCGGGCTTCGGGGCGCGCTTCCGTCCCGTCTCGTTCTACGTTCAGGACAACTGGAAGGTCAGCTCCAAGCTGACTCTCGACCTTGGCTTGCGTTACGATTTCTTCCCCAGCGTAAGGGAAGTGCATGACGACGCCAGCTTCTTCGATCCCACTCTTGCCAACCCGTTGGTTGGTAACCTGCTAGGCGCCCTGAACTTCACAGGGCATGGCACAGGCACCTGCAACTGCGATTCGCCTGTCCAGAACTACTACAAGAACATCGGGCCGCGCCTTGGAGCGGCTTATCAGTTGAATTCCAAGACCGTGCTCCGCTCCAGCTACGGCGTCATGTACACCCATGGCGACGCAGTCGGCGGCCTTGCGTCAACTCTCGGAACGCTGGGCTTCTCCAACGCTCCGCCTATCTCATCGGCCAATGATTTTACCGCCATGACCGGGCTGCTGAACGGGAACGATACCGCGCAAACCACTAATACTCTGATTAGCAGCGCCGCGGGGTGGGTAAGTGGACAGATTCCCGCCTACGCGGCTCCGCAAGGTGTAGCCTCGGGACCGGGATACGGTACCGGCTACAACGGATCGAATAGCTCAAAGCCTTCGGGCTCGACTTATGACGACCCGTACCTTGGCGGTCGCGCGCCGGAGTACATCAACTGGACCTTTGGCATCCAGCGCCAGGTAACCAACGCGCTGGCGGTCTCCGCTACCTATGTGGGCTCGGAAGGCCACTTCCTGCAGCTCGATAGCAATACGGCCCGCGGAGTCCAGTCCAACCAGCTCGATCCTAAGTATCTGGTTCTGGGATCGCACCTGGGCGACGTAGGAGCCGCGGTCACCACCGATTGCGCGGCCGGCGGCGCGGTAGTGACCCATGGCTTTAGCTGCAACGCCACGGCCTTGGCTAATTTGAACGCGAAAGCGCCGTTGAGCGCTCTCCTGCAGCCATACACGTTCGAGGCGCCCGCTGACTCCTTCGGATACGTCGGCAACGCCAACTATCACGCCCTGCAAGCCATCGCGAATTTGCGTGCATATAATGGCTTGACCATCAACGCCAGCTACACCTTTGGACGCGCCATTGACGATGGCGGCACCTTCCGCACCGGCTATGCAATTCCTGCCGGTACCATCGCCAATCACGCTAATCTGTCCGCACCGGTAGACAGATACGAGCGCGGCATCTCCACCTCTAACCAGAAACAGCACTTTGTCGCTACCGCAGTTTGGGACTGGCCGCTAGGCAGGACGGTTCTCCACAATAGTGCCACGGAGCGGGCCATCCTCGGCGGCTTCAAGTACTCCGCGGTTTACCAGCAATTCTCTGGCTCGCCCCTGGCCATCACTGAATCCACTGCTCAGACCAATCAGGCGCAGACCGGCTCCCCGGCAATCATGAACCATAACTACCCTAGTGCAAAAGCGCGCCAGGGCGGGAGATGGGGCAAAGGCGTAACCTACACCAATTACAACACCACGAGCTTCATCGTTCCCAGCACCGGTACGACAGTTGCCACCGCTGCGGGACCGTTTATGAATCCGGTATCGACGATGTTGAGCTCCTTTGCCTATCAGTTCAGCGATGCCTCACGCACTTCTCCCTACAACCTTGTTGGCCCCGGCACTTACCAGCTTGACCTCGCTATGGTGCGCAGCTTCCCACTGCACATCACGCAAGCCTCCAAGCTGGATTTCCGCGCCGAGTGGTACAACGTCACCAACCATACCTTCTGGTCTGTTGCCGACACCAAGGTCGGCGACTCCAACTTCGGAACTGTTACCCCGTCTGGTAGCAACAACCGCAAGGCTGCTCAGTTCTCGGCTCGCATAGAGTTCTAGCCTGTAACCCATGCATCAACAAAATCGAGGCTGCCTTCAACGGCAGCCTCTTTTTTCAGAGAAGCGCTAGATTGGTAACAGCAGGTATAGCACAGATTTACCTGATATGCGCACAACACCCGGAGTCCGAATGAAAAGTTTCCGTTTTCTTCTGTCGTTGACACTATTCGCCGGAACAGCTGTCAGCGCATTCTTTGCCGCGCATGCCCAGGATCAGGGACGGCCCTGGTCCGAACGTGCCGCCAACGCAGCGATGGCTCGCTGGCCCGGTGGCCGCTTCGTTCCCGCAAACGCCAATTGGGCATGGAACTACGAGTTGGGCACATTGCTCGAAGGCATGGATTCCCTCTGGTTCAACTCCGCCGATCCGCGCTACTTCAACTACATCAAAAGCTCTGTCGATCAGTTTGTTGGCCCGGATGGCTCCATCGCTACATATATGCCGGAAGAAAACCAGCTTGACAACATCCTGCTCGGCCGCCAACTCCTGCTCCTATATGGAGTAACCCAGGACCCGCGCTACGCCAAGGCCGCCTCGCTGCTCTATGAGAATCTTATGCGTCAGCCGCGCACCTCCTCCGGCGGCTTCTGGCACAAGCAAAAATATCCTCATCAAATGTGGCTGGATGGCCTTTACATGGCCGAGCCGTTCTATGCCGAATACGCCTCCACCTTCCATCATCCTGAAGCCTTCTGCGACATCACTCATCAATTTGTGCTGCTCGACGAGCACGCGCGCGATCCCAAAACCGGACTGCTATATCACGGCTGGGATGAATCGAAGCAGGAGCGCTGGGCCGATAAACAAACTGGCCTCTCCTCGCAGTTCTGGGCACGCGCTTTGGGCTGGCATATGATGGCGCTCGTCGATACTCTCGCTTACTATCCCAAAGACGATCCGGGCCGCAAGCAGTTGATTGCCCTACTGGAGCGAGATGCCGAGGCAGTGGCGCGCGTCCAGAACAAAAAATCCGGCCTCTGGTATCAGGTGCTCGACAAGGCCAGCGAGAAGGGTAATTTTCTGGAGTCTTCCGCCTCCTGCATGTTTGTATATGCGCTGGCCCGAGGAGTACGCCAGGGCTATCTTCCCTCGCGCTATCTTAATAATGCTGCACACGGATACCAGGGCATTCTGACCCATTTCAACCAGACTGGCCACGGCGATGAGGTCTCCCTTACCGGGACGGTAAAGGGCGCGGGCCTGGGCGGCGATCCTTACCGTGACGGAAGCTACGCCTATTACATCGGTGAGAAAGTCGTCGCCAATGATCCCAAAGGCGTGGGAGCATTTTTGCTCGCCAGCGTAGAGATGGAGAACGCGACAAATGCAAAGTTGGGCAGTGATAAAACGATTTTGCTGGACGCATGGTACAACAGCCAGACGCGGCCGGACTCAACCGGCCAGTTAGTTTACTTCCACTATAAGTGGAACGACCTGAGCAACAGCGGTTACTCATTCCTCGGTCACATCATCAACAAC
>CAWJDN010000207.1:0-14418 GCA_963840985.1 uncultured Acidobacteriaceae bacterium
TGAATAGACCTATCCGCCCATATCCTCCCGATCAGCAGGAGCGCCTACGCGCCCTTGATCCTGAGTTGTCGATTCTGGTGCAAGCGCCGGCTGGCTCCGGCAAGACCGACCTGCTGGCTCGCCGCTTTCTCCGACTGCTGGGTGAAGTGGATGATCCCGGAGAGATCGTCGCCATCACATTCACCAACGCCGCAGCTGCCGAGATGCGCAACCGGATTCTCGATGAACTGAGAAAGGCCGCCGATCGCCCTGCTCCGGATTCCGATGAGTATGTTGATGAGTTTTCGATGGCCGCACTCGCCCATCGCGCACTGTTGCACTCCCAGGCGCTGGGCTGGAAGCTGCTCGACCTGCCCGCTCAGCTTCGTATTCGAACTATTGATTCATTCTGCCGCGAGCTGGCCTTGCAGCAACCACTGCTCTCCGGCTTTGGCGGCGGCATCGACATCGCCGAGCAGCCCGAGGAACTCTATCGCCGCGCAGCCCGCGAAGCCCTGAGAAAAGTCGACCAGACAGACTCGGAACTCGGCACGGCTATTGAAGAGCTACTGAAGTGGCGCGATAACGGCTGGCAGGAGATGGAAAACCTGTTGGTCGAAATGCTGAAAGTCCGCGACCGCTGGATGCACGGATTTGTAATAGAGCGTGAGCCGGATTGGGAGGCGCTCCGCGAGCGGCTGGAACTGCCTTTTGTGTATGCCGTACGCAACGCACTATTCGGGCTGAGTGAACTTCTTGACCATGTTAGCGGCGCGCGCGACGAAGCACTGGAAATGGCGCGGTTTGCCTGCAGTCATAGCGGTGGCGAGCTTTATAGTGAACTCGCCGAGCTGGTTGAGTTTCCCTCCGCCTCGTTTACCGGTAGTGTTGACTTTGAAGAGACTCGGCAAGCCCACGTTAATCTTGCCGCGTTGTTGCTCACAAGCGACGGGGCGTTCCGCAAACAAGTAGATAAGCGCTTGGGCTTTCCAGCCGATTGTAAACGCGAGAAGAACCGCATTCTCCAACTGATTTCCGAACTGGCTGCCGTTCCCGGCCTCGAAGCCGCATTAGCTGCCGTTCGCGATCTGCCTCTCGTCCGCTACACCGAAGAAGAATGGATTATCGTGAAGGCCTGTTTCACGCTACTGCGACGGGCTGCGGGCGAACTGCAAATAGTCTTTGCCGAGGCGGGCGCCGTAGACTTCACCGAGGTGGCGCAGTGCGCCCAGCGCGTGCTCCGGGGCGAAGATAATCTACCCACCGATGCCGCGATGTATGTCTCGGACAATATCCGCCACCTGTTGGTGGATGAGTTTCAGGACACCAGCCGCCGCCAGCACCAGTTGCTCGCCAGCCTCATCGCCGCATGGCCCGAGCGCACGGGCCGCACCTGCTTTGTGGTCGGCGATCCCATGCAGTCGATTTACTTCTTCCGCGACGCCGACGCTGAGCTCTTCCCTCGTGTTAAATCTCTCGGCCTCGAACTCCCCAGCCCTGATTCGCAAATCGCCGAACCGCTGCTCTTCGATTCCGTCTCCCTCACAGCCAATTTCCGCACCACGCCTGGCCTGGTCAAGCGGCTTAACCATGCCTTCGAGCAAATTTTCGCGGCTGACGACGGCAGCGGCATTACCTTCTCTTCAGCCAAACCGGCGCGGGAGGAGAGAACCAAACCCGGCCCGCCGTTTACTTTGCATCTCGATTTTGTCTCCCAGGCAGGGCGCGGAAATCCCGCTGATTCCAGGAATGAAATTGAAATCGCCCACACAACACAGATCGAAGAGATTGTCACCCTGATTCGCAACCATCAAGGCTCCGTGAATCAGGCACGTCTGGCCCGTGAGCGAAGCGAAGACATAAAATTTCGCATTGCTGTCCTGGGCCGCGCCAAAAAACATTTGGTCCCCATCGCCGCGGCCCTGCGCGATGCGGGAATTCCCTTCCGCTCTGTCGAACTGGAACAGCTCGCCACCCGCCCCGAAGTGCTCGACGCGCTGGCCCTGGCCCGCGCCCTGCACAATCCCCAGGATCGCGTGGCCTGGCTGGGCGTTTTGCGCACCCCCTGGTGCGGCCTTTCGCTCGAGGACCTGCACCGCATAGCCGGCAACGACGATCCTGAGTCGCGCCTCCGGCCCGTGCCCGAGTTGATCGCCGAGCGGCTTTCGCTGTTGAGCGATGGGGGCCGCCTAGCAGCCAGCCGCGTACTCGACACGCTTGCTTCAGCGCCTGTCCTTCGCGCCGCAAATCCTACGGCCTCGCTGGGAACGTGGCTTGAACTCGTCTGGCTGCGGTTGGGCGGCGCAGCCTGTGTGGATGCAACCGCGCGCGCTAACATCGATCTTCTCTGGAGCTGTTTGGACCGCCTGCAGGGCGGCGAATCGGAGTTGCTTGGTCCCGGCCTTGCCGCCGCCCTCGATAAGCTCACCGCCCTGCCCGACCCCGGCGCCAGCAGTGATTGCGGCGTGCAGTTGATGACCATCCACAAATCCAAGGGCCTGGAGTTTGAGGTGGTCATCGTCCCTGAGATGCAGGCTGGAGAGGGACGCAGCAAACCCAGGATGCTGACCTGGCTGGAACGTGGGCTCGACGAGCCGGACGACTCGGGCGAGATTACCGAGTTCTTGGTCGCGCCATTTCAACCCAAGGGCGCCGATCGCGGCAAGGCCAAGGAGTGGGTTGATCACGTCTATCGTGAACGCGAGAGGCAGGAGACTCGACGCCTACTTTATGTCGCCGCCACCCGCGCCTGCGAAGAACTGCACTTCTTCGCCCGTCCCGCCTGCAAGGAGCAAGACGGGGAGTTGACCTTTGTGGAACCCGCAAACAGCCTCCTGGCAACGGCCTGGCCGGCTCTGGAAGAAGAAGTTCGCGCCCGCTTTGAAGAGTGGAAGGCCGCCAAAATCACCTTGGAAACCCCTGAGAGCCAGGAAATCGAATCCATCGCCGCCTCTGGCGAGAGCAATCTGGCCGTCATGCCGTCTCCCATCCAACCCACGTTGCTGCGCCGTCTTCCGTCGGATTACCGGGCCGAGCCAGCCGAAGCCTCCTCGCAAGCCGCCTGCGAACCCTCTGTGCTGGGAATGGGAACTGGCCCCGCCCAGCTTTATTCCCGCCATGAGGGCGGACTACTCTCTCGCGCCTTGGGAACGGCCGTCCACACGCTGCTCGAAGAACTGGCCCGCCAGCGCGCAAGGCTTGATTGGGAGGCTGCCCGCTCGGCTCTAGCCGGTTTCGAGCCGCGCATTGCCGCCCAGGTGCGCGCCGTTGGCGTGGACCAACCTCAGGCCGTAAGAATTGCCGCTGAAGCCCTTCAGCTGGCGCTCAAAGCCTCCCATGACCCCATCGGCTCGTGGATTCTATCGCCTCATGCCACCGCAGTCAGCGAAGCGGCATGGGCAGGGGTTGTCGCCGGCGACCTATATGCTGTCCGCGTGGACCGCGTCTTTAGGGCCGGCCCCACTCCCGGCGCCAAAGGTGAAGTTTACTGGTGGATCATCGACTTCAAGACCACCGATGCCAGCAGTTTGGACCCAGCCCAGGCCCTGCCAGGGCTGCGCAAGCTCTTCGCTCCTCAGCTCGAGGCCTATGCCAGCCTCCTACGCAACCTGTACGGCGGGGACGTGCCCGTACTCGCTGGCCTCTATTACCCGCGTTTCCAGCTGCTGGACTGGTGGGAGATCTAGCTGGTTTGGGCCTTGCTGGCAGGTTGTTAGGACTCGCCCGGCCGGGCCTTGTTCCCTGGTCGTTACTGGACCGCATATCTAGTCCGGCACAAGTTTTTTAGATTCAAAAGATTCCTTGTACGAACAGGCCTGAAGAGCGGTACAATTTTCACGAGGAGACCCATGGCCGGAGATATGCAACTTACGTGCAGCGATTGCGGGCAGGAATTCACCTTCACCGCTGCTGATCAGACGTTCTTTCAGGAACGTGGTTATTCGACCCCAAAACGTTGTAAGAATTGCCGTCAGGCAAAGAAGAGCGATTCGGGGGGTTCCGGCTACCGTTCGGGCTCGGCACAGGGAACACCTGTGATTTGTTCGGGTTGCGGCCAGCCTACAACAGTTCCTTTTGAGCCGCGTGGCGATCGCCCGGTCTTTTGCCGGGATTGCTACCAGGCACGCAAGGGCAGCGGAGGCGGTTCGCGCGGCAACCGCTAACAGGCTTTTGAGCGGGCCCAATGGCCGTGTCGCTTATTGAGTCCGTTTACGTTCGGAGTGTCCAAGCAAGGCTTTTCGCAACAGCGGATTGGCTGCGGCTGCTGTGAGTAAGCTTTGTAAGCGGTTATTTTGTCTGGATTCCTCTCCCAAGCCCTACTTCACATTTTTCGAGGATCTTTCCTTACGTCATGGCCGGCACACTCTCCTTCACAGGTTTTACATGGAAGAATCTATGGCGACGGCGACTGCGCACGCTGCTGACGCTGGGCGGCATCGCGATGGCCATCGGCGCTGTGGAGGCCTTGCGCCATGATTAGTCCCCAGCTGGAAGTGCGCAACCTATGCAAGAGCTACGACGAAGGGCGCATTGAGGCTCTGCGCGGCGTCGATCTTTCCATCGCCCAAGGGGAGTTTCTCGCCATCAGCGGACCCAGTGGCAGCGGCAAATCCACCTTGTTACAACTGCTCGGGGGACTCGACACTCCCACCAGCGGCGAAGTCCTCTTTGAGAACACGGTGCTCGACACAGCTTTTGACCTCGACAGCTACCGATCCCATCGGGTGGGATTCATCTTCCAGGCGTTTTATCTTCTGCCCACTCTGCGCGCCATTGAAAACGTGCAGGTACCGATGTTCGCCATCAACCAGGATGCACACCACCGCGTCGAACGAGCTGAAGCCCTGCTCTGCGAAATGGGCCTCCAACACCGCCTCAACCAGTATGCTAACGAGCTCTCCGCGGGTGAACGCCAGCGCGTGGCCATTGCGCGCGCTCTGGCCAATAATCCCTCCATCCTGCTGGCGGACGAACCCACAGGAAACCTGGATAGCGTTAATTCGGCGCGCATTATGGAAATCCTGACGGGAATTCAGAAGCAGCGGGGGATGACGCTGATTGTGGTGACGCACGAAAACGAGATCGCGCACGCGGCGGCGCGGCAGATTCGTATACGCGATGGTAGGATCGAAGCATGAGAGTCGCTCTTACCGCAATGGCGGCAGCGCTGCTCGTCCCAATTGCTGCATTGGCTGCGGATGCCTCCTCCGCGCTGGAGCCTTCACGGCATCGCCTGCAGACGGCGGATTATCGCGCCAGCGGCCATCTAGTCCGGGTGCAAGCGAATGGCGTTCGCATCAGCTATCCCATTACAATCAAGGCGCACTGGTTTCCCGGCGTGCTGAGAGTTCTGTTGGATATTGGCATGGCCCCAAAGTCGGATGCGAATCCATCGATTAGCGCCTTCATCCCCGCCCACATTCTGCTGGAAATGAGGCCCAATGGGCGAAATGTGGTCCAAATTGCACACCCGGGAGACGCAAATCCCGTTATTCTGCCCTTTGACAAGTGGAGTGATGGTCCGCTGGGCGCTGGATTCAGCTACGAGGATTTTCTGGAAGATCAGTACTTCTGGGAGGGGCAAACGGTATCCGATCAAACGAAGTTTGGCGCGCGTGATTGCGACGTTGTAATTAGCACGCCGGGCGCGACGGAAAAGACGCACTACATTCAGGTCAAGAGCTGGCTGGATCACGGCAACGGCTTTCCGGTGTATGTTGAAAAGACGCTGAAAAATGGCGCAATGAAGGAATTTACATCCTTCGGACTGCGTCAGGAGGGCGGAGTCTGGTCGGCACATCAGATTGAAGCGAAGATACGCGGCCAGGCCGGTTCAGCCCTGCTGATCATTGACCGCGGCACGCCGAAGGCAAACCTCAACGTGAAGGACTTCAACCCCGCGCAACTGACGCATTTTCAGGATGGTAAATGAACTTTCTTTTCTCTATTCTCGGCTTGGCCGTGGCCCTGATAACGGCGGGCGTTGTGTATCAAACTCTCGGTGGGTATTTCGACCGGAGGCGCTATACCAGAGAGGGACGTTGGGTCAATATCGGAGGCAGGCGCAGGCTCTACTTTGTAGAAAAGGGGTCGGGATACCCGACGGTTCTTTTTGAAGCTGGGATTGCAGCCACCAATCTGAACTGGTTTCATATTCAGGGGCCAGTTTCGCGTTTTGCTGCGACTGTTTCCTATGATCGCGGCGGCTTGGGCTGGAGCAGCCCTTGCCGCACGGCGCGCACGCCCGCCAATCTCGCCGTCGAACTGCATCAAATGCTGGAGGAAGCCGCCATTCAGCCGCCCTACATCCTGGTAGGACATTCCTTTGGCGGGCTGGTGATGCGCCGTTTTGCGCTTAACTATCCGGATGAGGTGGCCAGCATCGTTCTCGTGGACCCAATGAGAATCGAAGAGTGGCCGCCGATGAATCCGGACAAGCAATCCGAGATCGAACGCGGCAGGAAGCTCTTCCGTTTTGCGATTCCCATTGCGCAAATCGGAGTTGCCCGCCTGGCTGTCACCTCGCTCTTCCTACGCTCAGGCCGCACCGCACGGCACCTGGCCGGCGCCGCCGGGGACGGAGGCCTGCATGTACTTGACCGAGTTAAAGATGAAGTCAGCAAAATGCCACGAGAGGTCTGGCCCATTATTGCCGCACATTGGTCACGGCCGGGCAACTTCGCCGGCATGCGCAGCCACATCGAAGCCGTGCCAGACACCGTCCGGGAGATGCAGAACGCCGAACCTATCTTGAACATTCCCGTGCTGGTGCTGACCCCGGGAAAATCATCGCCGCTCTCCGACGAGCGCCTTCGCTGCATCGGCAACAACGTGCGGCAAGTGATTGCGCCATCAAGCGCGCATTGGATCCATCTCGACCAACCCGACCTGGTGATCGATTCGATCCGCACTATGACGATGGCCCTCGCCGCGGAGCCTGTGGCGGCAACCGGTTGATGCCCGGATCAGATATGCGTGCTGTCCGGCTATGCCTGCTTAAGACATGACCGGGAGGATTAGAGTCAGCTAAGCGCCTCTAGCGCTTCTTTGCCGGCTTGGCAGTCTTAGCTGGCTTTCGGCTATGTGTAGAAACAGGCTTCTTCTTTACAGGCATGGACTTAGGAGTCTTTGCCTTAGTCTTGGCCGTGGGCTTAGCAGCAGCTTTGGCCTTAGCCTTCACCTTATCCTTGACCGGCATCTTTTCCTTATGAGCAACTGGCTTGCTCTGCGGAACTGGCTTTTTGGCTACTACGGGCGCAGCCTTGGCTGGCGTAGGTTTGGATTCCTGTTTTGGTTGAGCCTGTAGCCGTGGCGCCTGCTTAGGCTTATCTGCCTTTTCCTGCTTGGGTTGGGTCTGTACCTTGGGGATGCCCTTAACCGGAACCGGCTTGGGAAGTGTCTTCTCTGCCCGGTCCTCCTCATCATCCTCGTCTTCACCGGCATCAGCAACGGATTCATCGGTGATCTCGATCTCCACGCCAATTTTGGGTAGTGCAAGGCCCAGATCAAGGACATCGTCCTCAACTCCAGGTATGTCGTCAAGATCCTCTTCGTCTTCCACGTGGACCTCGGACTCCTCGTCGAAGGAGTCCCCTTTCAGCTTGGCATCTGCGCCGCGCTTTACGCGTGGCCGCTTGATGACGACCTGAGGCGGCGGAGCGGGAGGTGAATACGGCTCCAGGAAGGCGCGGGCTTCCTCTGGAGTGGTGAGTTTGCCGTCGATCAGTTGCAAGAATATCGTCTGCACAATCTCCCCGTAAGAAGGCAGTTCGGCTGTGATGCGCATCTCCTGCATCAACGCGTAAGGAATCTGCTGGCGCATTGCAGGCCAGACCTTGAGGAAAAGGTTGAAGCGTTCCTTGACGGCTGCGTCCTTGCTGGTAAACCCAAGCCAGAGAACAGCTTCCGGGTCATAGCTCAAAAAGAGCTTATGACATATCGAAGGCGTAGCGTTCTGCTTGGCGAGCAGCACTTTGGCATATCCCGCAGCCAGCGAGTCCAGGTCACTCCACTCATCGACGAAACCGGGACGCAGCATTTGCTTCTTCAGGGCGGACTGTTCCCTACCTGACAGCTTGGCGGTCAACAAGCGCATCTGCGCTGCTGACGTATCGGCATGAACGCCCTGCAGGAGTAGCTCAACGGCCAGATCGTGCAAAGCCGTCAGCCCTGCCTCGTCGGCCTTGTAGGAGGTCCAGACAGGGAACAATACCTTCATCCAGCCCTCGGCTTCGAGCGCCCGTAAAACCTTCAGCCCCTCTTCCTCGTGGCCGATTTGTTCCAATTCCCGCTTACGGGCCTGGTTGGAAAGACGCTCTATCACGCCTTCTTCCCTGGCATTCAAGTAACGAGCGCGAGTTCTGGGGTCCATCTCCCAGCCCAGCCGCGCCATATAGCGAGTGACGCGAATCAGCAGGGAGGGCTCTTCAAGGAAACCATAGTTGGAGATCAGACGTAGCGTCCGGGACTCGATATCCGCGGCACCGTTCATGGGGTCCATGAGCAGTCCGAAGGATCCCTCGTTGAGGGAGATGGCCATGGCGTTGACGGTAAAGTCGCGGCGGTGGAGATCCTCCTGGATGGAAGCTGGATGATAAACGGTCTTTCCGGGCTTGGGATATTCAACGCGGTGCGTGCTGACCAGATCGAGGCGAACCGTGCCGGGAAAACATAAGTATAGAGCGCGGGAATCTTCGTCCTCGCCCCATACCTTGGCGCCCATTTTCACCATTGTTTTCTTTAACTTGAGGGCATTTCCATGCATCGCAACTTCAAGATCGCGGACGGCGTGGCCGCTGGTCAGGTCGCGCACCGCGTCCCCGGTAAGAAACAGAATTGTGCCCGCCTCGCGTGCAGCTTCGCGCACATGGCGCAAGGCACTCTGCTGGTCCGCCGACAGACGGTTTTCCATAAGATAGATGTAGTCGGGCATTCCGCTTCCTGCTTCCGCTATCTGATTTCCACAGCCAAGTGCCTGATGCGGTTGCTCTTACAGCAGGCTCCTGCATGGGATGCAAACCAGTACCTTAACACAACTCGGCCCGGTTTGCTATGCCCCAGTGCACCAAATATGCAGCTTTTTCCCTTCCCGGCATAGCGCGCCGTGCGACAATCCAAAGCAATGGCCTCTCAGCGCAAACCAGTCATCGTACGCAAGTTCAGCCGCGACTGGTGCGCCGGCTATGCGGGGGGCAGTTTTGGACATGATGCGGCGGAGCTGGAGATTCTGGATCTCGGCGGCAAAGTGCTGCGCATCGGTTGGGAACAGGTAAAGTGGGTCTGTTACGTTCGCGATTTCCCTGCGGGAGAAACTGCCAATCCGGAGCGGTTGCTGCACAAGCGCTTCTCCATCCGCCCTCGGACTCCCGGCCTCTGGCTGCGCATGACCCTGACCGACGGCGAGGAGCTGGAGGGCCTGGCGGCCAATGACCGCGCGCTGGTGGATGGCGCCGGATTGCTGCTCACCCCTCCCGACACACGCTCCAACACGCAGAGAATATACGTGCCTCGGCAGGCGATTCAGACTCTGGAAGTCGTGAGCCTTATCGGCGCGGCAAGCCGCAAGCGGACCGATGCAGCCAGTCGGGCAACAGAGCAGCCGGAGCTATTTCCGCAGGAGACGGCTGGTGAGTAGACGAGCCAGGATTTCGCATTCCAGCTAGTGCACAGCGGCTGCCGCTGTCATTCCGGTACAATTCTTGCCATGAAGCTAGGCGAGTTGGCAAAGAGGCTGGGTGCGGAACTGCGCGGAGACGCGAAGCTGGAAATCACTGGCGTAAAAGGGATTGAGGAGGCCGGGCCGACGGAGATCACCTTCGTGGCCAATCCCAAGTATGCGGGCCTGGCGCGCAAGACAAATGCGGCCGCCGTGCTGGTCGAGCCGGAGTTCCCGGAGATTGAGGCGGCAACGCTGCGCATCAAGAACCCTTACCACGCCTTTTCACGAACCCTGGGCTTTTTCTATCAGCCACCGGCTTATTCACCCGGCATCCATCAGACGGCGGTGATCGACTCCACGGCGGTCATCGGCGAGGGAGCGCACATTGGGGCGTACGTGGTGATCGGTCCCGGCGTCAAACTGGGCGACCACGCCACTCTGCTGCCCCATGTAGTTCTTTATCCCGGCGTCGAGGTGGGCAGCCATTTCTTTGCCCATGCACACGCCGTGATTCGGGAGAACTGCGTTCTAGGCGACAACGTGACCCTCGAAAATGGCGTCATCATCGGCGCAGACGGCTTCGGATTCGCCAAGAACGAGGATGGCCACTGGGAGAAGATTCCGCAGTCGGGTCCGGTCCGGCTGGGCAACCGTGTGGACGTGCAGGCCAACGCCACCGTAGACCGAGCGACAGTGGGCGCAACGGAGATTGGCGACGGAACTAAAGTAGATAATTTGGTCCAGGTAGGCCACGGCTCGCATGTCGGAGAGAACACGCTGATCTGCGCGCAGACCGGCCTGGCCGGCTCATCGATGGTGGGCAACAATGTCATTCTGGCAGGGCAGGCAGGCGTGGCCGGCCACTGCACGGTGGGCGACGGCGTGATTCTGACCGCGCAGAGCGGCATCTCGCACGATATTCCGGCGGGAAAGGTTATCTCAGGTTCGCCGGGCTTCGATAACCGCGTGTGGTTGCGGGCGGTGACCATCTTCCAGCGGCTGCCGGAGCTGCTGAAGCGGTTGGAGCGGATGGAAAAGAAGCTGGCGGATCAGAACCCAGCCGAAGGCGCGGACGGGAAGCAGATATGAAACATTTGGCGATTCTGTCTGTGTCGCTTTTTACTCTCGCAGCCTGCCACTCCTATCACGTGGATACTACGGTCGAGAACCGCACAGGCGGCGCGATTCAATTGCTTGAAGTCGATTATCCCAGCGCCAGCTTCGGAGCCAACACATTGGCTGCTGGCGCTGTCTTGCCCTATCGCATCCAGTTGCGCGGCAGCGGGCCACTTAAAGTGCAGTACACGGGAAACGATGGACGAAAGACGCAGGTGGAAGGGCCTATGCTAGCCGAGCGGCAAGAGGGCCGGATCGAGATTTTGCTCTTGCCTGGAGAAAAAGTAGAGTTTTATCCCCATCTGACTAACGCGGAAGTCAAGATAAATAGGTTCTAAATGGTGAGATGCACGAGAGTGCTGCATCCATCAGCGGCCGGCGCCTGATTTCGAGGTAGGGGAAGTCGGGGCGATTCAGGAGAGAATCGTCCTCAGGTCCGCCGAATGGAATCTACAAAATACTTCTCTAGCGCACAATGCCCTTGAAGAGCGGGGATTGCAAGAGGCTGCTGAACTCCGCATCGGAGGTGGCGAAGTGGATCGACAGCCGCCCGGAGTCGGAGGAGATGGAGGTGTCGCTCAACGCCTGTTTCTCTGCATCCGATCCGCTCATCTTGCGCACCGCCAGCGCGGCCGACAGGAGCGAAGAGAGCGTGGCCGCGGCAAAGGTATCGCCGGTAGAGATGGTGAGGTCGAATTTCACGCCGTGCTGAAAGTTCATCGAGTACCAAGAGGCTACCAGCCGCTTCTGCACGCTTTCGTAGTCGGTCAGCGAACCAGCCTCGCCCAGCACCTGTTTCATCATGGTCTGCGTACCCTTCTGGTCGAGGATGCTCCATAAGGGCTCGGAGTCCACGGCCTTCATGGCGTCCATCATGGGCCCGTTGGTGAGCAAATTGGGAGCAAGCCCGTCACGAGCGTCCAGTGCTTTGTAAACTGCATCCTCGTCGCCAAAAACCATGGTGGAGGGGTCAACGAAGCATACCACCATGCCGGTTTTAGCCAGCGGCCATACTCTATTGGTTCGCACCAGTTTTGACTTCACTTGCTGCTTGCGGAAATTGGCCGTAATATCCGTCACAGAGAACTGCCCCTGGGCGACGCCGACCGTATTCAGTTGGTCACCATCGGCCTTGGGACGGAAGAGGGCAAAGGCCAACGATTCAACATCGTGGTTTTCGTTCAGTCCGGACTTGCGCAGCGCATCCTCAAATCGTTTCAGCTCGGGCGGCATAACGCGTTCACGCAGATTCATGGCCGAGGGCGAATTCTCCATGGCGTGGTAGTCGATGGCCACCAACTGCTGCACATCATGTGGAATGGCGGTTCGGGCATCGGTGGACAACTGCGCAGCAGGCGCCGAGGCCGCCGCGACAAGCAAGATAGCCGGAATTGAAATTCTCAGAATAGCTTTCAAAAAATCATCCTCCACAGTTGCGGCAATTCAAGAATTCATGCGTGAAAGCCGGCCTGAAAGCCCACGCTTACCCGCACTCGATGTCCAGCTTGCCGTTTCTGTTCCCTCTTCATTTTACGCGCTGGCTGCATCCGATGTGCCTTCTAGTCCGGCCTGGCCGTTCACGCCTCTTCCGCCAAACTATGGAAGCCACAATGCAGCGCTCCAGAATCCTGGTTTGTGCGTCGAGCCCAATCAATAGACGCATCCAATCGCTAACCCGCTCGGATGTTGATAGCGAGTTGGGCTCGGCCGCGGGCCAGAACTCCCTTGTTTTACAAACTCATTTCCAGAAAGTGTAGCCCACCTGCACCTCGATGATGGCATTGACGCCGGGGTTGCGGTCGCCCAGCGAGGCAGAGGAGATATGCATGGCGTTCACTCCCAGGTCAATGGAGCGTTTGTCGCGGGTGAAGTAGTGGATGCCCACGCCGCCTTGCGGCGAAAAGTTCCACACACTGGTCGAACCGTCGACGGGGTACCCCGGCGCACTCGAAAAACTCGGCGGGAACTGGCGAGTGGTATAGATAATCCCGCCCGCGCCCTGGAACCAGGGCTGAATGCGCCGCGACTGGGTCAGGAAGTTCCAGCGGAAAATGACCGGTGTGATGCTGACGCCACGATAGGTGCCGCCGGCAACCGGTAGAACGCATGGCGTGGGTGTCCCGCCTACGATACATATAAATGTCTCTGTGTGCGCAGCCGGTGTGTAGGCCTGCCAAAGTGGCATGATGTTGCCGCCAAACACAAACTGGCCGCTTAATATACCGGCATGAAGAACCGGCGTGAGAGGCTTGGCCATCTGAAAGCCGGCTGAGAGAAACCTGTAATCCGAGCGGTCGCCGATGCCGTTGCCATAGCTGACAAAGGGGCCGTACTCCCAGCTTTTTGCATTACGAACATGGGCAACCGGGTTAGCCGCTGCCGGACCGGTGGCGGTGGCTTGGCCGCCCGAAGTTTGGGCTGCGGCGATCATTGTTCCTGCCATCAAGACAAACGCGAAAAGTCTTACAATTCGAGTCAACGTTCTTTCCTCCCCTGGATGAGAACTTTTGTATCTCCATAAAAAGGCCGCCACTATCGGGCGGTCCCGTGATCGTCTTCCAGCTATGTTTAGCCGGCCGCAGCTTCCATCTGGTCGGCGTCCATATCAAAGTTCGAATAGACATTTTGTGTGTCGTCGCAATCTTCCAGAACTTCGAGCAGGCGAATCATCTGATTGGCAGCCGTACCTTCCAACTTTGTGTAGGTGGAGGCGACCATCGTCACCTCGCTCATCACCGTGGGAATGCCTGCAGCCTTGATGGCTGCGGCTAATCTCTCGTGGTCGGCCGGATCGGAAATAATCTCCCACGTGTCGCCTTCGTCGTTCAGGTCTTCGCCGCCATTTTCCAGCACAATGTCCATCAATTTCTCTTCACTGGCCGCCGACTTTTCCACGGCGATCAGCCCCTTCTTGTGGAACATGAAGCGCACCGAGCCGGACTCGCCCAGGTTGCCGCCGTTCTTCGTAAAGGCGTGGCGAATCTCGCTCACCGCGCGGTTACGGTTGTCGGTCAGCACATCCACCAGGATGGCCACTCCGCCCGGACCATAACCCTCGAAGGTGATCTCCTCGTAGTTGACCCCTTCCAGTTCGCCTGTGCCACGCTGGATGGCTCGCTTGATGTTCTCCTGCGGCATGTTTTCCGCTTTAGCCGCCAGGATGGCGGTGCGCAGCCGGGGATTGCCGTCAGGATCGCCGCCGCCGCCCTTGGCGGAGATGGTGATTTCCCGGATCAGGCGGGTAAATATTTTGCCGCGCTTGGCATCCAGCGCGCCCTTCTTGTGCTTGATGGTGGCCCACTTTGAATGGCCGGACATGAGAACCTCAGAGAGAGAAAAAATAGCGGCGCGGACACGCGCCTGACGTTGTGAGTATACCATTGGGCACGATGCACACCGCGCTGCGCGTTATCCAACCGCCGGCTGCAATTCGGCCTTTCGGGTGACGATCACCAGCTTGGCCGGAGTCAGTTCGGGGCCTTCCCAGCCTTCCTTCACCGCCTCGATATGGATCTCGCCAGCGCGCCTCGTGGACTGCACAATTAACTGCGCCAGTCCGTTGAAAAGAGAGCGTTTAGGCTCCTTGTCGCTCTCTTGGCAGTTGGGATCGCCGTTGCCCACACCGAGCAGCGCGCCATCGCCGGAGACCTTGAAACCGATGAGAT